>NZ_QPGN01000003.1:0-462285 GCF_003335205.1 Brachybacterium sp. JB7 | reverse complement strand
CGACGGATGGGGTCGCTGGTGGAGAACCTGCTGCGCCTGGCACGCCTGGACGAGAACCCCGATCTGGCCCTCGAGCCGGTGGATCTCACCGATGCCCTCTTCGACGCCGCTCAGGACCTGCGGGCCCTGGACCCGGACCGCCAGGTCATGGTGGTCTCGCTCTCCGGGACCCCGGTCTCGGTGCAGCCCCACCTGTCGATCGGCGTGCTGGGCGATGAGGCCTCGCTGCGCCAGGTGATCCTGAACCTGGTGGGCAACGCGAACCGCCACACCCCCAAGGGCTCCCCGGTCGAGATCGCCGTGGGCTACACCGCGGAGAGCACCGTGCGGGTGGAGATCCGTGACCACGGTCCCGGCATCGACGACGACCAGCGCGAGAAGGTCTTCGAGCGCTTCTACCGCACCGACGCCTCCCGGGCGCGCTCGGCGACGCAGGGCGGCGGCGCGGGTCTCGGCCTGTCGATCGCGGCGACCATCGTCCAGCAGCACCGCGGCGACATCGGCGTCACCGAGACCCCCGGCGGCGGGTCCACCTTCTGGGTCGAGCTGCCGAGGGCCGAGGTCGATGAGGAGCATCGTGTCGAGCCTGATCAGCTGCACGCCCTGACCAGCCCGGACTCGCCGACGGGGCCCTCGAGCCCGGCCACCTGATCCGGCGGGCTCGACGAGTTCGGCGCGTTCGACGGGCTCGGCGCGTTCGGGGAGTTCGACGGGTCAGCTGCCGTCCACCAGCACCTGCCCCCTGAAGCCCGCCTGCCCGGCCGCGCGGGAGAGGTTGTCCAGGTGGTCCAGCAGCTGCTCGGCGGCACGCAGGCCCGCCTCGTCGTGCGCTTCGATCCGGGGCGGGGCCGACGGATCGTCACGAGTCATCCGGAATGCGCCGGGCAGAGCGTCCTGCGCCGAGGGCAGCGGGTCGACATGGCCGCTCAGCCCCACGATCAGGTCCCTCGGCACGGGAGTGAGCCCCAGCTGCGCGGCGTGGTCCGCGCTGCGCCGAGCACGGGCACCTGCGCGGTCGCGCAGTCGGACCCGCAGGCCGGAGCGGATGAGGATCCGCGTGAGTTCCCCGGCGTCGATGAAGCGCACTCCGGCCGCCTCGAGGCCGGGGCGAGCTCGCTCCGGCCAGTCGTAGTGGTCCAGGTCGAAGGAGCGCGGGGGCAGCCCTGCCCGGGCCGCCGTGCTGTGCAGCTCGGCGAGCGAGGTGTCGGAGATCAGATGGCCCCAGACCATGCCGTGGCGCGGCCACCTGGGCGTATCGGCGTAGACGGTCATGGACGAGCTCCCGGTCGAGAGGATCGTGCGGAGGGTGAGAAGCGCGAGGATCGTGCGGAGGGCGAGGATCGCGGAGATCCTAGGGAGCGCAGGGTGCGCGGGGATCGATCGGTCCTCGGCGATCGCGATGTGCTCGATCCTGCCAGACGGCGCAGCACGACCTCGAGCGGGCCTCGCCGGCCGCGACGGCGCAGGGCCTGCGCGAGCAGGATCATCACCAGCCAGGTCGCCACCATGAGCGCCGCGGCACCGGCGCTGCCGAGCCGCGCGCCCAGATCCAGGGTGTACGGAGGGAAGAGGGCGTGGGCCACGAGCGACTGGCCCACGTAGGCGCTCAGCGAGACCGCGCCGAGCGCCTCGATCCCTCGCACGGCCGCGACGACGACCCTCGGGGCCGATCCCCCGTCGGCCGCGTCGCGTCGGAGGGCGGCCCCACCGGATGCGTGACCGGCTGCGTGACCGGATGCGTCGTGCGGGGCGACGGTCCCGTCGGCCGACTGGGTCTGCCGACGCACCCGCTCGGCGAGCAGTGCCAGCGCTGCGGCGAAGCCCAGGGCTCCGATCAGGCCCGTGTACTGGTGCACCACCCCGATGGAGCCGAGCAGGAGCACCGCGTCCAGGACCCGGTGAGCGGGGTCGAGGGCGAGCACTGCGGCCAGGGGCACCGCTCCGAGCAGTCCGATCCCGAGCCCCCAGCGGGCGATGGGGACCAGCAGGTCACGGTTCGCGACGACCTCCTCGAGCATCCGCAGCCGAGCGGCGATCACCCCGATCGCCATCGGCGAGAGCAGACCGATGTCGTCGATCAGGACGGTGGCGACGTCGGCCCCCGCCTGCTCGGTGCGCAGGCGCAGAGCGGTGACGTAGTCGGGTGCGGCGGCCGAGGCGTAGCCGTCGCCCCCGAACAGACCTATCGTGCCGTCGGCCCATCCCCACACGCCGAGCGCGGGAAGGGCGGCGATCGCGACCACGGGCATCACGGCGCGGTGCCGTGTCACGAGCACCGCGCAGAGCATGCCCACCATCGCGTAGGCCACGATGATGTCGCCGCTGAACAGCAGGATCGCGTGGGCCAGTCCGATCGCGAGCAGCACCACGTGGCGCCGCAGCATGCGCAGGATGAAGCGGCCCGCGCTCTCGCCCCGTTCGCGGGAGCGGCGGTGCAGGATCCCGATGCCGTAGCCGAACAGCATCGCGAACAGCGGGAAGCCGCGGTTGTCGATGGTCAGGGCGAGGAGCACGTCCACCACACGATCCAGCACGGTGGCGTCCTGCTGTTTGAGCAGAACGGTCCAGGTCGAGCCGTGCAGCCAGCCGACGGTGTTGGCGAGTGCGATCCCGAGCAGGGCGAGGCCCCGCGCGAGATCCGGGCCTCCCGCGCGGTCGCTCAGCGGCACCGATCCGCCGCCCGCGACCAGGGACATCAGGCCCTGTCGGCCGGGGTGCCCTGGTGGTGACGCAGCAGCCACCGCCCCTTCTCCTGCACCCACAGCGAGCTGCGGTGCACGAGGCCGTCGGCCGAGCTGGTCGAATACTGCAGCAGCACCACACCGGGGGCGATCTCGTCGGCCACGAACTCGGACGCGTCGACGCCGCGCAGCGGGGCGAGGTGGGCGAGGATCTCGTCGCGGTCGTAGCGGCGTCCGCTGGAGCCGGTCTCGGTGAAGTCCACGTGCAGCAGCTCGGCGGCGCTCGGGGCATCGGCGCGCAACGCATCACTGAGCAGGGCGAGCTCGCGGGCGGTGATCTGCTCGAAGTCGGTGGCCCCGGGGGCGTCCTCGGTGAGCACCGTGTCTTCCGCCGCGGTGCTGCAGGTGGCCGGGGCGGGGTCGCCCGCGTCCTGGCCGAAGAGGCTGAAGAGGTCATCCTCCGGGGGCGCGAGGGGCCGATCGGCGGTGGAGGCGGCCTCCGATGTGGATGACGGACCCGCCGAGGTCGAGGTCGGGGGCGCCGCCGGAGCCAAGGTCGGGGCCGTGCGGGGGTTCGCCGCCTCCGAGGAACCTGCGGAGCCGCCCCGGTATCCCGGGCCCACCTGGGGATCCTGCTTCTTGGAGTAGGCGGTCGCGGCGGCGTTGGCGCGCACGTCGGCGGCCTCGTTCATCGCATGGCCGGAGTGGCCCTTGACCCATTCGAACTCGACGCTGCGGTCGACGAGGGCGCGGTCGATGGCCTGCAGCAGCTCGACGTTCATGACGGGCTTGCCGTCCTTCTTGCGCCAGCCCTTGCGCTTCCAGCCCGGCATCCACTTGGTCACGGAGTTGATGACGTACTGGCTGTCACACAGGATCAGCAAGTGCTGGTCGGCGTCGACGGCGGTGGCCTCGAGCAGGTCGAGCACCGCCTTGAGCTCGCCCATGTTGTTGGTGCCATGGGGCCAGCCGCCCGCGCGCCAGGTGTTCTCGTCGATGTACCAGGCCCAGCCGGCCGGGCCGGGATTGCCCAGGGCGGAGCCGTCGGCAGCAGCAGTGATGGTCATGGGCCCAATCGTTCCACAGGCGGCGGACCTCCCCGGCCGCAGCGGGCCCGCACGCCGCGCGATGCGGGGTTCCTCTCGCCGCGTCGCGGTCAGCGCACCCGGGCGACGGTCATCCCTGCGGTCGTGGGCGGGTGGTCCATGGCGAGCATCGCATCGGGCAGGTCCTCGACGGCGAGGAGTCTGCCGACGACGGCTCCCAGGTCGAGGCGTCCGCTCGCGATATCGGCGAGCAGGTCCCGGTACTCGGAGACGGCCAGGCCGTGGCTGCCCAGGATCTGCAGCTCCTGGCCGATCACCTGACCCATCGGCAGGGAGGGGTCGGCGTCCTCGCCCAGCAGGAGCCCCACCTGGACGTGGCGACCGCGCGGCCGCAGCGACGCGATCGCGGCACGGGCCGTGCCCGCGGACCCCAGCGCGTCGAGGGTGACGTGGGCGCCGCCGCCCGTCGCCTCGCGGACCCGGTCGACGATGTCCGTGCCAGAGACCAGAGGCGTCGCGCCGAGCTCGGCCGCCGCCGCCAAGGCGCTGTCGGAGACGTCGATCGCGATGACGTCGGCGCCTGCCGCTAGCGCGACCATCACGCAGGCGAGGCCGAGCCCGCCGCAGCCGAACACGGCGACCCTCTCCCCGACGGCGACCCGCGCCTGCGTGCGCACCGCGTGATAGGCGGTGCCGACGCGGCAGCCGAGCCCCGCCGCACGGACCATGTCGATCTCTTCCGGCAGGGTGACGAGGTTGTGGTCCGCTTCGATGACCAGCACCTTCTCCGCCCAGGACCCGGGGAGGTCGAAGCCGGGCTGGCGCTGTTCCGGGCAGACCTGGGGTGCTCCGGCGAGGCACTCCTCGCAGCGGCCGCAGGCGAGGATGAAAGGGGCCGTGACCCGGTCCCCCGGCGCGAAGCCGGTGACGTCCGCGCCGACCTGCTCGACGATGCCCGCGAACTCGTGCCCGGGGACGTGGGGCAGCTGGAGGGAGTCGTCATGGCCCTGCCAGGCGTGCCAGTCGCTGCGGCACACTCCGGTCGCGTGCACCGCGACGACCGCGCCGCGCGGCGGGCACACGGGATCAGGCATGTCGACCAGAACGGGTCGGTCACGGAACTCGTCGTAGCGCACAGCTCTCATGAGTCCATCCTCGCGCACAGCCGTCGCTCGATGCTCCGCCGATCAGGCCGGACGCTCGAGCCGTTTCTCAGGCGGCCTGCGCCCAGGCCCGCGATCGCCACCGCAGGACGAGGAGCCCGGCCCCGAACACCGCAGCCCCGGCCAGGACCGCCGGATACTCCTGCGCCGGCCCCGCCACGGGTTCCCGACCCAGCAGCGCCCCGAGGGCGAGGGGCAGCATCCTCACCCCGAAGGTCACGGCCGTCACCACGACGTACATGCCGAGGTAGGAGGCCAGCGCTCGTGCCCACATCGCCGTGGACGCGTCGTGCAGGGCGTCCCGCCCCACCCAGATGTGCGACCACACAGCCGCCGACGCCCAGATCACCACGTCCTGCCAGTACGCGAGGGTCGGGACCGGCAGCGAGAGACCGCCCGCGCTGACCCGTCCGAGCGTCGCCGGATCACCCCCTCCGCCCTGCGGGCCGACGAGGATCACCACGGCAGCGGCGAGCAGGAGCCCCAGCTGCGTGAAGAGCACGACGCGCACCCGGGCCCTCACCCGGGCGGCCCGTGAGATGCCGAGCGTCCCGCTCAGCCATCCCTCTCGAGCGGGGTCTCGCGGGGCGGCGGCGACGGGCACGGCGACGGCCAGCAGGATCAGCACGTTCCCCAGTCGTGCGAACTGTCCGATCGCGGCGAGCAGGAGGAGGGCGGCGACCACACCGCTCCCCCAGAGCAGCGGCCGCTGGAGGGTCAGCTCCAGGCGGAGGGCGCGGTCGCGCGGTGCCGTCGACGGTCTGCGCAGCGTCGCGCTCATCGGCGGTCCTCCCCGATGGCGCGCCCGGCACGGGCCGCGAGGGTCAGGCCCACGAGATCGGGGAGGTCGGGTTCGCGCAGAGCGGTCCCCGGCGCCAGGCCGACGGAGTCGTCGGTCGCGATCAGCGCCTCGGCGGCGCCGCTGCGCCCGAGCGGACGCGCCCCCAGCGGGATCTGCGGAGCGCCGGCGGGGTAGGTCGCCACGACGTGGGCCTCCAGGAGCTCGTCGACGTCGCCCTCGAGCACCGTGCGGCCCTCGTGCAGCACCACGAGATGGTCGACGAAGCAGTCCATCCCCTCGAGGTCATGCGTCGAGAGCAGGACGGAGCGGGAGTCGTCGTCGGCCAGCCGATCGCGCAGCAGATCCACCAGGGTGCTGCGGGCCAGAGGGTCGAGCCGGGTGAGCGGTTCATCCAGCACGAGCAGCCGTGGATCGGTGGCGAGCGCTGCGGCCACCGCGAACGCGGTCGTCTGCCCGGCGGAGAGCGAGCCGATCATGGCCCGCGGGCGGATCCCGGACGCCTGCAGCATCCGCGGGAAGAGGCTGGTGTCGAAGGGGTCGCCCAGGCAGCGTCGCAGCGCGATGACGTCCTGCGCGGTCCACTCCTCGGGGAGCACCGGGGCGTCGGGCACGACGCCGACGCCTTCGGGGCAGGCACGATCGGCGGGGCCGACGGTGCGACCGAGCACCTCGACCGATCCGGCAGCCGGCCGCAGGGCCCCGGTGAGGGCTCGCAGCACGGTCGTCTTGCCGGCTCCGTTGGTGCCCACCAGTGCGGTGACCTGACCTCGGGGCGCGGTGAAGCTGATGTCGTGGAGGGCTGGGGTCGGTGCCCGGTAGCGGCTGCGGGGATGGGGGATGTCCACGGCCAGCTGCTGGACCCGGATGGCCGGGGCGACGGGGCACTGCGGCTCCACGGGACGGCCGGAAGGCTCGGGGCGGATCATGCTGCGGCCCGCATCCGTGTGGCCGCACCGGAGTCGAGCACGTCGCTCCAGGCGCGTACGCGGCGGCGCAGCACCAGCAGGAGAACAGCGCCGACCACGATCACCCCCGCCCCCATCACGAGGGAGGGCACGGCAGGACTGCCGGAGAGCTCGAGCATGCTCAGGGGCAGCCCGACGAGCATGGCGCTGAGCAGACCGGCGCCGAGGTAGACGATGATGCTCAGCACGGCCATCGAGCGGGCCGGCCGGTGGGTGGTGCAGTCGCCGCCGACGACGATCGCGGTGAGCAGCAGGACGAAGGCGGCCTGTCCCGTGCCGACCAGGACGAGCAGGATCTCGGAGAGGCCGGGCGGCCCCGACAGGGTGAACGTGGCGCCGGGCCGCACGGTCGTCCTGAGGTCCAGTGCCGGAGCGATGAGCAGCCAGAGCGCCGAGGTGAGCAGGAGGACCATCGTCTCGACGCCGATCAGCGCCACGCGTCCACGCACCCGGTCCGCCCGGGAGAGGCCGAGACTCGCCCTCAGCTCCGCGCGCTCGATGGTGTCCGCGCGGCCATAGCGATACCAGGCCAGAGCGGCCCAGAACGGAAGCACCGTCATCAGACCGTCGGTGATCACGACGGCGACCACGACGCTCAGCACGCACAGGGCCATGGTGAGCCCGAAGCGGCCGCTGTTCAGGCGGGCCTCCATGACGAGGGCTCGTCGGGTCGAGATCATGCCGTTCCCCTCCTCGAGGTGGTGGCCGTGGAGGATGCACGGTCCGGTGGGCTCGCGGCCCGCAGCCAGTGCGTCACCAGCTCACTCATCCCCGGGCGCCGCAGGTGCGCTCCGGGCGGCAGCCCGGCGGCCTCGTCGAGGTGCACGAGGCCACGCGTCGTGTCGCCCGTGGTGACGGGCCCGATCAGCGGCTCGAGACCGTGAGCGTCATCGGAGGTGTTGCCGGTGCCGGCCTGCTCGAGCACGAGGAACTCCTCGCGCAGCGTCTCCACATCGCCTTCGAGCGCCGTCCGCCCCTGCGCGAGCACCACGAGATGGTCCACGAAGCGGTCCATCCCTTCGAGGTCATGGGTCGACAGCAGGATGGTGCGATCACCGAGCGCCATCAGGTCACGCAGCTCGTCGACCAGCTCGGTGCGTGCCAGCGGATCCAGGCGGGCGAAGGGCTCGTCGAGGATCAGCAGACGGGGATGCTGGGCCAGGGCCGCGGCGATCGTGAGCTGGGTGAGCTGGCCTCGGGAGAAGCCGCTGAGAGGCCTGTCGACCGGGACACGATGGTCCGTGAGATAGGCGTCGAAGCGCGCGTGGTCGAAGCGCGCAGCCGTGGCGCTGTGCGCTCGCGCGACCTGGCGCGCGGTCCAGCGCGGCGGGTAGGCGGGGGCATCCGGAACGACGGCGACACCGCTCGGCATCGCGACGCGGGCAGGCCCCATCTCGGTGCCGAGCACCTCGAGACGTCCGGCCGAGAAGGGCAGGGCGCCGATCAGCGTGCGCAGCGTGGTGGTCTTGCCGGCGCCGTTATGCCCGACGAGCGCGGTGACCTGCCCGGTCGGCACGCTCAGGCTGAGCTCGTGCACGGCCCGCAGCGGTGCTGAGTACGGGCGGCCGAGAGACGGCAGCTGCACGGACAGCTCCTCGGCTCGGACCGCGTCCGACGGGGTCTCGTCCGCGCCGAGCGCGAGTGGATCCAGGCCGCCGTGCGGCTCCGGGGGCATCGTGCTCATCGGTCCTCCTCCTCGAGGGCATGGGCGAGGCGCTCGTGCAGCTCGTCGGCGTCGATCCCGGCGGTGCGAGCGGTTCGGGCGACCTCGGCGAGCGCGGCGTCGATGCGGTCGAGGGCTCGGTTGCGCAGCTGCTCGGGCTGCTGCGCGCGGACGAAGACTCCCTTGCCGCGCACGGCGTCGACCAGCCCGTCGGCCACCAGCTCGTTGTAGGCGCGCGTGGTCGTGATGACACTGACCCGCAGGTCACGGGCGAGGGCCCGGATCGAGGGCAGGGCCTCTCCGGGGGCGAGATCCCCTCGCAGGATCATCTCGGCGAGGCGGGCTCGAATCTGCTCGTAGATCGGCTCGGGGTCGGAGGGGTCGAGCGGGATGTGCATGCTCACCACTCCTCCGAGCGTTCACGTCGACCGAACCGACTGCCTCTACTGTTCATATTCACTATGGACAGTAGAGAGGGAGGGTGTCAAGGCTCGATGATGAGCATCGGGGGTGCCGGAGGGCGCCGGCCGGCACTTGCGGGCGCTGACGGGCACTGACGGGTCAGGCGACCGGCTTCTCGTAGGTCCCGTGGACGTGCTCGCGCACGAAGCCGAGGGCGTCGTAGAGACGGGTCGCGCCGGTGAGCGAGTCGGCGTCGACCTCCAGCTCGGCCGTCACGTACTCCGCCCGGGCCGCCGCGCGCAGCGAGCGGGCGATCACGGCGCGGGCGATGCCTCGGCCCCTCGCCGCAGGGCGCGTGCCCACCAGGGCGATGTGCAGCACGCCGGGCTTGTCCTCCGAGGTGATCACGTAGCCGAGCACGGTCCCGTCGGCGTCCGTCGCGATGCTCGAGAGCTCACGACGCGAGGTGTGGGAGGACCACCACACGCTCCAGCGCTCCGCGGTCACCGGGGCCGAGCCCCAGTGATCGGCGAAGGCGTCGAGATGGGCGAAACGAGTGGCCTCCTCGTCCGTCTCGGACGGGGCGCTCACCTGGACGCCGGCGAGGTCGGTCTCCGGGATCTCCGTTCCGGGCAGTCTCCGCACCATGGTCAGCCAGCTGCGAGCCCGCCGGTAACCGCGCTGCGCGAGGAGCGGACGCACATCGGCCCCGCCGGTCAGCGGAGCATCCGCCGAGGTGCCGTCCGCGGGGTCCCGGCCCCCGGGGGATCGGAAGACCGCGGTCTCGACGCCCGGATGGCGCTCGGCGGCGAGCTGCGCGGCGCGGGCCTCGGCCCACTCGAACAGCTCCGTGCCCAGGCCCTGCCGGCGGCGGGTCGGGTCGACCGCACCCATCAGCTGGCAGCGCACCCGTCCCTCACGGTCGGTGGCGGTCGAGACGTCGACGGCGCCGAACGCCACGAGGTCCTCACCGTCGCGCACGGCCAGGGTGTCCAGGGCCAGGTCGAGGCCGGGCATGGTGAGCCACTCGCGGATGCCGGGCTCCTCGGCCGGTTCATCGCCGTCGTCCGCCGCGTCCACGCGGTTCATGAGCGCGGTGAGCGCGGGGACGTCCTCGACGCTGAGCGGGCTCCGGGTCAGGGGATCCCGAGAGGCCTGGGCCGTCGGAACGGCAGGGGCGCTCTGGTCGGTCTGGCCGGTCTGGTCGGTCTGGTCGGTCTGGTCGGTCTGGTCGGTGGGGGCGGTGCGTGGGGCCATGGACGTCACCGGTCCAGTGTAGGGAGCCGGTAGACGCTCACGTGGCTGTGGGACTCCCCCGTGAACTCCGTGCGGTCCCAGTCCGCCCAGCGGTCCTCGAGGGTGAAACCGGCCAGCTGCGCCATGAGGTCGAGCTCGGAGGGCCAGATGTAGCGCTGCGGGGTGCGATCCATGCGCGCCTCGCGGGAGCCGTCCACCGGCGCGTCGAAGCGCACGTGATGGGAGACCAGGATCTGACGGAGCGTGTCGTACGTGTCCACCAGGAGATAGCCGGGCTCCGTGCGCTCGAGGGTGCCTCCCGTGCCCGGGGTGAGCGAGCGGAGGTCGGGCACGCCCAGCTCGATCACGAAGCAGCCTCCCGGCGCGAGATGCCGCGCGGCGTTGCGGAAGCACTCGACCTGCTGCTCCTGGGTGAGCAGGTTCCCGATCGTGTTGAACACGAGGTAGACGAGGGAGAACCCCTCCCCCGCCGTCGTGGTGGTCATGTCGCCGTGCACGACGGGGACCTGCTGTGCGTCGACCTTCTCCCGCAGCCGGGCGACCATCGCCTCGGACAGCTCGATGCCGGTGACCTCGATCCCGGCCTCCCGCAGCGGGATCGCGACACGGCCGGTGCCGATCGCGAGCTCGAGGGCGCGGCCGCCGTCGGCGAGCGACGAGAGGAGTTCGACCGTCGGCCCCAGCACCTCGGGAGCGAACATGCCCTCTCCGGGGGTGTCGTACTCGGCGGCGGCATGCGCATCCCACAGGCGTGACTGATCGACCATGCCCACATCCTGACGCAGGCCGCCCGGGGCGTCACGGGATTATCCGTGGCGTCCCGGGCGGCTCGTCGGCTCAGCGGCTCGTCGGCCCGTCAGCTCAGCAGCTCGACCCAGCCGTTCAGCGTCTCTTCGGGGTCAGGCCTCCCGCTCGTAGGCGGCGGTCTTCTCCTGCACGGACCGCAGGCGGGCGAGGTCCAGCTTGCGGCCGCGCTCGAAGTCGACGATGCCGTTCTTCTCCTGGAACACGTCGGTCATCTGGGTGTAGCAGTAGGCGAACATCAGCGGGTCCTCGAGCAGCACCCGGGTCAGCCCCTCGAAGCGCGTGTAGAGCTCCTCCTCGCTGCGGATCCGTTCGCCGTAGCCCCAGGACTCGGCGGCGTTGTTGCCGGCGCGGGCCGCCTCCTCGGCCTCTTCGGCCTCCTTCCGGTTCCACCAGATGCCGCCGTACTCGGAGACGAAATAGGGCTGACCGGCGTAGGGCAGGGAGAAGGCGCCGTCGGCGAAGGGCATCTCGTCCGGGCCCAGGTCGCGCCGGTTGGCGAAGGGTTCGCCGTCGGCGAGACCGGACTGCTCGACGCGGAAGCGCTCGGGGTCCTGCTCGTAGGAGTGGGAGTCGTAGACGTCGGCTCCGCGCACCCGGTGCGAGTACCCGGAGGTGTCGAGCACGGGACGGGTGGGATCAGCGAGCTTGGTCGCGTCGTACATCGCCTGGGTGACCACGTCGAGCTGGGTGATCCGGTCGTGGATCACCTGGTGGGTCTCGTTGAGCGGGCACCAGCCGATGATCGAGGGATGGTTGAGGTCGCGCTTCACGGCCTCGACCCACTGGCCGACGAAAGCTGCGGTGGGCTGCTGGTTGTCCCCCGTGGGCCCGAACCCGGAGACGCCCCAGTCCCCGAACTCGCCCCAGGTGAGATAGCCGTGCAGATCCGCCCAGAACAGCATGCGCTGCTCGAAGACCTTCTGGTGCAGTCGTGCCCCGTTGAAGCCGGCCTCGAGGGCGAGACGGATGTCGGTCGTGATCGCGCCGTCGGTCGGGGAGGTCATGAACGACTCCTCCCAGTAGCCCTGGTCGAGGACCAGGCGCTGGAAGACCTTCTCCCCGTTGATCCGGAACTCGTGGTCGCGCAGCGACGTCGAGCGCAGGCCCGCATAGGAGCGCACCTCATCGAGCACGGCACCGTCGGCGCCGAGCAGACGCACGCTCAGGGCGTAGAGCTCAGGAGCTCCGGGGCCCCACACGCGCACCGCGTCCTCGGGGATCGCGAGCTCGAGGTGCGGGGCCAGGTCCAGATCGGCGCGCACCTGCGCGCGCGCCGCCTCCGCGCCGCCCGGCACGGAGGCGACGACCTCGAGGCGGGTGCCCGCGGTGGTGCGGGCCAGGGGCACGTCGAGCGCGAAGGACCGTCCGGCGAGGGAGGGCAGGATCCGCAGCGAGCGGATCTCGTCGGCCGGGACGCCCTCGAGCCACACGCTCTGCCAGATGCCGGTGGTGCGGTGATAGTTCGCGGCCGTGGGCGTGAAGTCGTGGGACTGCTTGCCGCGAGCCTGCGGGACACCGTGAGGGTCGCGGGCCCGCACCGTGATCTCGACCTCCGCGCCGGGGCCGACGCCGTCGACGACGGAGAGGTCCGCGGAGAACGGGGTGAAGCCGCCACGGTGCCGCGCGACCTCGACGCCGTCGGCCCAGACGGTCGCATCGTGGTCCACGGCCTCGAAGTGCAGGATCGGGCGCAGGCCCTCCCAATCGGCCGGGACGGTCACGGTGCGGCGATACCAGACGGCCTCGAGGTAGTCGCGGTTGCCGATCCCGGAGGCGGCGGTCTCCGGGGCGAAGGGCACGAGGATCTCGGAGTCGAGCCGGCGCTCGAGCAGTCCCCGCTCACGGCCCGAATCGCCCTGATCGATCTCGAACGCCCAGGGGCCGTTGAGGGTGAGCCAGGCGGGACGGTGCAGCTGGGGGCGCGGGTGCTCGGGGCGCGGCACGTCGGTCACGGCCGACAGCGGCGGATCCAGCTGTGCGGCGAGCTCGTCGGCGCGGGAGAACAGGGAGCTCAGGTGCTCCGGAAGGTCAGGATTCTGGGCGTTCACGAACGGCTCCTGGGATCAGTGGTGCTCGGCGCTGAGTCACCGGCGCCGCGGGGCGCCGGCAGGTTCTGTCGGGAGCCAGTCAAGCGCACCGGACCCCAAATTGCAACGTGGGAAATCCGTTCGTCAGACCGCGGCGCTCTCCGCGTCGACGGGCCGGGTGCTCGCGCGCTGCACCAGGCGATGCGCGATCACGTTCTCCGCGCCGGCGGTCCGGCTGCGCTCGACGCCGTCGATCGCGGCATCGAGGGCGGCGGCGATCAGGGCATCGAGGTCAGGGGCGATGGTGGTGAGCGCGGGCATGGTCCAGGCCGCCTCAGCGACGTCGTCCCAGCCCACGACGGCGACGTCCTCGGGCACCCGCAGCCCGTGCTCCCGCAGGGCGGCGAGCGCACCGATCGCCATCAGGTCGTTGCCGGCCACCACGGCGTCGATCTCGATCCCGGCCTCGAGCGTGCGACGGACCTCCTCGCACCCCTCCTCCCGGGTCCAGGAGGTGGCGCTGCGGAGCAGGTCCGGATCCTGCGGGAGGCCCGCGGCGCGGCTCGCTTCCTGGAACCCCGCGAGACGGTCGGCGCCGGTCGAACGCGCAGCGCTGTCGGCACCGAGGAACAGCAGCCGTCGGTGGCCGGTCGCGACGAGATGGCGCACCACGTCCCCGGCGGAGCCGACGTTGTCGATCGCCACGTGCACCACACCCTGGGCGGCGGTGAGGGTCTCCCCCAGCAGCACCACGGGCGGGCCGGAGTGCCGCTCCAGCAGGTCTGCGGGCTCGAGCGCGGTGGGCGAGATGACCACCGCATCGACCGGACGCGCCGTGCGGCCATGCACGTGGGCGCGCTCCACCTGGGGGCTGTGCAGGGACACCTCGACGCTCACGGTGTATCCCCGCTCGCGTGCGGCCGCCTGCATCCGCTCGGCCAGACGGGCGAAGTAGGGATTCTGCAGCTCGGGGACCACCAGGGCGATCGAGCGGGTGGGGCCGCCGCGCAGCTCGCGGCCGACGTGGTTGGGCACGTACCCGAGCTCGTCGATCGCGGCCAGGACCTTCTCCCGAGTGTCGGCCCGCACGACGGGGCGCTCGTTGACGACGTTCGAGACGGTCTTCCAGGAGACGCCCGCATGCTGTGCGACGTCCTTGATGCTCACCCTGCGAGCCATCTCGTGCCCCTTCCCTGCGGTCCTCCGACGGCCGTGGAGGTTCTCACGTGGGGACACTACCGGCCCTGCACGGCGCGCGGCGTCAGGTGTTTCTCACATCCCCGGCCCTGATCATTCCCCGTGGACAGCAGCAGGTCTAGCGTGGGTCCTGCGTGCCGTCATCCCGCCGCGGCACAGGTCCCACTTCTGGTGGTGACTGCGCAGCGTCCGACGCGCTGCCACGGCAGTGCTCCGGCACATGACGCATCGGGCGGGATCTGCATCTTCAGAACGGAACATCCGTGACCTCCCCCGATTTCGCACGCCTCGGCGTGCCCTCTGTCCTGGTCGAGGCGCTCGCGCCCCAGGGCATCACCCAGCCCACCCCCATCCAGGCCGCGACGCTGCCGGACTCCCTGTCCGGGCGCGACGTCCTGGGTCGTGGCCGCACCGGCTCGGGCAAGACCTACGCCTTCCTGCTGCCCCTGGTGGCGCGCCTGATCGCCGAGCCGCGCCGTCGCGTGGCGCGTCGGCCCCGCTCGCTCATCCTCGCCCCCACGCGCGAGCTCGCCTCGCAGCTCGCCGACTCGCTCAAGCCGCTCGAGGCGGCCGCGGGCCTGCGCAGCGCCGTCGTCTTCGGCGGGGTGGGCCAGAACCCGCAGGTGAAGGCTCTCGCCGGCGGTATCGACGTGCTCGTCGCGTGCCCCGGCCGACTCCTGGACCTCATGGGCCAGGGGCATGCCGACCTCGGCGGCATCGAGGTCACCGTCATCGACGAGGCCGACCACATGGCCGACATGGGCTTCCTGCCGATGGTCCGCAAGATCCTCGACAAGACGCCGCCCAAGGGTCAGCGGATGCTGTTCTCCGCGACCCTCGACTCGGGCGTGAACAAGCTCGTCAAGCAGTTCCTGCACGAGCCCGTCACCCACTCGGCGGACCCGGCTTCGAGCCCCGTCGGCACCATGGAGCACCACGTGCTCGAGGTGGAGCCCGCGGCACGCTTCGACGTGCTGCGCGATCTCGCCGCCGCCCCCGGACGCACCATCATGTTCACGCGCACCAAGTACGGCGCGAAGAACCTCGCCCGCAAGCTCAGCGCTCGCGGGGTGGACGCCGTCGATCTGCACGGCAACCTCTCGCAGAACGCGCGCACCCGGAACCTCGAGGCCTTCGGCACCGGCGAGGCCACCACGATGGTCTGCACCGACATCGCCGCCCGCGGCATCCACGTGGACGAAGTGGCCCTCGTGGTCCATGCCGATCCGCCCGTCGAGCACAAGGCGTACCTGCACCGCTCCGGTCGCACCGCCCGCGCGGGCGAGTCCGGCACCGTGATCACGGTCCAGACCCCGGAGCAGAAGCGCGACGTGAGCGATCTGATGCGCAAGGCCGGCATCAAGCCCACCGTCCACCCGCAGGTGAACCCCGCCTCCACCGTGCTCACGCAGCTCGCCCCCGGTGAGCGCACCGAGATGCACGAGCCGCGCACGGCCGATCCGGTCGAGCGGCCCGAGCGCTCCGCCGGCCGCGGAGGCCAGGGCGGTCGCGGTGGTCAGGGCTCCGGTCGCGGTGGCCAGGGCTCCGGCCGTGGCGGTCAGGGTGGCCAGGGCTCCGGCCGTGGCGGTCAAGGAGGCCGTGGCGGCCAGGGAGGCCGTGGTGGTCAGGGCGGTCGTGGCGGCCAGGGCTCCGGCGAACAGGGCCAGCGCTCCGGCGGCGGTCGTCGCGGAGGCCAGGGCGGCGGCCGTCGTGAGGCTGCTCCGGCGCGCTACTCGACGAGCTCCGAGGGGTCGCGCGGCGGCGACAGCGTCAGCGGCCTTGCCGCGTTCTCCTCGGGTCGCAGCCGATGAGCGAGGCCGGCGCCGGACGGCGCCGGGCCGACTCGCCCGCCCAGCACAGCATCGACGAGATCCTCGCCGCCTCCCGTGCGGGAGTGGAGAGGGTGGAACCGGCCGCGCTGCCCGCACTGATCGAGCAGGGCGCACACGTGATCGACATCCGACCGGTGACCATGCGGGAGCCCGAGGGACACATCCCCGGCGCCATCGTGATCGACCGCCTGGTGCTCGAGTGGCGCCTGGACCCGAGCAGCGCGGACCGCATGAGCAAGGGTCCGGAGCACGAGGACCTGGTCATCGTGGTCTGCAACGAGGGGTACTACTCCTCGCTCGCCGCTCGTGACCTGCGCGATCTCGGATTCCACCGAGCCACCGATCTGATCGGCGGCTTCCGCGCCTACGCCGAGACCGAGCAGCCCGTCGCTGTGGAGCCCACGCGCTCCGTGCGCTGACCCCTCCTACGGCGAACTGATCGGGCCCGGCACCTCAGGTGCCGGGCCCGACCCGTTCCTCAGGTCAGCTCGCGCTTGAGGATCTTCCCGGTCGCGGTCATCGGCAGCGTCTCGAGGATCACCACGTCCCTGGGGTACTTGTAGGCGGCCATCTGCTCCCGCCCCCAGTCGCGCAGCTCGTCGGCGCTGATCGTGGCGCCGTCCTCGAGGATGACGTGCGCCTTGACCTCCTCGCCGACCCGCTCGTCGGGCACACCGACCACCGCGGCGAGCGAGACCTGTGGATGCGAGATCAGCACCTCCTCGATCTCCCGCGGATACACGTTGTACCCGGCCCGCACGATCATGTCCTTGGAGCGGTCGACGATGAAGTAGAAGCCCTCGTCATCCCGTCGGGCCAGGTCACCGGTGCGGAACCAGCCGTCCCGCATCACCTCCGCCGTCTCCTGCGGGCGCCCCATGTATCCGCTCATCACATTGTGGCCGCGCACCACGAGCTCTCCCACCGCATCCGTCTCGGTGACCTCCGCCCAGTCCGGGTCGGAGGGGTCGATGAGCTTCACCTCGACGCCCCACACCGGTACCCCGATGGAACCGGGTCGAGGCCGGTCCGCCAGCGAGAAGCAGGCCACCGGCGAGGTCTCGGACAGGCCGTACCCCTCCATGATCGAGACCCCCAGCCGCTCACGGGCCGCCGTGAGGATCTCCACCGGAAGGGGCGCCCCGCCGGAGACTCCCAGGCGCAGGGTCTGCGCGATCCTCGCCCTCTGCTCGTCACCGTCCTCCAGCGCGCGCAGCAGCCCCCACCACATCGTGGGCACCCCCGCGAACACGGACACCTCGTGCTCCACCAGCAGTTCGAGCACCTGCTCCGCGTCGAAACGGGGCACCAGGACCAGGGTCGCGCCCATCGAGAACCCGGCGTTCAGGTTCACCGTCGCGCCGAAGGTGTGGAACAACGGCAGAGCCACGAGGTGGGTGTCCTCGCCCGGCTGGGAACCGAAGAGCCGGTTGCAGGTCAGAGCGTTCATGAGCTGGTTGGAGTGGCTGAGCTCCGCCCCCTTGGGCCGCCCCGTGGTGCCGGACGTGTAGAGGACCACGGCGGTGTCGGTCTCGCGGGTCTGGACGCTCTCGAAGCTGGAGGGCAGTCCGGCCACCGCCTGCGCCAAGGTGGGGACGTCGTCGTAGGGGCTGGGCGCTGAGGGATCGGCGGTCATCATCACCAGGTGCGGCAGGGAGGCAGAGGCCAGGGCGCCGTCGTGCCCGTAGCGGCCGATCGGCAGATCCTCCGACCCTTCGAAGCAGAAGAAGGCCTTCGCATCGGCGTCGTCCAGGAAGTAGGTGATCTCGCGAGCCTTGCTCAGGACGTTCAGGGGCACCACCACGGCCCCCGCCTTGAGGATCCCGTAGTAGACGATCGGGAACTGGGGGAGGTTCGGACAGCTCAGGGCGACCCGGTCGCCAGGGCGGATGCCGAGGGAGCCCAGGAGATGGGCGACCTGGTTCGCGGCGCCGTCGATCTGCGCATAGGTGAGGCGCGCGGACCCCAGGATGAGAGCGACTCGGTCAGGACAGGTGCGCGCGCTGTCCTCGAGCACGACGGAGAGGTTGTACACGGATCGACTCCTTCGAACGTCCTGCCTCGATGTGCGCCAACGCACGGTGTGCGCCCACGGTACGACTGCCCTCCCCCGCATCCGGGCCGTTCACGGGAAGTCGTCCGGGCCAGGGCGTGTCCGACGGAGCCGACGACTCGCTCACATCGCCATTTCGTTCCTTGCGCAACTGAGGAACCGACACCAGACTCGAGGCATGGACCATCCCTCGGACCCGGAGGCGCCTCCGGCGCAGCAGACGGCCCGGGCCCGACGCGACGCATCGCGCCCGGCAGGCCGCGCACTGCCCGACGCCCCGGCGACCGGTGCAGCCGACGCACCCCATGCACCCACCGAGCTGCAGCTCGCCGCCGCGGCCGACACCTTCGCGATGCTCGCCTCCCCGGCCCGTCTGCACCTGGTGCAGCTCATGAGCTCCGGGCACTTCGACGTGGGCGCACTCGCCGCACAGGTCGGGCTGAGCCTGCCCACCACCAGCCAGCACCTCAGCAAGCTGCGCCTGGCCGGCATCGTCTCGGCCCGCCGCGAGGGGCGCCACAGCTTCTACACGGTCGAGGATCCGCACGTCCTGTCGCTGGTGGAGCAGATCTTCGAGCACATCGCCCCGGATGGCACCCTCGCCCCCGACCCGCCGATCAAGGACTCCCGCGCATGACCACCTCAAGCCCCGCCACCCCGACCCGAAAGGTCGATCTGCGGAAGTTCGCCTGGCTGTCGATCATCACCGCGATCCTCACGATCGTGCTGAAGACGAGCGCCTGGGCGATGACGGATTCCGTCGGCCTGCTCTCCGACGCCGCCGAATCCACGGTGAACCTGGTGGCCGCCGTGGTCGCGCTCATCGCGCTGACCGTCGCCGCTCGCCCCGCGACAGACCGCTTCCTCTTCGGCCGCGCGAAGGCCGAGTACTTCTCAGCGGCCGTCGAAGGACTGATGATCTTCGTGGCCGCAGCGGTCATCCTGGTCACCGCGGTCGAGCGCTTCGTGAACCCGCGCCCGCTGGAGAACCTCGGCATCGGCCTGCTCATCGTGGTGGTCGCCTCACTGCTCAACGGCGGCGTCGCCCTCGTGCTCCTGCGCGCCGGCAGGACCCACAATTCGATCGCCCTGCGCGCCGACGGCAAGCACCTGATGACCGACGTCGTCACCAGCGCCGGCGTGCTCGTGGGCGTGGGCCTGGTGGCGCTGACCGGCTGGGAGCGCCTGGATGCGCTGGTCGCCTTCGCGGTCGGCGTGAACATCATCGTCACCGGCATCGGGCTGCTCTCCGAATCGATCTCCGGCCTGCTGGACAAGGCACTGCCGGATGAGGACCACGAGGTCATCACCGAGATCCTGCGTCGGCGCACCGATGCGACCGTCACCTTCCACGGACTGCAGACCAGGGAGGCCGGCCAGGAGCGCTTCATGAGCGTGCACGTGCTGGTGCCCGACGACTGGACGGTCAAGGAGGGGCACGACTACATCGAGGCGCTCGAGGACGAGCTCAAGGCCTGCCTGCCCGAGCTCACGGTGCTCACGCATCTCGAACCGATCTCCGATCCCGCCAGCTACGAGGACATCCCCGAGGCCCACGTGCCGATCCACGACGACGGATCCAGCCTGCGACCACCCGAGACGTGAGCGGGCGGACGCCGCCCGTAGGATGACCCGACGTGCACGCCGACCCGGGGGAACCATGAGCCAGAATCCGCAGGACGCCCACCACCCGCACCCCTCGCCGCCGGTGATCCGCGGCGAGCTCGCCCCTCCGGGATACGCCGACCCGGGCCACACCGAGCCGGGCGCGCACCCCCACGCTCCGCTCGCGGGCAGCGCCGCGCCCCTCCGGCCTGCCGCCGTGCCCTACCGACCCGCCGCCGTC
Source organism: Brachybacterium sp. JB7 (assembly GCF_003335205.1). Classification (NCBI taxonomy): domain Bacteria; kingdom Bacillati; phylum Actinomycetota; class Actinomycetes; order Micrococcales; family Dermabacteraceae; genus Brachybacterium; species Brachybacterium sp. JB7. The sequence continues at coordinate 442,544 of NZ_QPGN01000003.1, read as the reverse complement.
CAGCCGTACGCCCAGCCCGCCGGCCACCCCGGCACAGGCCCCTATGGTGCTCCTCCTGGCCCGGTGCCGATGCTCCTCCCGCTGAAGAGCGTCGGCGCAGCCTTCGTGCTCACCTTCTTCTTCGGACCGCTCGGAATGCTCTACTCCACGGTGGGCGGGGCCCTGGTGATGATCGGCGTCACCCTGGGCCTGGCGGTTCTCACCGGGATCGTCCTCTTCGTCATCTCGCTGGTCACCCTCGGGATCGGCGCCGTGCTGGCGATCTTCGCGCCTCTGGTGGGGCTCCCGGTGTGGATCGCGAGCATGATCTGGGGATGCCTGGCGGCGAGCCGGCACAACGAGAGGGTGCAGGCCCAGCTCGCAGCCTTCGGCGGCCACCGACCCCCGGGGTACTGACACCGGCGGCGGATCCGAGGCGGAGCGCCTCGACCTGGACGCCGACGCCTCGACCCCCGCAGCGCTCCCGCTGCAGCCCACCCTTCCGAATGCCCCGTCGGCCGCGCGCCGACGGGGCGTTCGTCGTCTGCCCGCAGAGTTCGCCCTCGAGGCCGACGAGTGCCCTGCATCACGGGCGGCGGGCGCACTCCAGCCCCTGTTACCCCTTATGGCGGACATCGTTTGCGCTTATGTACGGGGTGGGCGCACGATGGGCGCGCATCCACCGTTCGCACCAGGAGCACGATGACCATCAGCGCCCCCGTCGGCCCCACCACCGTCCATGAGGACCTTGCCGCGCGCCTGCGCGCCGAGGTCGGCGCGCACGCCGTGCAGGACTCCCCGTCGGAGATCTACCAGGGTGACCGCGCGGTGCGCGCACCGCAGGGGACGCGCTTCGTCCTCGTCCTGCCCGATGATGTCGCCGGTGTGCAGGCGACGCTGCGCGTGGCCCAGGAGACCGCCACCCCCGTCGTGCCGCGCGGCGCCGGGACCGGGCTCTCAGGCGGCGCCACGCCCACCCAGGGCGCCATCGTGCTGAGCCTCGAGCGGCTCACCGCCGTGCGCGAGATCGATCCGGTCGACGAGGTCGCGGTGGTCGAGGCCGGGGTCATCACCGCTGACCTCTCGACGGCGCTCGCCCCGCACGGCTTCTTCTACGCTCCCGATCCCGCGAGTGCCGCGATCTCCACGATCGGCGGGAACATCGCGACCAACGCCGGCGGCCTGCACTGCGCGAAGTACGGGGTGACCCGCGAGTCCGTGCTCGCGCTCGAGGTCGTGCTGGCCGACGGCACGCTGCTGCGCACCGGCCATCGCTCGCTCAAGGGCGTGACCGGATTGGACCTCACCCAGCTGCTCATCGGTTCCGAGGGCACGCTCGCCGTGGTCACCTCCGCGACGGTGCGGATCCGCCCGCTGCCGGTCGCGCGGCGCACGCTGCTGGCCCGCTTCGCCGATTCCGCCGGGGCGGCGGCCGGGGTGGGGGCGATCTCCCGCAGCCCGGTGCGACCGGCGGCGACCGAGCTGATCGACGGCGGGACCCTGGCGGACATCGACGCGCACTCCGGCTCGTCCCTCGCCCGCGGCACCGACGCGGTGCTCCTCCTCGAGCTCGACGGCTACGGGATCAGGGAGCAGACCGCGGATCTGACCCACGCGCTGGAAGCCGTCGGCGGCGACGTGCTCGTCATCGAGGACGAGCAGGAGGCCGAGCGTCTGTGGGAGCTGCGACGTTCCGGCCGTGGCTCGGGCGCCGGCGGGCACCGGCTCGGCGAGGACATCGCCGTGCCGAAGTCTCGCCTCGCGGAGATCTTCACGGAGCTCGCGGTGATCGGCGAGCGCCATGGGGTGCAGACCTCGGCTCTCGCCCATGCAGGGGACGGCAACCTCCATCCCCTGCTCGCTGTGGACCGGGAGGCGTCCGAGGCGGCGGACTCCTCGCTGCCGCCCACCCTGCTCGCCGCGGCCGACGACCTGGTCCGTGCTGCGATCGACCTCGGCGGCACGATCAGCGGCGAGCACGGCATCGGCACCTCCAAGCAGGGGTGGCTCGACCTCGAGCTCTCCCCCGTCTCGCGAGCTCTGCAGCTCCGCCTGAAGGACGCGTTCGACCCCCAGCACCTGCTGAATCCCGGGAAGGCCCTGTGATGACCACGACCTCGATCTCCCCCGCCCGGCTCGCCGACGGGCTGCTCTCCGACCTCGGCCGACGGGAGGACAGGTCCCGCGGCTTCGGGCGGAGGGTCGCCCCGCAGCCGGGCGACATCGCGCTGAACGGCGGCGCCCCGAGCGCGGACCTGCTGCCGCTGGCCGCGATCGGCCGCGCCTCGGCCGAGCTCTGCGCCGATCCCACGGCCCTGGCCGCCGCCCTGCAGTACTCGGTGCCCTCCGGCATCGGGGACCTGCGCAGCTGGATCGCTGAGCGCGAGAACGTCCCCGCCGACCGCGTGCTGATCACCAACGGGGCCTTCCACGGACTTTCCCTGCTGTTCGATGCGCTGCTGGACCGCGGCGACCAGATCATCGTCGAGGACCCCACCTACCCGCTGATCTTCCGCGACCTCCAGCACCACGAGCCCGAGCTGCTGCCCCTGCACCTCACGGCCGACGGCTTCGACATCTCCGCGCTCGAGGCCCGGCTGGAGGCCGGGGCCCGGCCGCGCCTGCTCTACACGGTGCCGGAGTTCCACAACCCCACCGGCTTCATCACCCCGGCCGAGCAGCGAGCACGACTGGTCGAGCTCGCCGAGCACTACGGTTTCGTCATCGTCTCCGACAACGCCTATGCGGGGCTCGGCTTCGACGGCGTCGAGGTGCCGGCCGACTACCCGCTGGACAGCGACCTCGTCGTGCACGTGCGCACCTTCTCCAAGACGCTCGGCCCCGGGCTGCGCCTGGGCTGGCTGTTGCTCCCGGACTGGCTGGTGGGCCCGGTGACCCGCCTGCGCGCGAACCAGGACCAGCACTCCTCGGCCCTCGTGCAGGCGATCGTGGCGCGGATCGTCGGCGCCGGGGCCCACTCCCCGCAGGACGGAGGGCTGGACGCGATCGCCGCGCGGGCCCGCACCGCCTATGCCGAGCGCTTCGACCTGGTCGCCGGGATCCTCGAGGAGCAGGTGCCCGGCGGGGTCGAGATCGATCACCGCACCGGTGGCATCTTCCTGTGGGCGCGTCTGCGCGAGAGCGGCATCGACCTCGCGGCCGCCCAGCAGCTGGCCCGCACCCGCTACGGCACCGACGCGGTGCTCGGGCGCTTCTTCCACCGGGACCGCCCGGACGACGACCGCGGCGGCCTCCGGATCGGCATCAGCCACCTCGAGCCCTCGCAGCTGCGCCTCGGCGTCGAGCGGCTCGCCGCCGCCCTCTCCGACCCGGAGGCACGGCGATGAGTGCCTCCACGCTCTCCCGCCGCCACCTGCTGCAGACCCTCGGAGCCGGCTCCCTGGGCCTCGCGGCGCTGCCGCTGGCCGGCTGCGCCCTGCCCTCCGCGTTCGCCGACGGCGGGGAGGGCGACGCGGCCGATGACGAGCTGACCTTCCTCATCTCCAACCTCGACGGCGGATGGGTGCCCTCCAAGAGCGCGATCTCCAGCTACGAGGCGAATGTCTGGCAGCAGCTGACCGACAAGCTCGTGCACACCGACGCCGACGGGGTCGTCTCCCCGTGGATCGCCGAGTCCTGGGAGCAGGACGCCGACTCCACCGAGTTCGTCCTGCACCTGCGCGAGGGCGTGACCTTCTCCGACGGCACCCCGCTGGACGCGGCCGCCGTGCTCGCGAACCTGGAGTCCTGGGCCGTCGGCCGGCCTGATGACGGACTGGCGCCCGTGGGCCTGTTCCCCGGCGGCACCTACGAGGGCGCCGAGGCGCTGGACCCGCTGACCGTGCGCGTCACCTTCACCGCGCCGACGCTCTCTTTCCTGCCCACCCTCGGATACCACGGCTGCCAGCTGATGGCCCCCGCGAGCATCGCCGCCTCCCTCGAGGAGCAGTCCGACCTCGCGAACCAGATCGGCTCGGGACCGTTCGTGCTGGACACCTGGGCCGGCAACGACCACGTGCGCCTGGTGCGCCGGGAGGACTACGACTGGGCCCCCGAGGTGCTCGGGGCGAGCGGCCCGGCGACGCTGTCGGCGATCACCTTCCGGGTGCTGCCGGACGACACCCTGCGGGCCTCCGCAGCGCGTGCCGGCCAGACGGACATCGCCTACAACGTGAACCCGCAGGTGCTGGACTCCTTCACCGAGGCCGGCTTCGTGATCGAGGTGCCCCGCTATCTCGGATTCGTCCACGGCTTCAGCCTCCGCACGAACGTCGCCCCCTTCGACGACGTGCGCGTGCGTCAGGCCGTGACCCGGGGCATCGACCGCGACGAGATCCTGCGCACCGTGTTCACCGACGCCTGGGAGAGCGCGACCAGCTGGCTGCAGGCCGGCGTCCCCGAGACCACGGACCTCACCGAGCTGTTCGCCTACGATCCGGGCCTCGCCGCGCAGCTGCTGGACGAGGCCGGCTGGACCGATCGCACCGAGGACGGCTTCCGCAGCAAGGACGGCACCGAGCTCGGCTTCACGATCTATCCCACCCCGTATCTCACCGGCTCCGTGCCCGAGGCCGAGCTGATCTCCCAGCACCTGGGGCGGCTCGGGATCCGCGTGTCCACCCAGCGGCTCGACATCCCCACCTGGACCGAACGCGTCACCAACAACCCGGAGCAGGGTATCTCCCCGGTGACCCGCAGCTTCGTGGACGTCGGCACGGTCGCCGGGGTCATCACCGACGAGGGCGAGGACTGGTTCGCCGTCGGCACGTCCGACGAGGAGCTGGTGCGACTGCGCGACGAGGTCGCCGGGGCCGCCGATCACGACGAGCGCGCCGCGATCGTCGAGCAGCTCTCCCGCCATGTGCTCGAGCAGGCCTACTTCATCCCGCTCGAGCAGAACGTGCAGCGCATCTACGTGCAGTCGCCGCAGCTGAGCGGGATCACGTTCAACGCGGTCGCGATCCCCTCGTACCACGCCGCGCGCAAGGACCCCTCATGAGCACCACCGCGACCCTCCCCGAGAGCACGGAGGCGCCCAGGCGCACCGTCCGCTCCTCCCGCGGCCTGCTCGGCGCCGCGGTCGGGCGCAGCGCCCAGGCGCTCGTCGTGATCGTGCTCGCCTATGTGCTGGTGTTCCTGGTGCTGGCCGCGATCCCGGGCGACCCGGTCTCCGCGCAGCTCGACAACCCGCAGGCCGGATTCAGCGACGCCGAGAAGGCCCGGATCCGCTCCTTCCACGGACTCGACCAGCCCGTCTTGGTGCAGCTGGTGGTCTCCCTCGGCCATGCGGTGCAGGGCGACCTCGGTCTGTCGATGGCCACCTCGCAGCCCGTCACCCAGGTGATCGGCGCCGCGATCCCGTCGACGCTGCGACTCGCGGTGACCGCGCTGGTGCTCGCGGTGGCCCTCGCCGCCGCACTGGGCCTGGCCACCCGGCTGCTGCCCGAGGGGCGGCTCAATGACCTCGTGCGCTCCCTGCCCACCCTGTTCCTGTCCACCCCGAACTTCCTCATCGGCCTGGTGCTGATCCAGGTGCTCGCCGTGCAGCTGGGTCTTTTCAGCCTGGTCGATTCCGAGGGCTTCGCCTCGACCGTCGCCGCCGCGCTGACCCTCGCCATCCCCGTCTCCGCGCAGATCGCCCAGGTGTTCATCACCGCGCTGGACGAATCCGCCGGCCAGGACTACGCCGAGGTCGCGCTCGCTCGCGGCCTCCCACCCGCCCAGGTGGTGCTGCGCCACCTGCTGCGTCCCTCGCTGCTGCCCACCGTGACCGTCGTGGGGCTCGTGATCGGTGAGGTGCTCGGCGGCTCCCTGATCACCGAGACCATCTTCGGGCGGGCCGGCATCGGCATGGTCGTCCAGAAGGCCGTCGCCACCCAGGACGTGTCGGTGCTGCTGGCCGCCGTGGTGCTCTCCGCGCTCGTGTTCGTGGTCGTGAACCTCGTGATCGACCTGCTCTACCTGCTGCTGGACCCCCGCCTGCGCACCTCGGAGGTGTCCCGATGACCACTGCTGCCCTCACCCCCGGCCGCACCGCCTCGCAGGCCGCCGCCCGTCGGTCCGGCACGGTCCCGGTCTCCGTCGTGGTCTCCGCCGCGGTCATCGCCGTGGTGCTGCTGTGGTCGCTCGTCCCGGGCCTGGTCACCGGGCACGATCCCGCGGTCGGCGTGCCGGACGACAAGTTCACCGCGCCTGGTGCACGGTACTGGCTGGGCACCGATCACCTCGGGCGCGATCTGCTCACCCGGATCGTGCACGGCTCCGCCTCCTCGATGACCAGCGCGCTGGTGGCGGTCGCGATCGGCGTGATCGTCGGCGGGGTGCTGGGACTGCTGGGCGGTTACCTCGGAGGCTGGGTCGACGCGGTGATCGGCCGACTGGTCGACGTGCTGCTCGCGATCCCCGGCTTCCTGCTCGCCGTGGTGGTGGTGACGGCGCTGGGATACGACACCCGCAACGCGGCGATCGCCACCGGCATCTCCGCGGTGGCCGTGTTCGCCCGCCTCATGCGCGCCGAAGTGCTGCGGGTGCGCACGAGCGTGTTCATCGAGGCCGCCCGGGTCAACGGCGGCTCCACGCTGCACATCCTGACCCGGCACGTGCTCCCCAACGCCCTGCGCCCGGTGCTCTCCCTGGCCGTGCTGCAGTTCGGCATCGCGATCCTCGTGATCGCCGGGCTCGCCTTCCTCGGGTACGGCGATCCGCCGCCCGCCTCCGACTGGGGTCTGCTCGTCTCCGACGGCCGCGAGCACCTCCTGCATGCCCCGTGGCTGGTCCTGGCCCCGGGCTGCGTCATCGCCGTCGTCGTGCTGTCCGTGAGCCGTATCAGCCGCTGGCTGGACCAGGAGAGGAACCGATGAGCACCCTCGAGAACACCCTGCCCGCCCCGGTGCGGACCGCCCCGGAGGAACCGCTGCTGCAGGTGCGCGATCTGAGCGTCGCCTACGGTCCGACCGAGGTGGTGCACGGCGTCTCCTTCGCCGTGGGTGCGGGGAAGGCCCTCGCCCTGATCGGCGAGTCCGGCTCCGGGAAGTCCACGATCGCCCGCGCCGTGCTGCGCCTGCTGGGGTCCCGTCGGGCCCGCGTGGACGGCTCGATCACGGTGCAGGGCCGCGAGGTCACGACCCTGCGCGACCGCGAGTTCCTGCCGCTGCGCGGCCGGGTGCTCGGCTTCGTCCCCCAGGATCCCGGCTCCTCCCTCAACCCGGTGCGCAGCATCGGCTCCCAGGCCCTCGAGGCCGCGGCCCTGGTGCCCGGGGCCGGGCGCCGTGAGGAGCAGGAGGCCCTGGTGCGGGGCGCGTTCGAGCGGGTGGGCCTGCCGGACCCTCAGCGGATCATCGAGTCCTTCCCCCATCAGCTCTCCGGCGGGCAGCTGCAGCGCGTGCTGATCGCGCTGGCGATCCTGCCCGGGCCCACGCTGCTGGTGGCCGATGAGCCCACCAGCGCCCTGGACGTCACGGTCCAGAAGCAGATCCTCGACCTGCTGGACTCCCTCCGCCGCGAGCTGGGGATCGGGATCCTGCTGATCACCCACGACCTCTCGATCGCTGCGCAGCGGGCCGACGAGGTGGTGGTGCTGCAGCAGGGCAGGATCCAGGAGGCCGGGCCGACGAGCTCCGTCTTCACCGCCCCGTCCGCGGAGTACACCCGCTCGCTGCAGGCCGACGTGCCGGGGCTGAACCCCGATCGCTTCGCCGACCTGCGCGCTGAACGCGATCAGAAGCATCCGCTCACCGGTGACCAGAGGCCGGTGGAGCCCGACGGACGCCAAGGAGCGGACGCGCAGGTTCGGGTGAGCGGCATCTCGCGCACCTTCCGCACCCGCTCCCGCGAGGTGGCCGCCCTGAGGGACGTCTCCCTGTCGATCCCGCGCGGGCGCACTCATGCCCTGGTCGGCGAATCCGGGTCGGGGAAGTCCACTGCGGCCCGCGCCCTGCTGGGGCTGGAGACCGTCGACGCCGGGACCCTTCGGGTGGGCGAGCACGAGGTGCGCGCCCAGGACCGTCGGGCGCTGCGCGAGGTGCGCCGTCACCTGCAGATCGTCCACCAGAACCCGTTCACCTCGCTCGACCCGCGGTTCGCGGTCGGCCGCATCGTGCGCGAACCGTTGGACCTCTACCGCGTGGGCACGCGCGCCGAGCGGGAGGAACGCACCCGATGGGCGCTCGAGGCCGTGCGGCTGCCCCAGGAGCTGGTCGGGCGTCGGCCCGGAGCGCTCTCGGGCGGCCAGCGCCAGCGCGTCGCGATCGCCCGGGCCCTCGCGCTGCGACCGAAGGTGCTCGTGCTCGATGAGCCCACCAGTGCGCTGGACGTCACCGTGCAGGCCGGCATCCTCGACGTGCTCGCGACCCTGCAGCGCGACCTCGGGCTGACCTACCTGTTCATCTCCCACGACCTGGCGGTGGTGCGGCAGTTCGCCGACACCCTGAGCGTGCTGCGACGGGGCGAAGTGGTCGAGAGCGGCGAGGTGACCGCGATCTTCGACAGCCCCCAGCACGCATACACTCGGGAGCTGCTCGCCTCCGTGCCGGTGCGCGGCGCCGCTGGTGTCCCTGGTTCCCCCGATGCCCCCGACGCCCCCGGTTCCCCCGGTTCCCCCGGATCGACCGGACCCCTCCCCCGAGCTCAGGAGCTGCAGATATGACGACCATCGCACGCACCGGAACCGCCGTCGAGGTCGAGTGGCTCCACGTCCCCTGGACCGATCCGCGCGCCACGGCGCTGCGCGACGCCATGGATGCCGAGGTGGGTCCGCGCTATGCCGCGATCCGTGGCGCCGGCGTCGTCCCTCCTGGCCGGCCCACCGGCGACGACGTGGCCACCGTGCTGCTGGCGCTCATCGACGGGGCCCCCGCGGCCACCGGGACGCTGCGCAGGCTGCCGGATCGCTGGGAGATCAAGCGAGTGTTCGTCAGCCCCGATCACCGCCGACTGGGCCTGGCCAGTGCAGTGCTCACCCAGGTCGAGAACGCGGCACGGGAGCGGGGCGCGACGGAGATCTTCCTCCAGACCGGCAACCTCCAGCCCGCCGCGATCGCGCTGTACGAGCGCGAGGGCTGGCAGCACGCGGAGACCTACGCGCCCTACAGCCCGACCGACGGCATCAGCGTCTGCTTCCGCAAGAGCCTGGAGGCCGGCGCGCAGCAGCACTGAGCCGACTGCTGCCCGGGATCCTCAGCCGTTCACCACGCGCGCGAGCTCGCGGTCCGAGGTGCGGAGCGCCTCGCGGTCGTAGGTCGAGCCCGTCGCGAGGATCTCCTGGGCGCCGGTGCGCTCGATGATCTGCTCGAGCCGGCGGCGCACCGTCTGCGCGGATCCGGCGACGGTGGTGGCCAGCCCCTTCTCCACCCGTCGCGATTCGGTGCCGCTCCAGGTCGCGGCGTTGATCCGATCCACCGGCTCGAGCGCCTCGAACACGCCCGTGGTCCGTGAACGGGCCATCGCCCAGATCTCGGGCAGGGCCAGTTCGAGGGCTTCCTCGTCGGTGTCGGCGACCAGCGCGTCGAGAGAGACGATGACCTGCGCGCTGCTGCCCCGGTGCGGACGGAACGCCCGCCGGTAGGACTCCAGCCGTGCAGGCAGCTCCGGGGAATCCAGGATCGGTCCGCCGATCACCACGGGCAGGCCGAGCTCGGCGGCGGCGTCCATCCCTGTGCCGGTCGCCAGCACGAACAGCGGCACGTCACCGGCGTCCGCCGGCCAGGCGGTGACCGGTGCGGCCCCCTCCAGATGGTCGCGCACCGCTGCGATCTCCTGGGCGAACGACTCCGGCGCGGCCTCGAGCCGTCCGAGCGCTTCCCGCACGGGCTCGGTGAATCCCAGCGACCTGCCGACCCCGAGATCCACGCGGCCCGGATACAGCGCAGCGAGCATGAGGAACTGCTCGGCGACGACGAGCGGGCGATGGTTCGGGAGCATGACGCCGCCGGAACCGAGACGGATCCTCGAGGTGCGGGCACCGATCGCGCTCAGCAGCACGGCCGGGGAGCCGCTCGCGATCCCGGGCACCGCGTGATGCTCGGCCACCCAGAACCGTTCATAGCCTGCACTCTCCACCGCGACGGCCCGTCGGGCCGAGTGCTCCAGGGCGGCCGACGCCGGATGGCCACGGCGCGTGCGGGAGCGGTCGAGCAGGGAGAGCCTCATGCCGTGATCAACGCCGGTGACCGCCCGGAACTTCCCGGATCCACGGTCGAGAACGTCTCATCCCGTGCCCTGTCCACGGGCTGCGGAGCGTGGCTAGGCTCGAGCCATGAATGCCCCTCACGTGCCGCTGTCGATCCTCGATCTCGTCTCCATCTCCGAAGGGATGTCCACCCGGGAGGCGATCGCCGCGTCCATGGAGGGGGCACAGGTCGCCGACCGTCTGGGCTATGAGCGCTACTGGTTCGCCGAGCACCACAACACCAACAGCCTGGCCTCCAGCGCCACCTCGCTGCTGATCGATCGTGCCGCCTCGATGACCGAGCGGATCCGCGTCGGGTCCGGTGGCGTCATGCTCCCCAACCATTCGCCGCTCGCCGTCATCGAGCAGTTCGGCACGCTCGTGCAGTTCCATGGCGACCGTATCGACCTGGGGCTTGGCCGTGCGCCCGGCACCGACCAGCTCACCGCGCAGCTGCTCGCCCGGACGTCGGCGGAGCCCCAGGCCTTCATCGCCGCAGTGGAGCAGATGCGGGACTGGTCCCGCGAGGAGCCGCTCGGCGACAGCCTGCCCATCACGGCGGACGTCGCCCGCGGCACCGAGGTGCCGATGTGGATCCTCGGCTCGACCGCCAATGGTGCTCGCCTCGCGGCGCAGCTCGGCATGCCCTTCTCCGTCGCCTCGCACTTCGCCCCGTTCCAGTACCTCAAGGCGCTCGAGACGTACCGGGAGAACTTCAACCCCCGTGCCGAGGCCGCGCAGCTCGAGACGCCGCGCACCATGGTCGGGGTGAACCTCGTGGTCGCCGAGACCGACGAGGAGGCGCAGCGCCATTTCAGCACCCTGCAGCAGATGTTCCTCGGCGTGGTCACCGGTCAGCGGAAGAAGATCCAGCCGCCGACGCCGATCGAGGAGGTCGCCGCACCTCATCTCGTCCAGCAGGTCGACCAGACCCTCTCGATCCGCGCCGTCGGCTCCCCTGCGACCGTCGTGCGCCAGCTCGAGGAGATCGTCGCGACCACGCAGGCCGACGAGCTGATCCTCACCGCCTACTACTACGACCCGGCGGATCGTCTGAAGGGGCTCGAGCTGCTCGCCGAGGCCTGGGGCCTCTGAGCCGGGGTTCCTCCGAGCCGAACGGCACGGCTCAGAGCGCGCGGAGCTGTGCCATCACGCCGGCATGATCGCTCGCCTGGATGCCGTCGACGTCGTGCGAGTGCGCCGCATAGGCGTCGGCGGCGACACCGCGGGTCATGATCCAGTCGATGCGCGGCCCGTCGGTCGTCGGCTCCCCGTAGTCCGGGAAGGTGCCGATGTCCTCGCCATGGATCTGTGCTGCGTTCTGCCGAGCGTCCTCGAACCCCGCCTCGCGCAGCACCTCCCACGCCGGGCTCGCGCCGGAATCGGCGTTGAAGTCGCCCATCAGGATCACGGGCGCGCCGTCGGCCGCCTCGAGCAGGCGGCGCGCCACCAGGGCTGCGCCGTTCATCCGCGCGAGCGGTCCGGCGTGATCGAGATGAGTCACCGCGATCAGCAGCTCCCGGCCGGTGTCCCGGTCCTGGACCCGTGCCCATACGGCGATCCGCGGGCAGTGGCCGTCCCACCCCACTGATCCCATCAGCTCCGGCTGCTCGGAGAGCCAGAACTGGTCCCAGCCCAGCAGCTCGAAGCGCTCACGCCGCAGGAACAGCAGGTTGTGCTCGTCCCGGCCGCCTCCCTCCCGTCCGAAGCCGAGCCGCAGATGCGTCGAGGCGAGAGCATCCTCGAGCACCGGGAGCTGCGAGGGCAGCACCTCGAGCGCGCCCACCACGTCGGGATCGGCGGTGCGCAGCAGATCGACGAGCACGGGCGCCCGCTGGCCCCAATGGTCCGGTTCCCCGGGGCGGGTGGTCCCGGTGTCCATGCGGATGTTCTGCGAGAGGATGCTCAAGGCGGGAGAGGGCGCGCTGGGGAGGATCATCACCCCATCCTGTCGCAGCTGCCGTGTCCCTGTCATGGCTTCTCCTCTATGACGGCACATGACACCGCGTGACGACTCGCTGCACGACCACCGCTGTCGACGTCGCATACTTCCCCTATGAGCGCTCTGGTCCTGCAATCCGATTTCGGTCTCGACGACGGCGCGGTCAGCGCCATGTACGGCGTCGCCGTCGGCGTCGAGCCCTCCCTCCGGATCCACGACGTCACGCACAACATCCCGCCCTACGAGATCTGGGAGGGCTCCTACCGTCTCGCGCAGGTGCTCACCTACTGGCCCGAGGGCACGGTGTTCGTCTCCGTCGTCGACCCCGGCGTGGGCTCGGATCGTCTCTCGGTGGTCGCCCGCACGGCGACCGGGCACCTCGTCGTCACCCCTGACAACGGCACCCTCACCCATCTCGAGCGCATCTTCGGCGTCACCGAGCTGCGGGAGATCGACGAGACGCGCAACCGCCGCCCCGGTTCGGAGGAGTCCTACACCTTCCACGGCCGGGACATCTATGCCTTCACCGGTGCGCGGCTGGCCTCAGGCGCGACGAGCTTCGAGGAGGTCGGACCTGTCGTCGACCTCGAGCGGATGGTGCGCCTGCCCATCACCGAGCCCGAGCTCAGCGACGGCGCGGTGCAGGGCACCATCGACACCCTCGACGTGCGCTATGGCTCCCTGTGGACCTCGATCCCCCGCACCCTGTTCCGCGAGCTCGACGTCGCACCCGGCGACCGCGTGACGGTGCGGGTCCGCCACCACGACACGGTGGTGCACGCCGCACAGATCACGTACGCGCGCAGCTTCGCGGCCGTCGAGGTGGGCGAATCACTGCTCTACGTGAACTCTCTGGACCGTATGGCGATCGCCATCAATCGAGGTCACTACGCCCGAGCGTTCTCCCTCGGCACCGGCACCTCGTGGCGTGTGACCCTGGTGCCCGTGCGCTGATCCCCTCTCCGCTGCCCACGAAGGACTCTCCATGAACCGCACCTATTCCCCCGTCACCCAGGTGGTCGCCATCGGCGTCGGGGCCGCCCTCTTCTTCGTCCTCGGCCGCTTCGCCGCGATCCCGACCCCGATCCCCAACACGTCCCTCAACATCCAGTACGCGATCCTCGCCGTCTTCGCCGTGCTGTACGGACCGCTCGTGGGTGCCTTGGCGGGCTTCATCGGACATCTCCTGATCGACGTCACCGGGTACGGCATCTGGATCAGCTGGGAACTCGCCTCCGGTGTCTTCGGGCTGGTCGTGGGCGTGCTGCTGCTCAAGCACGCGATCACCGATGGCGAGTTCGGGAAGGCGACGGGCCTCCGCGTCAACCTCGCGATCCTCCTGGCGAACGCCGTGGCCTGGCTGCTCATCGCACCCCTCGGGGACGTCCTGATCCACTCCGAGCCTGCGAGCAAGGTATGGGCACAGGGCACGCTGGCCTTCATCGCGAACTCGGTCACGGCCTGTGTGCTGGGCACGATCATCCTGTCGGTCTATGCACGCACGCGTACCCGGACCGGATCCCTGAGCCACGACCAGTGACCGTGTCCGACACCGGTGGCGCATCGGACGAGGCCCCGCTGATCGAGCTGGCGGGATATTCCTTCCAGTACCGGGCCCAGTCCGAGCCGACTCTGCACGACATCGATCTCACGGTGCGGCGCGGCGAGAAGATCGCGATCGTCGGTGCCTCCGGGTCCGGGAAGTCCACCTTGATCAGCGCGATCAACGGGCTGATTCCTCACCATCACCGCGGCACGTCCAACGGTGCGGTGCGTGTGGCCGGGAACGACCCTGCCATGGTGCCGTTGGCCGCCACCGCGTCCGTTGTCGGCACCGTGCTGCAGGACAGCAACAGTCAGTTCGTGGGCCTCACCGTCGCCGAGGACATCGCCTTCAGCCTCGAGAACCAGCAGGTCCCACACGCTGAGATGCCCGCGCTCATCACGAGGGCCGCCGAGCTCGCCGGCATCAGCGATCGCCTCGACGACTCCCCGCAGAACCTCTCCGGCGGCCAGAAGCAGCGCGTCGCGGTCGCCGGCGTGCTGGTCGACGACGTCGAGGTGCTGCTGCTGGACGAGCCGCTCGCGAACCTCGATCCTGCCAGCGGTCGAGCCGCCATCGAACTCCTCGACGACCTGCACCGTGACCAGAGGAAGACGATCCTGCTGGTCGAGCACCGCCTCGAAGACGTCCTGCACCGCGATATCGACCGGCTCGTGCTGATGGCCGACGGTCGCATCGTCGCCGATGCCGCCCCGGACGTCGTCCTCGCCTCCGGTCTGCTCGAGCAGCACGGCATTCGTCCGCCATTGCACATCGCCGCGCTGAGATATGCCGGGGCACCGGCCACGGCCGAGCAGAGGCCGTCCCGCAGCACGGACATCGCCTTGACGGCGCAGCAGATCACGGCCGTGCGCGACTGGGTCGCGACTGCGGGGTCCTCCCTGGCCGCCGAGCCGGAGGCCGCCGAGCCGTCGCCCGCACTCGCCCCCGCACTGGACCTGCAGGACGTGCGCTGCGAGGTCCGTGTCAGCCCTGAACGCACCTCGGTCCTGCTCGACGGGATCACCGCCCAGGTGCACCGTGGCGAGATGCTCGGCGTGCTCGGCTCCAACGGGGCCGGGAAGTCGACCCTCGCTCGCGTGATCTGCGGCTTCGAGAAGCTCACCGGCGGAGCGCTGCGGATCGGCGCGGCCGATGCGAGCGGATGGAGCCTCTCGGATCGCGGCGAGCACGTCGGCTTCGTGCTCCAGGAGCCGGGTCAGATGATCTCCCGTCCTCTGGTCTCCGAGGAGATCGCGCTGGGCCTGCGCGCCCGCGGGGAGGACGAGGAGGAGATCGCCCGTCGCACCACCACCGTCCTCACGGCCTGCGGGCTCGCCCCGTTCCGCTCGTGGCCCCTCTCGGCTCTGAGCCACGGCCAGAAAAAGCGCGTGACCATCGCCTCCGTGCTCGCGCTCGGACCCGACGTCCTCATCCTCGACGAACCGACCGCCGGACAGGACTTCGCGCACTACACCGAGTTCATGCAGTTCCTGCGCACCCTCAACGCCGACGGCACCACCGTCGTCCTGATCACGCACGACATGCATCTCGCGGTCGAGTACACGGACCGCGTGCTCGTGCTGTCCGACGGGCGCCTGCTGGCCGACGCCGACCCCGCCGTCGTGCTCACCGACCCGGACCTCACCCGTCGCGCCGACCTCGTGACCACCGGACTCTACGAACTGGCCAGGCGCTGTGGTCTCCGTGATCCACACACCCTGGTGCACCGTTTCGTGGCGGTGGATCGTGCTGCGCGGGAGGAGGAGCGATGAGCAGCCCCCTGCTGGGATACATCGACCGTGACGGCCCCCTGCACACCCTCTCCGGGGTCTCGAAGCTGGTCCTCTCCCTCGGCGTCGTGCTGGGTGCGATGATCGGCTTCGACGTCCGCTACCTCGCCGCCGTCTCGGCAGGTTCGATCCTGCTGTGGGCGGTCTCCCGTGTGCGACTGCGGGATCTCGCCGTCGTGCTGTGGCTGATCGCCATCTTCATGGTCCTGAACAACATCGGCATCTTCCTGTTCGCTCCCGGCTACGGAACCGACCTGTTCGGAACCCGCCATCTGCTCCTGGAGGGGCCCTGGCGCTGGGACGTCACGGCCGAGCAGCTGTTCTACCAGCTCGCCGTCACTCTGAAGTACGTCGCCGTGCTCCCAGCGGTGCTGCTGTTCGTCGCCACCACCAGACCTCCGGAATTCGCCTCCTCCCTGGCGCGGGTCGGGGTGCCGTATCGCATCGCGTACGCCGTCTCCCTCGCCCTGCGCTACATTCCGGACGTGCAGCGCGAGTTCCGCACGATCTCCCAGGCGCAGCAGGCGCGCGGGATGGACACCTCGCGTGCGGTGCGCCTGCCCACCAGGCTCCGGAACCTGACCTCCGTGCTGATGCCGCTCCTGCTCGGCACCTTCGACCGTATCGAGTCGGTATCCGCCGCCATGGAGCTGCGGGGCTTCGGCCGGGCGAAGGGACGCACCTGGTCCGTCCAGACACCCGTCCGTGCCGCCGACGTGTTCGTGATCGTCGTCAGCATCGCGCTCGTGGCGACGCCGATCGCTCTGCTGGTGGTCAACGGCGGACGGTTCTGGAACCCGTTCCTCTGAGCGGACGGCGGTGCCGCCTCCTGACGCACGGCGCCCTCCCACGGCATCCTGCCCGCCTGGTGCACGGCGCCCTCCCCACCGCGTCCTGCCCGCCTGGCGCACGCCCCGGTTCCGGCGTGCGAAGGGCCCCGACGCTCCGGAGAGGATCGGGGCCCACAGCGCTCACGAGGAGCGGCCTGCGTCGAGTCGACCTCGACGTGCTGGTCCGCCACCGCTCGGGCATCGAACGGTCAACGTCCCAGCGCTCCTCTCATTCGCTCGACATCCCCAGCAGGTTCGGGATGAACATCGAGATCTGCGGGACGAACACGATCAGCAGCAGGCCGGTCACGAGCGGCACGTAGAACGGCAGCAGGCGCGTGATCACCGGCTCGACCTTCATGCGACCCACTCGGGCGCCGACGAACAGGATCACGCCGACCGGCGGGGTGATCGTTCCCAGGCACAGGTTGAACGTGAGCATCAGGCCGAAGTGGATCGGGTCCACGCCCAGTTCGAGTGCCACCGGCAGGAAGATCGGGGTGAAGATCAGGATCGCCGGGGTCGGGTCCATGAACATGCCCACGATCAGCAGTGCCAGCATCATCAGCAGCAGCACGACGATCGGAGAGCTCGAGACCCCCAGCAGCGCCGTGGAGATGAACTGCGGGATGGTCGCATAGGCGAGCACCCACCCGAGCACTCCGGAGACCGCGATCAGCAGCAGCACCACCGCAGTGGTACGGGTGGCCGAGAGGATCACGGCCGGCAGCTTCTTCACGGTCAGCTCGCGATAGATGAAGCCGAGGATCAGGGAATAGACGACCGCGATCACGGCGGACTCGGTCGCGGTGAAGAACCCGGCCACGAGACCGCCGATCACGATCACCATCATGAACACGGCGGGCACCGCCGCCAGCAGGGTGCGCAGTGCGACGGCGAGAGTGAGCTCACCGCGCGCGGCCCCGTTGTCCGAGCCCACCAGTTCGGGGCGTCGCTTCGCCGCCACCCAGACCATCACCAGGCAGGCGAGCATCCACACCACGCCCGGGCCGTAGCCGGCGGCGAACAGGGTCGCCACCGAGGTGGAGGACGCCAGGGAATACACGATCAGCGTGTTCGACGGAGGGATCAGCATCCCGGAGGGGGCGGAGGCCACGTTCACCGCAGAGGCGAAGGCCGGGTCGTACCCCTCCTTGCGCTGCCGCGGGCCGAGGATGCCGCCCACGGCCGCAGCCGAGGCCACGGCAGCGCCGGAGACGGAGCCGAACAGGGCGTTGGCGACAACGTTGGTCTGTGCCAGTGAGCCGGGCATCCGCCCCACCACGACCTTCGCCGCATCGATCAGTCGCGCCGCGACGCCACCGGTGTTCATGAGTTGACCGGCCAGCACGAAGAACGGGATCGCGAGCAGGGAGAACGAGTTCGCCCCGGTGAACATCTGCTGGGCCGAGACGAAGACGGCCGGTTCGACGCCCATGACGGCGATGAGCGCCACCACCGACGGCAGGCCGATGGCGATCGCGATCGGGGCGCCGAGCGCGATGAGAATGACGATGCCGATGATCAGGATGATCCCGGCGAGCATTGCGGGATCCATGATCAGCGCTCCTTCTCGGTGTCGGGGAGGGTGCCGGAGCCATCGGACGATCGCTCGACCGGGTGTGCGTCGGCTCCCTGCTCGTGGACGACGGCGGCCGCAGCCGCGGCGCCGGAGCTCTCGGCCGCCTCGTCGTCGGTCTGCTCGAGCGGCGCGAGCTCATCGCCGCGCAGCGCGAGGAGGAGATCCTCGAGGGCGAGCCAGCCGATCATCACACCGGTGACCGGCAGGGCGAGGTACATGTGCCCCACGGTGAAGGGGAACCCGGGGATCACCTGGTCCCAGGACATCGACATGCCGCGGAGACCGCCCCACACCATGACCAGCACGGCGAAGGCGATGATGCAGATCTGCACGAGCACGATGAGCACGTGGCGGGAGACGCCCGGCGCGCGCTGGGCCACGACGTCGACAGCGATGTGGCCGCGCTCGCCGAACACCAGCGTGGCAGCGAAGAGGCTCAGCCACACGAACATGTACTGGGCGGTGACCGTGGTCCAGGGGCTCGGTGCACCGAGAACCTGGCGGGTGAAGACCTGCCAGACCACGACCACCACGAGCACCGAGAACAGCGCGATGCACAGCACCTTGAGAGCGGAGAGCAATCCGTGACGAAGAGTGGACATCAGGCACCTTCCTTCTCGGAGAGCGCGCGGATCGCGTCGTACAGCGCGATGTCCTCGGGGTTCTCGAGGATCGACTGTCCGGTCTCTTCGATGATCGGGGCGAAGGCGTCGGGCTCGGAGATGATCACGCCGCGATCGAGCATCTCCTGGGTGGCCTCCGCGGTCTCCCGCTTCCAGATCTCGACGAACTCGCTCTGCGTCTCCTTCCAGGCTTCCCGCACCGCCTCGCGGTCGGTCTCGTCCATGTCCGCGAGCAGGTCGGTGTTGGCCAGCATGAAGTCGAAGCCGACGAGATGGTTGGTCATGGTGAAGTGCTTGGCGACCTCGTAGTGCCGCTGGGTGACGTAGGAGATCTCGTTGTTCTCCGCCCCGTCGAGCACTCCTGCCTGCAGCCCCGTGTAGACCTCGCTGTAGGCCATCGGTGTGGGCACCCCGCCCATGTTGCGGATCAGACGCAGGAAGATCTCGGACTCCTGCACACGGATCTTCATCCCGGCCAGGTCGTCGGGCGATTCGATCGGGCCGCCGGAGGTGTAGAGGTGGCGGCTGCCCTGGGTGTAGCCGCCGAGCACGGTGAGGCGCTTGTGCGGTTCGAGGGAGGCGAACAGGTCGCCGACGATCGAGTCGTCGAGCATGACGCGGTTCTGGTGGTCGATGTCGTCGAACACCCCGGCCACGTTCATGGGCAGGAAACGCGGTTCCGAGTTCTCGATCTGAGTGCCGGAGATGACGGCCATGTCGATGGCGCCGTCGGAGACCAGCTGGACCGTCTCCTGCTGATCGCCCAACGAGTTGTTGGCGTAGACGCGGGCTCCGTAGCGGCCGTCGGTCGCGTCGGCGATGCGCTCGCCGAAGGAGACCAGCGACCCGTAGCTGGGATGCGATTCCGCCTGCCCGAGGGAGATGGACAGCACCCTGTCCACGTCGGTGACGGCTCCCTCCTTGGTGGCGCAGCCTCCCAGGAGGGCGGCACCGGCACCGGCGATAGGAAGAGCCTTGAGGAATCCTCGCCGGCCCACTCCTCCCAGCGTTCCGGAGCGGGAGCCGGCGAGCGAGCGGGGTGCTCCTCGTCGGCGGGGCAAACGTGATCGCACTGCATTCCTCCTCGAATGGGCAGCTCCGGCCGGAAGGCGCGCGACGATCACCGCACTGCAGCGTCGTCGTCCTTCCCGGGGCGTGCCGGTCGGACAGGGCTCCCGGTGACCCAGGAGCCGCGGCCTCGCGCGAGACGACGTTCCTCGGGCTTCCGAGATCCGTCGTCGAAGGGCTGCTGTGCCCGATGGCCGCAGCGCCCGGTCGCTTCGCGAAGCCGACCTCGGACAGAGTGCCAGCCGCCGGGAAACCGGTCTCACCCCTTGCCGACGGTTGCCATGGTTGCGGCCCGAGCAGGCAATTCCGCCGCTGACCTGGGAAAGCGCTACCCATCGGCGCCGGCGGTCAGCGGCTCGGCTCAGGGCGCGGCGTCGACAGATCCCCAGCACCCCAGCACCCCAGGCAGTACCAGCCGCACGCAGCGAAGGGCCCCGATCCTCCGGAGAGGATCGGGGCCCTTGGTGCTCTGGTGGGAGCGACGCGATCAGCCGTGAGGCTGGATCACATCATGCCGCCCATTCCACCCATGCCGCCCATGCCGCCCATGTCGTCGCCGCCGGCCGGGGCCTTGGGCTCCGGCTTGTCGGCCACGACGGCCTCGGTGGTGAGGAAGAGGCCCGCGATGGACGCTGCGTTCTGCAGCGCGGAGCGGGTCACCTTCACCGGGTCGATGATGCCGGCGGCGAGGAGGTCCTCGTACCCGCCGGTCGCCGCGTTCAGGCCCTGGCCGACGGGAAGGCCCTTGACCTTCTCCGCGATGACGCCGCCTTCAAGACCGGCGTTGACCGCGATCTGCTTGAGCGGTGCCTCGACGGCGACCTTGACGATGTTGACGCCCGTCGCCTCGTCACCCTCGAGGGTGAGCTTGTCGAAGGTGTCCTTGCCGGCCTGCAGCAGCGCGACGCCGCCGCCGGCGACGATGCCCTCGTCCACAGCGGCCTTGGCGTTGCGCACGGCATCCTCGATGCGGTGCTTGCGCTCCTTGAGCTCGACCTCGGTCGCCGCGCCGGCCTTGATGACGGCCACGCCGCCGGCCAGCTTCGCGAGGCGCTCCTGGAGCTTCTCGCGGTCGTAGTCCGAGTCGGAGTTCTCGATCTCGGTACGGATCTGCGACACGCGGCCGGCGATGCGCTCGGCGTCGCCGGTGCCCTCGACGATCGTGGTCTCGTCCTTGGTGACAACGATCTTGCGCGCCTGGCCGAGGTGCTCGAGACCAGCGGTCTCCAGCTTGAGGCCGACCTCCTCGGAGATGACCTGACCGCCGGTGAGGATGGCCATGTCCTCCAGCATCGCCTTACGGCGATCGCCGAAGCCCGGGGCCTTGACGGCCACGGACTTGAAGGAGCCCTTGAGCTTGTTGACGACGAGAACCGCGAGGGCTTCGCCCTCGACGTCCTCGGCGAGGATCGCGAGCGGCTTGCCGGCCTGGATGACCTTCTCCAGCAGCGGCAGCAGGTCCTTGACGGAGGAGACCTTGGAGGACAGCAGGAGGATGTAGGGGTCCTCCAGCACGGTCTCCTGGCGCTCGGCGTCGGTGACGAAGTAGGGCGAGATGTAGCCCTTGTCGAACCGCATGCCCTCGGTGAGCTCCAGCTCGAGGCCCATGGTGTTGGACTCCTCGACCGTGATCACGCCTTCCTTGCCGACCTTGTCGAGCGCCTCGGCGATGAGCTCGCCGATGGCCGGGTCGGCCGCCGAGATGGCGGCGGTGCTGGCGATCTGCTCCTTGGTCTCGATCTCCGTGGCCTGCGCGAGCAGGGTCTCGGAGACCGCGGCCACGGCCTGGTCGATGCCGCGCTTGAGCGCGATCGGGTTGGCGCCTGCGGCAACGTTGCGCAGGCCTTCCTTGACCAGTGCCTGGGCAAGGACGGTGGCGGTGGTGGTGCCGTCGCCCGCGATGTCGTCCGTCTTCTTGGCGACCTCCTTGACGAGCTCGGCGCCGATCTTCTCGTAGGGATCGTCGAGTTCGATCTCCTTGGCGATCGACACGCCGTCGTTGGTGATGGTGGGGGCGCCCCAGGACTTCTCGAGGACGACGTTGCGGCCCTTGGGGCCGAGGGTGACCTTGACGGCGTTGGCGAGCTGGTTCATTCCCCGCTCGAGGCCGCGCCGGGCCTCCTCGTCGTAAGAGATGAGCTTGGCCATTGTGGAATCTCTCCCGTGTGGTGTGGTGTCCACCCGACCCTGTGCCCGCGACGGACGAGATCCCACGCCGTGTTCATGTCCCACGGCGCCGGATCCCTCACGGGGCCGGAATGTTCGTGGTCGAGCAGCAGTGCCTGCTGTCCGATCAGGCTCCCGACTCCCGAGGGCGACTGCCCCGAGGGGCGCTGTCACTCTCGATCACCGAGTGCCAGATCATCATAAGCACTCGGAGGGGGAGAGTGCTAACTCCGCAGGGTCGGATTCGTGCTTTCTGCTCTGGGCCGACGCCGGAGTGCAGAGCCGACGACCGCCCGCATCCCCGGATCTGCCCCGGACCGGCCGCCGCGCACAGCACGACGCGCGCCCGCCGACCCCAGGGGGAAGGCAGGCGCGCGTCGCATGCTGGAACAGAAGGCGTGGCGACGAGCGGATCAGCCCTCGCCGTCGCCCCCGTCGTCGCCCGCATCGGGCTCGTCGACCGCCACGAAGGTGATGCGCGCGTCGTACTCGTCGCTCTGGCGGGCCTCTCCGGCGCCGACCTCCTCGGCCAGGGCCTTCGCGGTGTCCGCATCCTCCGCGTCGCGGTAGAACACGATGGGCTCCTGCTGGACGTTGTCCGCGGTGTTGAGGCTGATGTCGGACCAGCCGGCATCCTCGAGGTTCTCCTGCCAGGTCCCGGCCAGGCCGTTGATCCCGCCGGCGTTGACGACCAGCACGGGGGTGGACTTGTCCGGCTCCGCCGCAGGCTCCTCCTCGTCGCTCTCCTCGGCCTCGGACTCGGACGAGGAGTCCTCGCTCGCGGCGGGAGTGGTGGGGTCCTGCGCACGATCATCGCCGCCGCCTCCGCGACCTCCGATGACGAACAGGAGCACGATCAGCATCACCAGCGCGGCGCCGATGATGATGATGTAGAGCAGGTTCTGTCGCCAGAACGGCTCCTCGGCGCGATGGGCGCCGTGGAACGAGACGGCGTCCGCCTCGTCGTCGAACCGGTCCGGCGGGTAAGGATACTGGGAATCAGCCACGGCCCCATTAAACCTGCTCGATCCGTCCTGCGGGTGGAGCACACGCCCCGGCACCCGGTCCGTCAGGCCACGCGACCGGAGTCACGCACCGGCGGGACGCCGTCCTCGGAGGTGCGCCGGTCGCGTAGCCGGTTCACGACGGCGGGGGCCGCGCGCAGGGCCGAGGGGTCATCGAGCAGGGCGTTGAGCCGCACGTAGTACGCCACCTTGGAGATGCCGATCTCCTCGCGGATGGCTCGTTCCTTGGCCCCGACGTAGCGGAAGGTGCGGGATTCGAGCGCGAGGATCATCCGGTCGCGCTCGGTCAGTCCGTCCTGCGGGGCCGACGGCGCCGGACCGGTCACCGGATCGGGTGCGTCGCCGGTCTCCGGGTCCCACAGCGCCGCATCGGTCGCCTCGCTCTCGCGCGGGGCGCGATCTCGATCACGGGCATGGTCAGCGGACATGGTTCGAGGCTACGCGGGAGCGGACCGCTGCCGAACTCGGCTCGCCGCGTTCCCCCGACGGGTGGAAGACTGCTCACATGCCGACGCCTCTTCCCGAGACCATCAGTGCCGACTGGGCCCAGGCCCTCGCCCCCGTCGAGGACAGGATCCACGCCCTGGGAACGTTCCTGCGCTCCGAGATCGAGGCCGGCCGCGGCTACCTCCCCCACGGCGATGCCGTGCTGCGGGCCTTCACCCGCCCGATGGCGGACGTGCGCGTGCTCGTCGTCGGTCAGGACCCCTATCCGACGCCCGGCCATCCGATCGGGCTGTCCTTCGCGGTGCACCGTGACGTGCGGCCGCTGCCGCGCTCGCTCGCGAACATCTACACCGAGCTGGAGACCGACCTGGGCATACCGCGTGCGAGCCACGGCGATCTCACGGCCTGGCAGGATCAGGGCGTGCTGCTGCTGAACCGGGTCCTCACGGTCACGCCGGGCGCCCCCGCCTCGCATCGACGCCAGGGCTGGGAGCTCGTCACCGACGCCGCGATCCAGGCGCTGGTCGCCCGCGGCGGGCCGCTCGTGGCGATCCTGTGGGGGCGCGATGCCCAGGCCCTGATCCCAGCGCTCGGTGACGTGCCGTATGTCGCGAGCCCGCACCCCAGTCCGCTGTCCGCTTCCCGCGGATTCTTCGGCTCGCGCCCCTTCTCCCGGGTCAACGAGCTGCTCGAGGCGCAGGGCGCCGCACCGATCGACTGGCGGATCCCGCAGTGAGGACCCGGGTCGGGGACACGACCCGCGTCGCCGGGCCGCCCGGCGGTCGCGAGGAGTGGTCCCCCGGCCCGGCGGGCGATGCGCCCTGCTCCGCGGAGGATGCCTCCGGCTCTGCGGGAGATGAGTCCGCGGCGAGCGGCGGGCCTCCTCGCCGACGGCGTGCCGTGCGCGCGGTGCTCCTCTGCACCGGTCTCCTGTGCCTGGCACTCGTCCTGGCGATCGGCGGCGGAGTGACCTATCTGGTCATCCAGCGCGATGCCGCCACGTCCCCGGAGACGGTCCCGCTGGAGGTGGACGGCATCAGCACCGTGGTCCCGGCGGGATGGTCCGAGGTCGAGAACCCTGAGTTCGTCTCCCTCCGGGTGCTCTCGGCCCTCGCGCCCCCCTCCGAGGATCAGCGGGTCGCGATCGCTCGCGAGACCACGGGCATCCGGAATGCCGCTGGCTTCTGCTCCGTGCTGCTCGACAGCGCCAAGGAGCAGGGCCTGGCGACGGTCTCCGCCGAGGTCCTCGACCCGCTCATGGTCGACGGTGCTCGCGCGGCGCACAGTCGGTGGGTCTCGTACAGCGAGGACCGATGGCATCAGGGCGATGCGTACTGCATGGCAGATGCCGAGAGCGTCGTCGTCCTCCTCGCCGAGGGCTCCTCCCCCGACGGCGCCGGCCCCGCGCCTGTCGCCGAGGTCATGCTCGATACGTGGACCTGGGTCCGCTGACGTGAGGCCCTGACCCCCGCCCCCTGACTCTCCCTGGCTCTCGTGGGTCCCTGAGGAACTCTCCCGGGTCGAGCAGCCGGGATGCTCAGGACTCCGTGGTCCACGACCAGGTGTCCAGGACCTTCTGGGCCTCGGAGACCCCTGCGGCCTCGGCCTCCGGCCCGCTGGTGCGTCCCAGCACCACGACGATGTGGAACTGCCTGGGCAGGCACCACAGGTCCTGGACCATGGTCTCCTCCGTGTCCGGGGCGGGCGCGATGGTCTGATAGTGCGCTGCGACGCGACCGTCCACCTCGACATCGGGCATCTCGTGGAGTCTCAGCGCTTCGGCCTGATCCAGGCACTCCTCCTCGATCCCGTCCTCGACCACGTAATCCATGACGGCCATCTTCGAGTTGTCTGCAGCGTCGAGGGTCGTGAGGACGTACTCGAACGAGGAGATGTCCTCCGACGGGTCCTGGGGCGCCCAGTGCGCGGGATAGGAGAACGTGTACCAGCCGGTATCGACCTCGGTCATGGGCGTCGGCGCCTGGTAGGTCGGGAACTCCGGGGCGGCGGCGGGCTCCGGCCTGGTGCTCAGCACGAGGTAGGTGACCGTGCCGACGGCCAGCAGCGTGAGCAGCAGCGCCGCGATCAGGAAGCCTGCGATCAGCAGGATCAGGGGACGGCGGGCCCCTGCCGGCCTCGTGGTCTGGTGCGTCATGAGTCCTCCGCGGACAGGCCGTCGACCGTCCACTCCCAGCTGTCCAGGATCCTCTCCGCATCCGGCATCGACTCGGGGCTGTCATCGTCGCTGAAGGTCTGGGCCACGAAGAGGACCACCCCGTCGGGCTTGGGGAGGCACCAGGTGTCCACCACGCTGGAGGAGTGCTCCCCGTCCAGGTCGGTGGCGACGGCGCGATGGTGGAGAGCCTCACGGCCGTCGACGTCACGAGCACCGATCACCTCGTTCTGGTCGGCCCCCAACCCCTGGCTGTTCGCGCGCGCGGTAGCGTCCGAGCACTCCCCTGCGGCCGACATCGCCCCGCTGCGGTCCAGGACCGTCACGTACTTCGTCGTGTCGTCGTTCCTGAGCTCGAGCACCTGATCGGGATCAGGAAGCTCGACGCCGGTCGTGGTCCGGTGCCAGTCCACGGGGTAGCCGAACGCGTATGTCGCGCCGGTGAATGTGGTCGCGGCCTCTGCAGCACGCTTCTGCAGCACGAGATAGGTGATGCCGCCGGCGGTGGTGGCCAGCAGCAGGAGCACGGAGGCGGTGAGGCATCCGATGGAGAGGAGCAGGGCGACGGTCAGCCTCCGAGATCTCGTCGTGCCCGCCGACTGCGCGTGATCGCTCATCCGTTCCCGTCCCGTGCTCGCCTCCGCTGCACCGAGGGGTCCCGGGCTGTCGCGCATCCTACCGACCGCTGCACCTGCTGAGAGCTGTCACCGAGGTGAGCCAGGTGGGCCGGGCCTCACGCCAGGAGTGCACCGGCCAGTGTCGCCCCTGCCAGGACGAGTCCGCCGACGATCGCCAGGATCCCGATGATCTCCATCGGGATCCAGAACACCGAATGCGGGCCGTGCCGACCGATCGCACGGCGCCCGTCGGTGAGGACGGCCTCGATCATGTCGGCGGCCTCCTCAGGGCTGCGCGGCTGCACATTGGCGACGACCAGGGTGCCCTGATCCGCAGCGGCCTCGAGCCGAGGCCGCTCGGCCTGTTCCCACTCATCGGCTCGCCGGCGGGGGCGCAGCACGTTGAGGTACCAGCCGTGCACGGCGGTCAGCGCTCCGCCGATCAGGATCCCCACGCCCGCGAGCGGGCCGGCGGCCGTCGACGACTGGAGGAGCGATGCTCCGATCAGTCCTCCCAGCAGCGCCGCGCCGAGCGCGATGTACACGATGGCCAGGAACCCCCAACCGCGCCAGATGATCATCGATTTCCCCCGTGTCGTCGTCTTCGTCCTGCACGATCGTTGTCGACCGTGCCCCCGCGCTCGGCCGAGCGTCAGGCGCAGGATACCGGCGGTGCCTGCCGCGCCGCAGGAGTTCTCGCCGCTCCGGTTCCGCGCTTCGCTCCCCAACGGGCCACGCCCAGCTGTTGCGGAGGGCGCGCAGCTGCGCGGAGATCCCTGTGGACCCGTGGGTCTCCACCACGATCCGCGCATGCCATGAGCACCGTCACAGATCCAACGGCCCGCGGGATCGATGACGGCAGGAAAAGTGTGCCCGCACCCCTGGTCCGCGCCATCTCGTGACCTGCCGACCAGACCGGGAAGGGATCCACATCGCGGGCTCGGGAGTGGACCGCTGGAGTGCCTGGTGTCAGACTCTCGGAGGTTCGTCCCCGTCCTCGTACGGCTCGAGCCGTACCTGGGCGCCCCCGCGAGCCCGTGTCGACACCGAGGGAGTGGATGTGGCAGAGCCACGATCATCAGCTGAGGAAGCACGCGATCCGAGCACCCCGCCGGAGCGCCTTCTCGAACTGACCGAGAAGCACCCTCAGCTGCAGAGGACGATCGTGCTGAACCCGTCGTGCCCCGAGGTGGCGCGGTCGTGGATCCTGGCGACGAACCCCTGGGCGAAGAAAGCGTACGACGAGGCCATGAGGGCCGCAGAACCGTCCGGCGACTCCGACGGCTCCGACGGCTCCGACGGCTCCGACGGCTCCGACGGCTCCGACGGCTCCGACGACTATGACCTTGACGAGACCCAGGCGTCCCCCGTGATCACCGATCAGGACGACACGCAGATCTCGCCCGCCGTCACCGACCAGGACGACGCGGAGACGGCCGAGAGCTCCGCTCGGCCCGAGGCCGCGGCGGCTGATGCTCGCACCACCGGCTCGCCCGAGGTTTCCGAGGTTTCCGAGGCTTCCGAGGCTTCCGAGGCTTCCGAGGCTTCCGAGGAAGCGTCCGTCTGGGGCGACCTCGCGTCGGCCGACGCCTGGAGCGCGTCCTCCCCGGCAGAGGGGTCGGCCCCCTCCCCCGCCGGTGCGGCGTCACCCGACTCCGCGCCCGCCGCTCCCACGACCGGCGGCGTGCGTGTGGCCCCGTCCGCCCGTGTCGTCCCCCTCGGCCCCGCAGGGGCGTCCCCCGCGACCAGCCCCTCCTCAGTATCCCGTTCGGACGCCGCCCCCGCAGCAGGTGCCGGCACAGGCGCAGGTGCCGGCGCAGTCGTCGCTGCGGGAGCAGGCGCTGGTGTCGTCGCGGGTACGGGCCCTGCTGCTGGCACCAGCGCCTCCCCGGCCGCCACCTATCCGGACTATCCGACGCCCGACCCTTACGGCGTGCCGCCGCACGGTCAGACCGGCCCGACTGCGGCCGCCTCGGCAGGCGGCCCTCCCACCGTGCCACCGGAGGCCGACTCCGATGGCTCCGGCTCGAACGGTCGACGCGCCCTGTTCGCCTGCGGCGGCTGCCTGCTGCTGGCGCTTCTGCTGGTGATCGTCGGTGCGTTCGTGGTGCGGGCCTGGGTCAGCGACGATGGCGAGGATTACCAGCGCACGAGTGCGACCTCGGCCTCCGAGGCCCCCTCGGAGTCGCCGACCGAGGAGCCCACCACCGAGGAGCCCTCCGAGGAGCCCGTCTCCCCAGCGCCCGACGACGCCGAAGACATCACGGCGCTGAAGTCCCCCACCGGAAACATCGTCTGCCTGCTCGAGGACGACTCCGTGGCCTGCTCCGTGCTCGAGCGGGACTACGCGGACGCGAGCCTCGAGGACTGTGACAACGGCCCCTTCTCCATCCAGGTCGGAGCGGAGGACGCGGCGACCGCCTGCGGCAAGTCCTTCCTCAGCGACTCCGCGCAGACCCTGGAGTACGACAAGAGCTCAGCCCATGGCGACGTGGCCTGCACGAGCCGTTTCGACGGGATGACCTGCTGGAACGTGATGACCGGCCACGGCTTCACGGTGAACAAGGTGACCTACTCCCGCTTCTGACCGCTCATGGAGCCCCGTCCCGGGGCCGGTGACGGCACCGCCCCGCGGGGCCACAGCGAGGCCACGACGGGATCACAGCGGGTCCAAGGACCACAGCGGAAGACCCCATCACGCATTGCGCCTGATGGGGTCTTCCTGATCGAGCTGGAGACGGGAATCGAACCCGCAACCACCTGTTTACAAGACAGGTGCGCTACCGTTGCGCCACTCCAGCGGGTGGGGTCGGCCGACGGATCGGCCGACCCCAGAAGTCTAGAGGAGCCCAGCGGGCTCCGCGGACGAGCTTCTCAGCCCTCACCACCGTCGGAGGCCGCGGCGTCCCCACCGGCGGCGAGCGCCGCCTCGCGCAGGGCGCCCTCGGTCTGCCAGTCCTGGAACTGCGTCCCGTCGATCTCGACGTAGGGCGTGCCCTCCGTCTTGTCGGCCGCATAGGGATCGGCGATCTGGTTCACCCAGGGACGGTAGGTCTCGGCATCGATCGACGCCTTGACGTCGGCCGAGGCACCCGCCTCCTCCGCATAGGCCCAGATCTCCTCGTCGGTGAGGCCGGCGGAGTTCTCTGCAGGCTGGTTCGCGAACAGCAGCTGCATGAAGGCCAGCGACGCCTCCGGGTCCTCCTCGTAGACGGAGACCATGGCGGCGGCCGTCCGGGAGGAGTAGTCGCCCGTGGTCGAGGCGAAGTCCAACATGTTGCGAGGCACGAGGTGGAGGGTGATCTCCTCGTCCTCGACCATCGACATGACGTCCTCACCGTTGACCTCCTCGAACTGCCCGCAGATGGGGCACATGAAGTCCAGGTGCAGTTCGACGACCGGCTTGCCGGAGTCCTCGGGGGCACCGAAGGTCAGGTACGGCTGGTCCTCGCTCATGCCGGTCGGGACGGTGGGTGCGGGCTCGGGCTGCATGGAGCGGTAGACGAGGAAACCGATGGCGCTCGCGATGACCAGCGCGACCACGACGATCGCAGCGATCACCACGGTGCGCACGGAACGCTGCCGGCGCAGCTCGGCCTGACGCTGCTGGCGGAGCTTCTCCCTCTGTGCCTCGCGGCGCTCCTGCGCTGACTGCGAGGGCGCTGACTTCGATGATCCGGACGCGGCCATGAATGCTCCTCACCCCGGGACGGGGCTGCGGTGGGTGACAGGTCGGAGGAAGTTTAACCGGGGTTCCCTGAGCACGACCGGAGGGATGAGGCACCTCACGGACAGGCTCGGCGTCGCTCAGCGCCTCCAGATCGCGATGTCCTCGAGCCGGGGGCCGGAGGGGAACGGGAAGTAGTCGACCATGCCCTCGCGGGCCAGCAGGGTGAACACCACGGCGCCCACCAGCGCCAGCAGCAGCACGAGCACCACCGAGGTCCACACACGGTCCGGCGCTGCCGCATCGACCATGCGATGAGCACCGTTGCGGGTCGTGCGGCTGCCCAGGCCCACCCAGGTGATCAGGAGCGTCACCGCCATCGCGGCGCCGAAGGCGACCCCGTCGGGCGGGGCCGAGCCCTCCAGCAGAGTCCATCCCGCATCGATCGCGATGCCCACCAGCACGCCGAGGATCAGCGGGAAGATGGCCTGCAGAACGATCTCGAGCAGGCCCAGGAGAGCGGCGAACGGGCTGATGAGACCGGCGGCCCACAGCGGACCGGAGCCGATGGAGCCGCGCATGCGGCGGTCCGCGATCCGTCGGTGCGAACGCTCCCAGGTGCGGGCGAGGGTGCCCAGCAGCACGAACGCGATGAGGGAGACGTACGGCGCGAGCGCAGCGAGGGCGATGATCAAGAGGTGCCCGAGCCACACCAGCACCGGGCGGCGCGGAGGCCGCGGAGCCGGGGCGGGCCAGCCCTGCTGCATCGGAGCCATCTGGCCCCCGCCCTGGACCGGGTAGCTCGGCGGCGGCCCCTGCTGCAGCGCCGAGGGGTCGTACGCGGGATGCTGCGCCGGCTGCGCGACCGTCTGGCCCGGGGCCGGGTAGTGCGCGGCCTGCCGAGGGTCGGCGGCGTACTGCTGCGGGGCTCGCTGAACCGGGTACTGCGAGGTCACACCGAATCCGCCGGTCTGCTCGGGCGGCGGCGGGGCCGGCGGGGGCACGACGGGCATCTGCCGGGTGGGCGGGCCCATCACGGGCAGGGCTTCCGTGGGAGCGTCCTCCGCGTCGTACCCCGAGCCGCCGAGGGACAGCGCCTCGGTGGGCGGTTCATCCGGGGTGCCGACGCGCGGCAGGGCCTGGGTCGGGGCCTCGTCCGGGCTGGTGATCGGCGACAGGGCCTCCGTCGGCGGCTCGTCACCGATCGCCTCGTGGCTGTGCGGAGGCCGCGGGTCGACACCACCAGTCCCGGGCCCGTCGGCGGCTGCGGCCGACGCCGCGCCGACCGCACCAGCGGCAGCCGCACCGGCTGCACCAGCACCAGCACCAGCACCAGCACCAGCACCAGCGTTCGTCGCGGCCGTGCCCACGGCATCGGTGTCCTCGCCGGCAGCCCCTCCTGCCCCCGTCACCGGGAGCGCGGCCGTAGAGCCATCGGTGTTCAGCGCCTCCGTCGGCCCGGCGTCCTCGTAACGGCTGAGGTCCAGCTCCGTGAGCCGCGCGAGCAGATCCTCGGGGGCGGGGCGCTGGGACGGCTCGGACTGCAGGGCGGAACGCAGCCAGGCGGCGAGCTCGACGGGCAGGCCGTCCACGTCGATCTCGCCGCGCTCGGCACGCAGGAACACGAGGTCGGCGCGGCCGCTGCCGAAGGGCTCTCGGCCCGTCGCGGCGAAGGCCAGCAGCGCTGCCCACGCCCACCAGTCCCCCGCTTCACCGGTGTGATCGGTGCGGATCACCTCGGGGTCCAGGTAGGCGGCCGTGCCCATCACGAGCCCGGTCGAGGTCAGGCGGGACTCCTCGGCGGCGATCGCGATCCCGAAGTCGATGATCACGGGGTCCAGCCGGTCGCCGTCGGGATCGAAACCGGTGAGGTCCTCCTCGTCGGCACCGCGCAGCAGCACATTGCTGGGCTTGAGGTCGCGGTGGATCACACCGGAGCGGTGGATCGCGTTGAGGGCGTCGCCCATCACCAGTCCGATCTCGCGGACCGCCTCGGGATGCAGGCCGCCCTGGGTGCGCACGGCGTCCTCGAGCGTCGGGCCTGGCACGAACTCGGTGACCACGAAGGCGTCCGAGGAATCCAGCTCCGCATCCAGGATCCGCACGATGTTGTCGCTGCGCACCAGCTTCTGGGCGGCCACTTCGCGGGAGAGGCGCTCGCGCGCTCGAGGATCGTCGGAGATCTCATGGCGCAGCAGCTTGATGGCCACCTCGTGGTCATCCGCATCGAACGCCCGGTAGACGATCCCCATGCCGCCGGCGCCGATCCTGCCCAGGATCTCGTAGCCGGAGTCCTCGGCGAGCGTGACCAGCCGTGGATCACGGCGCTCGCCGCGAGGGGACCCGTGCGATCCGGTGGATCCCGCGGAGCCGGGAGGCGGAGTTTCGACCATGTCCGCCATGCTACGAGGCGCGGCGGCCGGCAGGCATCCGCTTCACCGCTCCCGCACACAGTCACCACCGCGGATCCCTGCACGCTCCTGTTCCGCACCCGCATCGAACCCGCTCCGCACGCGCATCGCGCCCTCAGTGCACGCGCGTCGCGCCGTTCCGCACCGCGATGCGGCACCGCCGGGAGGTGTCTGCCCCACCGTGAGAAGATCTCCCTCGCCATGCGGTGCGCGTCGTCACACCGCGAACCGTTCGATCCCCCGAGTCGTCCGCTCGCACACATCACCCCACCCGAGGAGAGGGCCGCCATGCGCTCCAACCTGTTCGACGCCTCCAACCAGGAACGCCAGACCACGGATCGCTGGGCGCTGCAGTCCCCCAAGATGCTGCGCTGCTCGCTGAACCCGCAGGCCCCCGAGATCATCTCCTCCGCCGGCGCGATGGTCGCCTATCAGGGCCAGATGGACTTCTCCTATCAGGGTTCCGGCGGCGGCATGAAGCTGCTGAAGAAGATGGCGACCGGCGAAGGCGCGAACATGATGCGCACCCGCGGCCACGGCGAGATCTTCTACGCCCGCCAGGCCAACGAGATCTTCCTGATCCAGCTCGAGGGCGAAGCCCTCACCCTGAACACCCGGAACATGCTGGCCTTCGACTCCTCCATCCAGTGGGACATCCGGTCGCTCGGCGGGGCAGGGTTCATGGCGGGAGGACTGTTCAACCTGTTCCTGCAGGGGCAGGGCATGGTCGCGGTGACGTCCGACGGGCCGCCGATGCTGCTGGACTGCTCCCAGCAGCCCACCTTCGTGGATCCGCAGGCCGCCGTGTGCTGGTCCGCGAACCTGCAGCCGCAGATCAAGAACGATTTCAAGATGGGCTCGCTGATCGGGCGCGGCTCCGGCGAATCATTCCAGCTGGCCTTCCACGGCCCGGGCTTCGTGGTGGTCCAGCCCTCCGAGGGACTGCCCGTCGGCACCGGCTCGTGACGCCTCTCCTGACTACCCATCAGGGCTCCGTGCCTACGATGGACGGGTGAGCATCGCACCACCCACGGCCCTGGCCGACGAGCTGGCCGCGCTCGGCCCCGTCGGCCGGTCGCGCGCCGCGACGTCGGCGGCGAGGATGTTCGCCGCCGACGTCTCCGTCGCCCCTCCGCGCATCGATCCGGTCCCCGTCGTCCTGGACGCCGAGGAGTGGGAGACCCTCTCCTCGGGCCTGGTGCAGCGGATGCGGCTGCTCGATGCGCTGTACGCGGATCTGTACGGACCGCGCACGGTGCTCGGCACCGACGTCGCCCCCGCGGCAGAGCTCCTCCAGGATCCGGCCTACCTGCGCTCCGCGATCGGTATCCCGTCCGCCGGTTCCGCCCATCTGTTCGCGCTGAGCTGCGTCGTCTCCCGCACCGAGGAGGGCAGCTGGGTGGTGCACGAGGACCACCTCGACGTGCCCGAGGGCGCCGGCACCGCCCTGGAGCTGCGCCGGGTGCTCTCCCGCTGCGCACCGACCCTGTACGGCTCGACCGCGCTGCGCCGACTGCACCCCTTCTTCGACACCGTCCGCACGGCACTGCATCACCGTTCCCGTGCCGAGGGGCGTGCGGGACGCACCGTGGTGCTCACCGACACCGATCCCGAGGACCCGCTGCGCGCCTTCGACCACAGCTGGCTCGCGAACCTGCTGGGCGCGCCTCTGGTCTCCGTGGGCGACCTGCGCACCGGGTCCGGCACGCTGACCCTGCGCCGACCGGGCCTGGAGTCCGATTCCGGGGACACGGTCGACTCCCTGGTGCGCCTGCTGCCCTCGCACCTGCTGGATCCCCTGGATCTGGGGCCGACGCCCTACGGCGGAGTGACCGGGCTGGTCGAGGCCGCACGCTGCGGCGATCTCCAGATGCTGAACCCCTTCGGCACCGGTCTGCTCGAGAACCCTGCGCTGCGGGCCACCCTGCCGGATCTGTGCCGTCAGATCCTCCACGAGGACCTCCAGCTGCGGCCGGCAGGTCCGGCGGATCCGACGGGTCCGGCAGGTCCGGCAGGTCCGGCAGGTCCGGCAGAGTCTCCGGGTCCGCCAGGATCGGCAGATTCTCCGGGTCAGGCAGGTCAGGCACCGATGGGCGCCGGCTGGTTGTCGGTGGACCCCCACGGCGGCGACCAGCTCGTGGAGCGGCCCGTCCGTCTGCAGCTGCTGGTGATCGCCTCCGAGGACGGTTTCGACGTGCTCCCCGGCGGCGTCGCCCGCACTGCGGACGACGGCCCCGAAGCACTCAAGGACATCTGCGTGGCCGTCCCGGAGCCCTCCTCCCTGCCGGATGATCCCCGCGATCTCCAGGAGCCCCGCCCGGACGACTCCGCGCTGAACGGCTCGACCCTCGAGATGAGTGCACAGGGGAACGGTGGCCCCGCCAGCCACGGAGTCCTCGCCGCCCCGCCCGCGATGACCCGGTCGATCGGTTCGGACCTGTTCTGGTTCGGCCGCTATCTCGAGCGGGTCGACTCCACCGCCCGGCTGCTGCGCACCGTGCTGGACACCTCCAACGACCTCGGCTCCGAGCACAGCCGCGCTGCCACCACGGCCCAGGCGGTGCTGCTCGGGGCGGTCACCCACGTCACCACGACCTATCCCGGGTTCCAGGCCCTGGATCCGACGGATCCCGACGCCGTGCACCGGGAGATCCTGAGCCTGCTCACCGACGCGGGCCGGCCCGGCTCTCTCGCCCAGTCCTACTCGTCGCTGGCCCACACCACTCGCACCCTGCGGGATCTCGTCTCCGATGACGTGTGGCCGATCATCGCGCGGATGCGCGGTAGCTTCGGCACCTTGAACGGCTCGGACCTGCAGCCGCTCGAACAGGGCCTGACCGACGTGGTCGACGGCTGCCTGACCCTCTCGGGCGCGGTCGCCGACTCCATGCCCCGCAACCTCGGATGGGATTTCACCGAAGCCGGACGAAAGCTCGAACGGACGATGGGGCTGCTCGCGCTGCTGCGCGTCGCCCTGGGCCATCGCCGTTCCCGCGCCGCCGAGATCCGCATCGCCACCGCGATCGCCCAGATCACCGAGTCCGGGGCCTCCTACCGGCGCTCGTTCCATGCGGCCGTCCAGCCCGAGCTCCTCCTCGAGCTGCTGCTGCACGACACCACGCTGCCGCGATCGATCGCCTTCCAGATCGAGCGCCTGGGGTCGACCCTCGATCGCCTGCCCGAGGTGGAGCCCGCCCCGGAGCTGCGCGCGCCGTGGACCTCGCTGCGCTCCCGCATCGCCTCCTGGGAGCCACGGTCCCTGTTGCGCCCCGGCAGCGGGATGCTGGTCGAGGGCGGCGAGAGCGGAGGGGCGCCGACGGCGATGCTCGCCGAGGTCGACTCCGCGATCGCCTCGCTGCGCGAACTGGCGACCGCTCTGGAGGACCACTACTTCCGGCCCTCGGAGGCCACGTCACGATGGGGGATCGACGATGTCTGAGAATCCCGGACCCGCACGCCGTGCCGCTCCGAAGATCCCGCTGCGCCACGACGACGAGCCGTCGGCCCCGTCGCTCGACTACCGCGTTCACCACCTGACCAGCTATCGCTATGCGAAGCCGGTCTCGCGCAACTACGGCCGCGCCCACGTCGAGCCCCGCGCCACCCCGCACCAGCGGGTGCTCTCCCATGAGGTGGCCGTGGATCCGGCGCCGGCTCGGCTCACGGCCCATACCGACTTCTTCGGCAACTCGTCGACGTACCTGCTGGTCGACGGCATGCACGAACGGCTCGATGTGCACTCCCACGCCCTGGTGACCGTGGCGGAACGACGGTACGGCGCCGACGCGATGTCCCGCCCGTGGGAGCTGTGCGGCCCCGAGCACTGGGGGCCGCTGCTGCCCGCGGAGAGCATCGATTTCGTGCACCCCTCGCCGAGGATCCCCGCCGGGACCGCCGCCAGGGAGCTCTCCGACGCCGTGTTCACCCCGGAGCGGCCCATCGGGGAGTGCCTGGCCGAGCTGACCGGCCTGATCCACACCGACTTCACCTACGACTCCTCGGCCACCACCGTCGCCTCCACCCTGCAGGAGGTGCTCTCCGCGCGGCACGGCGTGTGCCAGGACTTCGCGCACGTGGGCGTCGCGGCGGTGCGGGAGGCCGGTCTCGCCGCGCGCTATGTCTCCGGCTATCTGCGCACCGCGCCCTCCCAGGCCGGGGCGCTGGTCACCCAGCCCGCCGGCGAGATGGTCGGCTCGGCGGCCTCCCATGCGTGGCTGAGCGTGCTGGTGCCCGGGATCGGCTGGGTGGACATCGACCCCACCAACCGCACCTTCGTGGATCAGCGCTTCGTGACCACGGCCTGGGGCCGGGACTACGCGGACGTGCCGCCGCTGAAGGGCATCGTCGTCGGCCCTCCCGGATCCCGCAGCACGCTCGACGTCGCGGTCGAGGTGGTCCCGGTCGACGCCTCGGCCTCCGCCTCCGAGAAGCCGGTCGCGACGACGGGCGCGTCGGCCCCCACCCCGGAGTAGTCCGTCGAGCCGCCGTCGTCGTCGAGGGACGACATCGGGAATCGCCGTCAATGTCGGGAGTCGCCGTCAGTGGTCGTCACCGGGGGACGCCGTCGTCGGGGGTCGCAGCCGTCGTCAGGAGGCGCCGTGGCGGCCGGAAGTCCCCTCGCGAGGAAGATGACCGACAGTGAACGTCTGCGCACGCTAAGTCAGCGCCGGGCGTCCCTCGTCCCCAGCACCCGTACGACGCCGGCGACCTGCGTTCTTGCCGCAGAACAGGCCTGATCTCGAGCGGTTTCGCGGCGTCGAGCCGCTCACATGCACCGGGGACGGAACGAATTTCGCGTATACAGTGGTGCGGAAATCAGCGCGCCCTCGACGACGCCTTCGACGACGCACCAGACCCGGCGCCACGGCGCCACGAGACCGAGGTGAGATGTCCTCCTCCCAGAAGCCCTTCCGTCTGGCCGTGATCGGCTCCGGCCCTGCCGGCGTGTACGCCGCCGAGACCCTTCTGCGCACCCCGCAGGTGAAGAACGGGGAGCTCGAGGTCTCGATCGACCTGTTCGACCGCTTCCCCGCCCCCTTCGGCCTGATCCGCTACGGCGTCGCGCCCGACCACCCGCGGATCAAGGGCATCATCACCGCCCTGCACCGCATCCTGGGCCGCGGCGACATCCGCTTCCTCGGTGACGTCGAGTTCGGCACCGACCTCACCGCCGAGGATCTGCGCACCCACTACGACGCGGTCATCTTCGCCACGGGCGCCCTCAAGGATGCCGACCTCGACATCCCCGGCATCGACCTCGAAGGCTCCCACGGCGCCGCCGACTTCGTGGCGTGGTACGACGGCAACCCCGACTACCCCCGCACCTGGCGGCTCGACGCGGAGTCGGTCGCCGTGATCGGCAACGGCAATGTCGCACTCGACGTGGCCCGTGTGCTCTCCAAGAGCGCCGACGAGCTGCTGCGCACGGAGATCCCCGAGAACGTCTACGAGGGCCTGCAGGCCGCCGCGACCACGGACGTGCACATCTTCGGCCGTCGCGGTCCCGCCCAGACCAAGTTCTCCCCGCTCGAGGCGCGCGAGCTCGCCCACCCCAAGGGCCTCCAGGTCGTCATGGACCCCCGCGACGTCGAGCAGATCACCGACGCCGAGTGGGAGGCCATCAAGGCGGACAAGCGCACCGACCAGGTCACGCGGACCTTCGTGGGCTGGCTCGAGGAGCAGCAGCGCCGCGAGGCCGCCGGCGAGGAGCCGACCGACAAGGACGGCAACCCCGCGCAGCGTCGCCTGCACATGCACTTCTGGCACCGCCCCGTCGAGGTGCTCGGCGAGGACGGCAAGGTCACCGGAATGCGCTTCGAGCGCACCCGCCTCGACGCCGAGGGTCGCGTGCAGGGCACCGGCGAGTTCCTGGACTACGAGATCGGTGCGGTCTACCGCGCCGTCGGCTACCACGGCTCGGAGCTGCCCGGCATCCCCTACGACGCCGCGCGCGGCGTGATCCACAACGACGCCGGCCGCGTCACCGAGGCCGACGGGACCGTGCTGCCCGGCGTCTACGCCAACGGCTGGATCAAGCGCGGACCGGTGGGCCTGATCGGCGCCACGAAGTCCGACGCGATCGAGACCATCACCTCGCTGATCGAGGACATCGACGCCGGCGTCCTCGCTGCGGCCCCCGAGCGCGATGATGACGCGATCCTGCGCCTGCTCGAGGACCGCGGCGTCCAGTACACGACGTGGGAGGGCTGGACCGCCCTGGACGAGCACGAGAAGTCGCTCGGCGCCGCCGCGGTGGACGCCGACGGCGAGCCCCGCGCCCGCGTCAAGGTCGTCGAGCGCGACGAGATGGTGCGCGTCTCCCAGTCGGGGATGCCCCAGACCTCGAACGCCTGATCCGCGGCGGCAGGAGTCGGCAACCGCTCCCGCCGCCGCGCTCACCCCTTTTCTCCCCGGAAGGCCGCCGTGCTCGCCCTCGGATCCGTCCTCGCCCTGCTCGCGGCCCTGCTCCACGCGGTCATCTTCGTCCTCGAGTCGCTCGCCTGGGGCAGCCCCCGCGCTGCGAAGGTGTTCGGGGAGCAGAGCGAGGCCGAGGTGGCCGCGACCCACGACCTGGCGTTCAACCAGGGTTTCTACAACCTGTTCCTCGGCGTGCTCGCCGCACTCGGCGCCGTCCTCGCCCTCGCCGGGCTCAGCACGGTGGGCATCACGCTCATGCTCGCCGGCACCGGGTGCATGCTCGCAGCGGCCACGGTGCTGCTGCTCAGCTCGCCCGCGCATCGCGGCGCTGCCGTGCGGCAGGGGACGCTTCCCCTGCTCGCG
Organism: Brachybacterium sp. JB7; assembly: GCF_003335205.1. Classification (NCBI taxonomy): domain Bacteria; kingdom Bacillati; phylum Actinomycetota; class Actinomycetes; order Micrococcales; family Dermabacteraceae; genus Brachybacterium; species Brachybacterium sp. JB7. The sequence continues at coordinate 403,733 of NZ_QPGN01000003.1, read as the reverse complement.
GTGCTCGCGCTGCTGCTCGCCCTCGCCGTCTGAGCGCGCCGCGGTCTGAGCTCGCCGCCCGCCCTCGCCGTACGCCCTCGCCGTCCGGGCGCGGCCGCCCGTGCTCAGCGGCGGATGCCGGCGAGGTAGTCGGCGATGCGGTCCATCGCGTTGGCGAGCAGCTCCGTGCTGGGCAACGTGACCAGGCGGAAATGGTCCGGCGTGGCGAGGTTGAAACCGGTGCCGTGGGTGACCAGCAGTTTCTGCGTGCGCAGCAGGTCATAGGCGAACTGCTCATCATCCTCGATCGCGTACATCTCGCGGTCCAGCTTCGGGAACATGTACAGCGCACCCTGGGCCTTGACCACGCTGACCCCGTCGATCGCGCTGAGCCCCTCATAGGCCACGTCGCGCTGCTCGAGCAGACGCCCTCCGGGCAGGAGCAGCTCATTGATCGACTGATAGCCGCCCAGCGCCGTCGCCACCACGTGCTGGGCCGGCACGTTCGGGCACAGCCGCATGTTCGAGAGCACGTCCAGGCCCTCGATGAAGCTGGTCGCATCATCCTTGGGCCCGTACAGCGCCATCCATCCGGCGCGGAAGCCGGCCACGCGGTACGCCTTGGACAGCCCGTTGAAGGTGATCGAGAGCAGATCGGGCGCGAGGGACGCGATCGGGGTGTGGACCGCATCGTCGTAGAGGATCTTGTCGTAGATCTCGTCCGCCAGGATCATCAGGCCGTGCGTGCGGGCGACCTCGACGATGTCGCGCAGCACGTGCTCGGGGTACACGGCGCCGGTGGGGTTGTTGGGGTTGATGACCACGATCGCCTTGGTGCGCTCGGTGATCTTCGAGGCGATGTCCTCGACGTCGGGCCACCAGCTCTCCTCCTCGTCGCACACGTAATGGACGGCACGACCCCCGGCGAGCGCGACCGACGCCGTCCACAGCGGATAGTCCGGCTGCGGCACGAGCACCTCGTCGCCGTCGTCCACCAGTGCCTGGCACACCATCTGGATCAGCTCCGAGACGCCGTTGCCGAGGTAGACGTCATCCAGCCCGATGCCGGGCATGTCGCGGGTCTGGTAGTACTGCGCGACCGCACGACGGGCCGCAGGGATGCCCTTGGAGTCGGAGTAGCCCTGTGCGGTGGACAGATTCTTGATCATGTCGACGAGGATCTCGTCGGGGCACTCGAAGCCGAACGGGGCGGGGTTGCCGATGTTCAGCTTGATGATCTTGTGCCCCTCTGCCTCCATGCGCGCAGCCTCTGCGGGCACCGGGCCGCGGATCTCGTAGCAGACGTCGCGCAGCTTGGAGGACTGGGTGAAGATCATCGGGGGCTCCTGGCCTGGTCGGGGGTGGGATCAGGCTAGCGCTCCGACCGGCCTCACGAGGACGACGACCGACCCACGGACGTGCGTCGGCCCCGCCGCCGACAAGCGCACCGGCGCCGACGACGGGCGCACCGCCGCCGATGACAGGACCGACCGGGGGCGCACCGCCGCCGATGACAGGACCGACCGGGGGCGCACCGCCCCGCGCGGTCGGCCGGACGTCACTCCAGGTGGATGCCGTTCGCGGGTCCGATCGGCAGGTCCAGACCGTAGAACACGAGGAGGACCGCGACCCATACCGTGAAGAACACGAGGGTGAAGGGGACCAGACGTGCCACCAGCGTGCCGAGGCCCGCGTCCGGCTCGTACCGGCGCACCATCCCCAGCAGCACGATGAGGTAGGGGCTGAGCGGGGTGATGATCTGCGTCGAGGAGTCGCCGATCCGGAAGGCCGCCTGCACGAAGGCGGGCTCGAGGCCGGCGAGGCCGAGCATGGGGACGAACACGACCGCCATCAGCCCCCACATCGAGGTGCCGGACGTGATGAAGAGGTTGGCGACCGCGCACAGCACCACGAAGGCCAGGATCACGGGCAGTCCGCCGAGCTGCGCCGACTCGAGCCAGGCCGCGCCGTGCACGGCGAGATAGGTGCCGACCCCGCTCCACTCGAACAGGGCCAGGAACTGTGCGAGGGCGAAGGCCACCACGAGGAAGCTGGTCATGGATCGCAGGCCCTGCCCCATGTGACGGGCCACGTCGCCGCCGGTGCGAATGGTACCCAGCCGTGCGCCGTAGACGATGCCCGTCACCGAGAACACCACGACGATGAGGAACACGATGGACCCCATGAACGGCGAGTCCGGCAGCAGCCCGCCGCCGTCGCTCCGCCATGGGGAGAACGGGATCACGGCGATCGCCACGATGAGCGCGACGAGGCCTGCCAGCGTCACACCCGCCCAGACCAGCGCGCGCTTCTCCACCGGCTCGACCGACGAGCTGACGTCCTCGTCCCGCTCCCCCGTCCTGGCCTTCGGTCGCTCCTTCCCGCCGGACGCCGCGGTGCCGCCCGGAGAGCCGTCGGCCTCGGCCCCGCCGCCGCTGCTCGGGCCGGTCGGCGCACCCTCGTCCGGGTCGTCGATGACCCTCGGGACACCGGCCCTCTCCAGGCGCGGCTCGAGCACACGATCGATGAGAGCGCCGCAGGCGAGCACGAGCACCAGGGAGGAGGCGAGGTTGATCCAGTAGTTGGAGACCACGGTGACGGGGGTCGCCTGGAGCGCATCGGGCAGGGCACCCATCACGCCGGAGGTGATCCCGGCGAAGTTCGCGTCGATCGGTGAGGGCAGCATGGAGGTCGAGAACGAGGCGCCGACGGCTGCGAAGCCGCCGATCAGTCCGGCCACGGGGTGGCGGCCGGCGGCGGCGAACACGAGTGCGGCCAGAGGCGGGATCACCACGAACGAGGTGTCGCTCATGAGGTTCCCGTTGACTCCGACGAAGGCGACGACATACGGCAGCAGCCAGCGCGGCGCGGACCCGAAGAGCCCTCGGATCGCGGCACTGAGCAGGCCCGAGCCCTCGGCGATGCCGACCGCGAGGACGATCGGCAGCACGTTCACCAGGGGTGGGAAGCCAATGTAGTTCTCCCCCATCGTGGTCGTGAACCAGGTCAGCCCCTCGCCACTGAAGAACGAGCGCACCTGCAGGGGATCGTCCTCGCCGGGCACCTGCACCTGCGCCCCGAGCGCCCCCAGCACCGTGGTGAGCACGGCGGTGAGGAGGAACAGTCCGGCGAAGAGCACGAGCGGGTCGGGCAGGCGGTTCCCGATCCGCTCGACCCGGTCGAGCACGCGGTCCAGGCGCTTCGGACGGACGGGCGCGGCGGAGGCGGACATCGAGCTCCCACGGGGTGGACGTCTCCCGCTGCCGGGAGGCGCGCGAGGGCCACGCGCAGGGCCTCATCATAGGACCGGGAAGTCCGCCGGGATCGTCCGTCCACGCTCGCGAGGAGCACGTTCCGTCTCAGGACCGACGCTCCCCTTGACGTCCGAGCCCGTATTTAGTTTCATGGTTTCAGTTAAGCGCTCAGCGCAGTTCCTCTCGCCCGGCACCGCTCGCCCCGCACCGTCCGCTCGGCAGCGCCGGTCCACCCCGCCCCGTGCGCCACCCCGCCCCGTCCGCCTGTCCGTCCCGTCCGTCCCGTCCGTCCTTCCGGAGGCCCCCGATGACCCCACGTCCTACTCCCGGCTCCGCTGCGGAGAGTGCCGTCACGGCCCCCGCGCCAGGGGCCACCCAGCGTCTGCACCTGGCCGCCGCGGGAGTCTCGGTGGTCCTGGACGTGACGGAGGGGCGCATCCCCGCCCTCCTCCACTGGGGCGCCGACCTCGGCATGCTCGGCGCGGCCGGGCTGGACGCGGTGTGCACGGCGAGCATCGAACCCGTCCCCCACAACGCGGTCGATGTCCCCGTCCGGGTCGGGATCCTTCCCCAGCAGTCCGACGGCTGGATCGGACGGCAGGGCCTGACCGGGTCCCGGCCCGACGGCTCCGGCTGGGCGCCGCGGCTGGCCACCCAGTCGATCTCGGTCGACGGGACGCCCCTGCGCGCCGCGCACGCCGAGACCGGCGCGGCCCTGGTGCGCTTCGAGCTGGCCGACGAGGAGCTCGGACTCGCCGTCGCCCTCGAGGTGGAGCTGCTGCCCACGGGCCTCCTGCGACAGCGCGCCACCCTCACCAACACCGCCGCGAGCCCGTACGCGCTCGAGGAGCTCACGCTGACCGTGCCCGTCCCCGGCGACGCGGACGAGCTGCTCGACTTCGCGGGCCGCTGGGGCAAGGAGCGCACGCCCCAGCGCAGCACCTTCACCGTCGGCACCCACCTGCGCGAGAACCGCCGCGGCCGCACCGGGGCCGATTCCGCGCATGTCCTGCATGCAGGCCGTCCCGGCATCGGCTTCCGCCAGGGCGAGGTCTGGGGCGTGCACACCGCGTTCTCCGGCAACCACCGCCACCTCGCCGAGCAGATCAACACCGGCTACCGGCTCCTGGGCGGCGGCGAGCTGCTGGTGCCCGGCGAGGTGGTGCTGGGCGAGTATGAGGAGTACACGAGCCCCTGGCTGTATGCCTCCTACGGGGACGGTCTGGATGCGGTCGCCTCCCGCTTCCACCGCCACCTGCGGGCGCGCGATCACCACGTGAGCACCGATCGTCCCGTGACCCTGAACGTGTGGGAGGCGGTCTACTTCGCCCACGACCTCGACACGCTCACCGCCCTCGCCGATCACGCCGCGGATCTCGGTGTGGAGCGCTTCGTGCTCGACGACGGCTGGTTCGGATCCCGCCGCGACGACACCCGCGGCCTCGGCGACTGGGTGGTCTCGGCCGACGTCTGGCCCGATGGCCTCGGCCCGCTGGTCGACCACGTCACGGGTCTGGGCATGGAGTTCGGGCTCTGGTTCGAGCCGGAGATGGTGAACGAGGATTCCGACGTGGCCCGCGCCCATCCGGAGTGGATCATGTCCCCCTCCGCCGACCGACTCCCCCTGCCCTCGCGCCACCAGCAGGTGCTGAACCTGTCGATCCCCGAGGCGTTCGAGCACGTGAAGACCCAGATGAGCGCCGTGCTGGACGCCTACGACATCGGCTACATCAAGTGGGACCACAACCGCGACCTGCTCGAGGCCGCGACCCGCAGCACAGGCCGGGCCGCCGTCCATGAGCAGACCCTCGCCGCCTACGCCCTGATGGATGCGCTCAAACGGGATCATCCGGGGCTGGAGATCGAATCCTGCTCCTCGGGCGGCGCCCGGGCGGACCTCGCCGTGCTCGAGCGCACCGACCGCGTGTGGGTCTCCGATTGCATCGATCCCCTCGAACGCCAGCAGATGAACCGCTGGACCGCGCAGCTCCTCCCGCTCGAGCTCATGGGCAGCCACATCGCCTCCGGGGCCTCCCACAGCACCGGCCGCCTGCACAGCCTCGACTTCCGCGCGGCGTCGGCCCTGTTCGGCCATCTCGGCATCGAATGGGACCTCACGCAGGCCGACGCCGAGGAGATCACCGCGCTGCGCGGCTGGATCCGCCTCTACAAGGACCGCCGCGCACTGCTGTTCACCGGCGACCTGGTCCGGGCGGACCGCGGCGACAGCCCGCTGTGGCTGCACGGGGTCGTCTCGCCGCAGCGCGACCGCGCCCTGTTCACGCTCGCCGCCGTCGGCCGCTCGGACCGCTCCCAGCACGACCGCCTGCGGTTCCCGGGCCTGGACCCCGAGTCCCTCTACCGGATCCGCCCCCTCCCCTCCGAGGCCCGCACCTCGAGCCTGATCCCGCCGCGCTGGATCCAGCTCGCCGAGGAGGCGGCCGAGGACGGCGGCCTCCTGGTGCCGGGCTCGGTCCTGACCGTCTCCGGCCTCGCCGCTCCGCTCCTCGACCCCGAGCAGGCGCTCCTGATCGACATCACCCGAGCAGAGGTCTCCTGACCTCTGCCCCTGCACGGACGGGTCCGGGCGGTCCGGCCCCGTCGAACCGAAAGAAGGTAGCCATGTCCACCGCGACGACGTCGACGCGGTCGGCCCCGACACGACGCCGACGGAAGGACGATACGAAGCTGGCGCTGCTGTTCATCGCGCCCGCCACGGTCGGCCTCCTGGTGTTCCTCGTGTGGCCGCTGCTGACCGGTCTGTACTACTCCTTCACGGAGTACACGACGCTCACCCCACCGCAGTGGGTGGGGCTGCAGAACTATCAGAAGCTGATCGCGGATCCGATCTTCTGGAACTCGCTCAAGGTCACGGTGCTCTACGTCCTGATCAACATCGGGGTCCAGACGATCGTGGCGCTGCTGATCGCGGTGCTCATGCAGCGCCTCACGCAGTCCACGATCCTGCGGTCCCTGGTGCTGGCCCCGTATCTGGTCTCCAACGTGGTCGCAGCGATCGTGTTCCTGTGGATCCTCGACTCCCAGCTGGGCGTCTTCAACATCTTCCTGCAGTGGATCGGCTTCGACCCGATCTCGTTCTGGTCCAGCGAGACCTGGGTGATCCCCACCGTCGCGCTGGTCAACGTGTGGCGCCACATGGGCTACACCGCGCTGCTGCTGTTCGCGGGCCTGCAGTCCATCCCCGCCTTCCTCTACGAGGCCGCGCGCACCGAGGGCGCCGGAGAGCTCACGCTGTTCCGTCGGATCACGCTGCCGCTGCTGCGTCCGATCCTGGCGCTGGTGCTGATCATGACGATCATCGGCTCGTTCCAGGTGTTCGACACGATCTCGGTGACGACCCAGGGCGGCCCGGCCGACGCCTCGAAGGTGCTGCAGATGTACATCTACGAGAACGCCTTCGGCCAGTACCAGTTCGGCTACGCCTCTGCGCTGTCCGTCGCACTGCTGGTGATCCTCATGGTGATCACCTTCGCGCAGTACTGGATGACCAACGCCGGCAAGTCGGACCTGGACTGACGGGAGAGAGCACATGACCACGACAACGCTTCCCGTCACCGACGGGTCACCGCGCTCCGGGGATCAGGATCGCCCCGTCGCAGTGAAGCCGAGGAACGGCATCCCTTGGGGCAAGATCGCCGCCTGGACCGTGATGGTGATCTTCCTGCTGATCACCCTGTTCCCCTTCTACTGGATGCTGCGCACCGCACTCTCCAGCAACAACGCCCTGGCCACCGATCCGGGCAGCCTGCTGCCGGTGGGGCTGAACTCCGGAGGCTTCGAGCGGGTCTTCGGCCTGCAGGACGTCGAGACGGCGATCTCCCAGGGCGGAAGCGGCGCCTCGATCAACTTCTGGCGCTACCTGCTGAACTCGGTGGTCGTCGCGACCGCCATCACCGTCGTGCAGACCTTCTCCTGCGCGATGGCCGCCTACGCGTTCTCCCGTCTGCGCTGGCGTGGCCGCGAGACGGTGTTCCTGATCTTCCTGGGCTCGCTGATGATCCCGCAGATCTTCACCCTGCTGCCCAACTTCATCCTCATCAAGAACCTCGGCCTGGTCGACACCCTGCTGGGGATCATGCTGCCCACGCTGTTCATCTCGAGCTTCGCGATCTTCTTCCTGAGACAGTTCTTCAACAACGTCTCCCGCGAGGTCGAGGAGGCCGCTCTGATCGACGGGGCGAGCAAGGCGCGCGTGTTCTTCGTGCTGATCCTGCCGATGTCCAGCGCACCGCTCGCCACCCTCGCGCTGCTGACGTACATGACGGCGTGGAACGAGTACTTCTGGTCGCTGATGGTGTCCTACACCGATCAGTCCCGGGTGCTCACCGTGGCGCTGGGCGTCTTCCGCGCCCAGGCTCCGGGCACCGGACCCGACTGGTCGGGCCTGATGGCGGCGACCCTGGTCGCGGCCGCTCCCATGCTGATCCTCTTCGCCCTGTTCGCGAAGAAGATCGTCAACTCCATCGGCTTCAGCGGGATCAAGTGAGGTGCCCCAGATGAACTCCCCGATCCATCGAGCACGCGCTGCTCGCGCCACCACTCCTCCGTCCTCCGCACTGACCCGACGCCGGCTGCTGCAGGGATCGGCCGCCCTCGCGGCCGGTGCCGTCGGCGCCGGAGCACTGTCCTCGTGCGGCAGCGCCTCCGGGCCGGCCGGCTCCACCGAGATCGACTACTGGCTGTGGGACGCGAATCAGCTTCCCGCCTACTCCGCGGCGATCGACCGCTTCATGGAGGAGAACCCCGATGTTTTCGTCCGCGTCACCCAGCTGGGCTGGGACGACTACTGGACAAAGCTCACGGCGAGCTTCGTCGCCGAGGCGGGCCCCGACGCCTTCGCCGATCACCTCGCCCGCTACCCGGAGTTCCTCAAGCTCGGGGTGATCGCCCCGCTCGACGGCCTGGCCCCGCTCGACGCCCTGCCGGCGGAGCACTTCCAGGACGGTCTCCAGGAGCTGTGGACCGGACAGGACGGCAAGCGGTACGGGCTGCCCAAGGACTACGACACGATCGCCGTCATGTACGACAAGAAGTTGCTCGAGGAGGAGGGGCTGGCCCCCGAGGATCTCGAGGGCCTGGACTGGAATCCCGAGGACGGCGGCAGCTTCGAGAAGATGCTCGCCCGCCTGGCGCTGGACGAGAACGGTGTGCGCGGTGACGAGGAGGGCTTCGACCCCGAGAACGTGGCCCGCTACGGGATGGCGGCAGACGCCGCGGTCGACTACACGGGCCAGTCCAGCTGGTCCGCCTTCGCCCTGTCCACCGGCTGGACGTTCACGGATGCGGACACCTGGGGAACCCGATTCAACTACGACGACGAGCGCTTCGCCGCGACCATGGACTGGTACTTCGGTCTCGTGGACAAGGGCCTGTTCCCACCCTTCGGCGTCTTCGGCGATTCCAGCCCGGCCCAGACCCAGCTGCAGTCGGGCAAAGCCGCGCTCGCCCTGGCGGGGTCGTGGATGATCACCACGTTCAACAACATGGAGGGCATGGAGCTGGGCATCGCCCCGCTCCCCTCCGGTCCGATCGGCACGCCCGTCTCGATGTTCAACGGACTCGGGGACTCGATCTCCTCACAGTCGGACAAGAAGGAGGAGGCGGCCCGCCTGATCGCGTTCCTGGGGTCCGACGACGCGCAGCAGATCATCGGCGAGCGCGCCCCGTTCTTCCCCTCGACCGATGCCGGCACCGAGGCGGCGATCGAGTCGTATGCCGCGGAGGGCCTGGACGTCACTCCGTTCACCGACCGGGTGAAGAACGGTGAGACGGGGCTGTATCCGCTCGTGGAGAATTCGGCCACGATCATGACGACCATGCAGTCGGCCTTCGACCAGTGCTGGATGCGCCGGATCGACGGGGCCGATTTCGCCTCATACAACGACCGGGTAAACGACCTGTTCGAGTGAGCCTCGGCGCTCAGCGCGCACCTCCGGCTGACGGCCGACTCCTGCGACCTGGAGCCGGCCGTCAGCCCGTTCCAGCCATCAGGCCGTTCGAGCCGTCAGCCCGTTCGAGGATGCACCGGGAACTGCACGGTGCCTGCGGCGCTGGCCGTCAGGTCGTGCGCGGGGCGACGCCCACGAACTCCTGGATGGCGATGACGGCGGCGCCGCGTGCCCATTCGTCGAAGTCCCCGCTGAGGGTGCGCACCACGAGGTCGCGCTGGCCGCGGGCCGTGGTCTCCCGCAGGGTCTGCTCGAAGACGGGCCGGGCGGCCTTCAGCAGGTCGACGTTCTCGCCACCGAGCACGATCGCCTCGGGGTCCACGACCGCCACCAGGCCAGCCGCGGCGAGCGCGACCATGCGCGCGAGGTCCTGCGCGACCTCCAGCGCCGCCGGCTCCTGCTCGCGCACGAGCGCCCGCAGCTCCTCGATGCCCTGATCGGGCTCGAGCACGCCCTGCTCCTGCGCCCGGGCCACGACTGCGTCGGTGCTGGCCACATCCCGGATGGCGAGCGGACTGCCCTGCGGGTCCTGGCCGACCACGACCCGGCCGGTCAGGCCCGCCATATGATTCCGTCCCTCGAGCACGCGCCCGTCGATCACGGTGCCGATGCCCACGCCGGCGCCGACGGTGAGCACGGCGAAGGAGTCGTAGGACCGCCCGATGCCGAACCAGTGCAGGCCGTTCACCATCGCGACCAGATCGTTCTCGACCACCACGGGCAGACCCACCCGCGCTTCGAGGAGGGCCGCGAGCTCGACCGGCTGCTGCCATCCCAGCAGGTGGGCGTTGACCACGGTGCGTCGGCGCGCGACGAGTCCGCCCAGGCTCACTCCGATGCCGGCCAGGCGCGGATGCGCCTCGATGATGGCTTCGACGGGCGCGAGCATGGCTTCCAGCAGCTCGTCCACCGTGGTGCCCGTCAGGGGCAGCACGAGCTCCTCGAGGGTGTTGCCGCGCACGGTGGTCACGACGGTGTGCACCTCGTCGGCCGTGACCTTGACGCCGATGAACAGGGGCCCGCGGTTCTCGACGATGTCGAGGGGTTCGTGAGGGCGGCCCTTGGGGCGCACCACCGCGGTGAGCGGGTGCAGCCGGTCCGCCTCGAGCAGGTCACGGGTCACGCGGGTGACCGTGGGGGCCGAGAGCCCCAGACGCTTGGTGAGCTCGCTGCGCGAACGGGGGCCGAAGCGCAGCAGATCCCGGTACACGGACCTCATGCTGTCGCTGCCCAGATCCGCGACGGCGCTCACCCCTGTGCTCTCCTGCTCATCGCTCCCGGACATGCGGAGAGCCTATCGTCCCAGGTGCTGCGGCCGACGCCTGTCCGCTACATGCCCCGGTCCCGGGGCGAGCAGCTGCTCGAACTCCGGTCGTCCCCGACGTGGCCGGGCCAGTCCGATAGTGTCGAGGTCACCCACCCGCCACTACCCCCATCGGATATGCCGAGCCTTCACGCGTCACCGTCACTGTCGACATCCGCCGTCACCTCTCCCCGCTCCTGGTGGCGACGCCACCTCGGAGCGGAGCTCGATCCCGACGCCACGTGGCGTCCCGGGGTGAGCCGGGAGCCCGCGCATCCCGGGGTGCGCGGCACGATCCACCAGCTGCAGCTCCGGAACGATGGCATCGACCTCGTCGCCGAGCTCTACCGGCCGCTGTCCGTGCCCTCGACCGGCGTCGTGGTGGTGGTCCCCTGCTACGACACGCCGCCCTTGTTCGCCGAGCCCACGGCCCGCACCGAGCTCGCCGATCTCGATCCCTCGGCGGCGGCCCTGGGGCTGCAGCTCGCCGCCGTCGGCCACAGCGTCCTCGCCGTGCCCTGGCGATTCGAGCAGATCGCCGCACATGATCCGGTGCTGGCCGAGGAGTCCGGCGCCGCCGAGCGCTACGGCCCCCTCGCCGCGCGTCACCAGCGCGAGCAGGGAGGAAGCCCCATCGGCCGCAGCGTCGCGGACCTCATGCTCGCCGTGACCGCCCTGCAGGAATCCGGGCTCGCGGACGGCTCACGACTGGCGACCTTCGGGGACCGTCTGGGCGGTGGTCTCGCGCTGCGCCTGGCGGCGCTCGACGAGCGGATCGAGGTCGCGGCCGTCCACGAGCCACGGCTCGATGCCGCCGACGTCGCGGAGCCGGACCAGAGCTCCCACCCGGGCCACGTCCCGTTTCCGGGCCAGGGACCGGAGCACGAGGAGCGCCAGGAGGCGGACGACCTGCTCTCCCTCATCGCGCCACGCCCGCTCCTGCTCGCCGGGAGCACCCACGGCGGCGCCCGCCAGGGCTTGGAGCCGATCCGTCGGGCCCGACGGCACTGGCCGGATCAGGAGGGCCCGGACCTGCTGCGGCACGAGAACGAGCACGCACTGCCGCATCATGTGATGGCCGGCATCCGGGAGTGGCTGCGCGACCGCACCTGCTGAGGAACCCCGTCCGGTGAGACAGCACCCGGTGGCGCCGGGCACCGAGATCCGGTGGAGTCGACCCGCCCCGGTCTGCCATGCTCGGTGCAGACCTGCCCGACGCCGCCCGGAGCGCTTCCGCGGCGCGGGCGAACACCCACGACGCACAGGGAGCCCCATGAGCGAGACCGCGGCGGATACCGCGACGGACGAGCAGTCGATCTACACGGCCTACGAGATCGACTTCATGCTCTCCCTGCGACCCACCGAGAGCGCTCAGCTCTCCCGCGAGCAGGTGGGACTGCACAGCGCCCCCGAGGAGGCCCGCGAGTTCGTGACGGCGGCCGTCACCTCGGGGCTGCGCGCCCGCGGGAAGGTGGATCGCTCGAGCGACGGCCAGTGGCTGCTGGGCGAGGAGGGCCAGGTGGTGGCAGGGATCCTCACCTCGGCCGATCGCTGGCTGGGCCTTGCGCTGTCCGAGGGCGACGCCATGCGGATGGCGTTCGTGGTCAAGGCCGGGCAGGCCGTCCTCCTGCTCACCCAGGACGAGATGGACTCCTTCCTCATCACCTCCCTGCCGGATCCTCAGCACGTGCCGTCGGCGGTCGCGGACATCGTCACCGCCTTCCTCGACGACGGTCGCGAGCGCACCGCCTCCCTGCGCCGCGTGGACCTCTCCGCCCCGGAGGACGAAGTCCCGCTGATGATCCACGTCGAGCAGGACGGCACCTGGCGATCCGGCCACCTGCCGCTGGACTCCGACGGCATCCTCACCGTCTCCGGCACCGAGCGCGGCGAGCTCACCGAGACCGTGCGCCTGCTGTGGGAGGACGGCACGAGCAGAGACCCGGGTACCGCTGCCTGAGCGGCATGGTCTGCTCGCCGTGGCCCGACCGGCGCACTCCGGTCCCTGCGGCAGGCCCAGCGGCCCCGCCCCTGATCGCGTACCTCCGCTCAGGGGCGGGGCCGCTGCTGTCGGCGCAGCTCTCGTCGCAGCGTACGGAGGTCGTGCCCGGAGCGTCGGCCGTACGTCCAGACAGGGCGGTCGAAGACCGGCATGACGACCTGGGTGCCATCCGTCAGCCGCAGCGTCGCCGTCAGCCAGTGCACCGGATGGACCACCTGGGTCCGCACCGCACTGATCTCGTGCCATGCCACGTCGCGGCTGCTCAGGGCGCCGACCACGCGCAGGCCGTGCTCGGAGATCTCCACGCGGGCACGCGCCGTCGCCAGCGCCACGATCGCGAAGCGCACGCTGAGCAGGAGTGTCAGAGCGGTGGTGACCCCCAGGGGGAGCATCACCAGGAGCAGCCCCATGCCCGGGGCGCGCCCCGCGTCGACCGTGAGGGCGAGCAGCACGAGCGCGACAGCCATCACGAGCGCGCCGGCACCACCGGCCGCCGCGACCAGGGTCCGCATCAGGGTGTCCCGCAGCGCGTCGGCCGGGAGCAGGACACGAGGCCGGCGCAGGCTCTCCACCGGGCGCACGGCGGCATGACCCGCCGGCGATGGCGCTGCGGGCGGTCCCAGGTTCTCGATCATCCGCTCGACCGTCGCGCTGCTGCGCCGGAAATCGGGCAGGACAGGCAGGACAGGATGTCCCTCCGGTCCCGGGCCGAGATCCCGCGGAATCGTCATGTTCGCAGGCTAATGACGCTCTCCCCGCCCGGCGATGGGCCGAACTCCCCATCGCGCAGTGGCCCCGGTCGCGCAGGTCTCCATCGCGCAGGTCTCCATCGCGCAGTGGCCCTCGGTCGCGGGGCCCGCGCCGCCTGAAGGGGATTCCCATGGTCGGGTGAGAAGTTCCTGGCCAGACGACAAGGTCATGGCCGGGCGAGAAGCCGTGGCCCCGGCGGGTGATGAGCCGTTGCACAGCTTCGCCCTCGTACGATGCGCGCCCTCGGCCGTGGTGCGTACAGTGCGGAACATGGCCTCCTCCGGTTCTTCCAGCCCTCGATTCCGTCGCCCGGCACCCCTGTTCGACTCGGTCGCCGAGGCCATCCCCGGAGAGCCGGACCCCTCCACCTCGACGGACCTGGCCCACGATTCGGCGCAGGCCCTGCTGCACGGGGTGTTCCACAGCTCCGACCCCGAGGTCGTCGAGCGTGTGCTGCGCCTGGCCGCCCAGGACGGTCTGTCCGATCTGGCCGCGCTGTGGTCCAGCTCCCCGGCGAGCACCCTGCCCGGCGCCCTGTGGCGCCTCTACGTGCTGCACACCTGGGTGCAGCACAGCGGGGACGACGTGGTGCGTCGTTACCGTGCCGGGTCCCGGACGGTGCCGGGACTGCGCTACCTCTCGGGCTTCTCCGAGCCGCCGGACGTGATGCACGTCCAGCGCACCATGGACGACATCCTGCGCGGAGCGTTCGTCGGCGACCTCGGCCTCGCCCTCACGCGTGCCGGCGCGGTCGCGACCATCCTGGCCCACGGCACCGCTCAGCTGGCGGATTCCGATCGCGACCCCGACCGCACCCTGCAGGCGGAACGGCTGCTCAGCACGGGCGAGGAGCTCGCCATGGCCGGCCGGCACGCGGAGGCCGGTCGCCTGGATTGAGCGGCCTCCGCCGGCGGTGCGTCCCGGTGAGGCTCGCGTCCCTGTGCGGCCGCCCGCCGCTGCCCGCCCGCCGCACGGCTCGCGCCACCCGCAGACGTGGCACACGCCATTCCTCCCCGGGGCCCGGCTGGATGCATGCCGCCGCCGTGTCCTACGATGTACGGGCGTCGGGCCGCGGTTGCCCCGGGCTCCAACATCTGCCGCTTCGAGCGGCCTTCGCGCCGACAGGCGCATCCCGGTCCGACGCACCAACTTCAGGAGCATGTCGCCCCTCCTCACCCGAGGGTGCGGACTGCGGGGACAGCGCCACCGGGGCGCGAGGAGGCGGCCACAGGTGGTGCAGCTCTTCGCTCGTCGGAGCGAACGCTCGATGAACGATCTGTTCGGCGAGCTCGCCGAACTTCTCGTCCAAGGCGCAGACACCCACTCCCGCCTGCTCGGCCATGGCTATCGCGAGCGCACTCGCACGGCTCCCGCGCTGCACGATCAGTCCACCCGCGCCGAGGAGCTGTGCCATCGCATCGCCCAGCGGCTCGCGCAGTCGCTCATCACGCCGTACGAGGCGGAGATGCTCTACGACCTGGCGCTGACCATCGCGGACACCGTGGACTCCATGGAGCACACGGCCGAGCTGCTGGTGCTCTCCCGCGTCGGGGCCGTGCCCGAGCCGCTGCTCGAAGCCGCTCAGGGCATCGAGCGCGCCGCGGAGCTCACGGTGGTCGCCACCTGGACGCTGACCCGCGTGCGGGACATGGGCGACTACTACCCCCAGATGCGCAAGCTGCGCCGCCAGGGCGACCGGCTGGTCCGCCAAGCGCTCGGCGAGCTCTACTCCCGCGGCGGCGCCACCTCCGAGCTGCTGCCCCTGCACGACATCGCCGAGTCGATCCGCCGCACCGTCGAGCTGCAGGAGCGCACCGCCCGTCTCGCCGATCTGCTGCGGGTCAAGGACGCCTGAGTGACCCCGGCCCTGCTCGTCCTGGTGGTCGTGCTCGCGCTGGTCATGGCCTTCTACAACGGGTTCCACGACGCCTCCAACGCCGTCTCCACGGCCATCACCACCCGTTCGCTGCGTGAATCCACGGCGCTCGTGATGGCCTCCCTGCTCAACCTGCTGGGCGCACTGCTGTGCATGATGCTGCTGTCGGTGACGGCGAGCTGGGCGGTCGAGCTGCTGGGCCTTCGTCGGCTCACCGAGTCCACGGCCGGCGCCCCGGACGTGCTCGGTGCGGGCCTGGTCGCGATCCTGCTCGCAACCCTGACCTGGGAGGTTCTGACCTGGGCGTTCGGCATGCCGTCGTCCACCTGGCACGCCTTCTACGGAGGCGCCGTGGGAGCCTCGCTCGCGATCGGCGCGGCCGCTGCCTGGGATCGCCTGGTCACGATGCTGGTGGTCTCGGTGGTGGGGCCGCTGCTCGCTGCGGGCCTGTCCTATCTGCTGATGCGAGGGCTGCTCGCCCTGGCCCGCGACGAACGGGTGCGGGTGGGCCATCTGCGCTTCGCCCAGACGGTCTCCGCCGGGGCGGTCGCCACCGGTCACGGGCTCAGCGATGCGCGCCTGCCGCTCGCGGTGATCGTGGTGGCGCTGTCCGTCTCCGGGACCTCCGGCGGGGCGTCGCTGGCGATGATGAGCGCGGTCGCGGTCGCCCTCGCGGCCGGCACCCTGCTGGGCGGGCGCCGCATCATCCGCACCATCGGCCGCCGTCTCACCGACCTCAACGTCGCCCAGGGCCTGGCCGCGGAGTCCTCGGCGGTGATCGCCATGTCAGTGGCGATCTTCGGCCACGACTCCCCCGTCTCCTCCTCCCACGGGCTCGCCGCAAGCGTCGTGGGGGCCGGCGTCGCCCGCGGGCCGCGACACGTGCACTGGAACGTGGCACGCACGATGGTGCTGGTCTGGGTCGCGACGCCGATCGTCACGGCGGTGCTGGGCGCCGCGGTCGCCGGGGTCCTGCTGGAGCTCCGCCTGGGCTGATAGTCCGAGCCGAACGTTCCTGCCTGATCGCCGCCTGATCGCCGCCGCCCGGGGATCTCGGAGACTCGACGGCTATCCTGTGCGCGCCCCACCTCGAAGGAGTACTGATGGCCGACGGCGAGTCCACCACGCCCGCCCCGCGCAGACGACCGACGTACGGACGCCCCGCACCGACGACCCCCGGTCCGACCGACGGGGCCCCTGGTGCGGCCGACGGCTCCTACGGTGCCGGTGGCGGCGCCTACGGTGCGGCCGACGGAGCATCCGGGAACAGCGCACCCCAGTGGGGCTCCTCCTTCGGATCCGCGGCACCGGGCTCGGACCGGTCCCCGTCCGCAGACGGCTCCGTGCTGGCCTCGGGCCCACTGCCCGCGCAGCCGCCGAACTCGGCCCCGCCGCGCAAGCGCCGCGGGCTGCTGCCGCTGCTGATCGGTCTCGCACTGCTGGTGCTCATCGCGCCGATCACTGCCATCGGCGGGCTCGTGTGGGGCTTCAGCTCGCTGGGAGGCGATGCGTCGGACGGCCCCACCGTGATCGAGGGCTCCACCGGCGAGCTCGAGATGAGCGCGAACCAGATGCTGATCCTCTACGTCCCCGCGGAGGACGCCGACGCGACGACCTGCACCGCGGAGGGCACCTCGGCGAACGCGGTCACCACGGTGCCCACCTCGGGCGAGGTGACCTTCGGCGACGGCGTGGCGTACTCCCAGACCATGGGCGTCGCCGCTCTCGAGGACACCACCGTGACGATCACGTGCGAGGGCACGGACGCGCCTGCCTACCTCGGCCCGTACAACCTGCTCTCGGTCGCCGCGCCGATGCTCATCGGTCCGATCATCGGCATCGTCGCCGGGCTCATCGGCCTGGTCCTCACGATCGTCGGCATCATCCTGCTGGCTCGAAGCCGCCAGGCCTGATCCGGTCCCGGCGCTCTCGTCAGGCCTTGGCCTCGGACTGCACCTCGTCTCTCGCTTCGTGGGGCGCGACGTCGCCCGGGACGTGTCGCGGCGGCTGGAGTATCCGCCCCCGCAGTGAGATGGCCCCGGCCAGTCCGCCTCTCGGGGCGCAGTCCCGTGCGTCTCAGGGATCGACCCCGTCCTCCGTGGCGGGCGGCCCTCTGACCTAGAGTGGCGCCATCAACCCCACCCGAGGACGGAGTGATGAACATGCACCCCCGTGCTGGCCAACTGGCCCTTCCGGAGGACCTCGTCGATGTCGACGCTCTCCTCGATGCGTACTACGACCTCCACCCTGATGCGTCCGATCCCGATCAGGCGGTCTCCTTCGGCACCTCCGGCCACCGCGGCTCCTCGCTGGACACCAAGTTCAACGAGGATCACATCGCGGCGACCACACAGGCGATCGTCGAGTACCGCGCCTCCCAGGGCATCCGCGGGCCGCTGTTCATCGGCCGCGACACCCACGCCCTGTCCCGCCCCGCCTTCGACACCGCGCTCGAGGTGCTCGCCGGCAACGACGTCTCGGCGCAGGTCGACTCGATGGACGGCTACACGCCCACCCCGGCCGTCTCCCACGCGATCCTGGTCCACAACCGCGGCCGGTCGGCGGACGATCCCGGCCGAGCAGACGGCATCGTCGTCACCCCCAGCCACAACCCGCCGCGTGACGGCGGCTTCAAATACAACCCGCCGCACGGCGGCCCCGCCGATTCCGATGCCACCACGTGGATCGCGGATCGCGCGAACCAGCTGCTCGCGGCCGGACTGAACGGCGTGCGCCGCCACGGACGCCAGAAAGCGCTGCAGGACGCCGGCCGCTACGACTACCTCCACACCTATGTGCAGGACCTGACGAGCGTCGTGGACCTCGAGGCGATCCGTCGGGCGGGCGTGCGCATCGGCGCCGATCCCCTGGGCGGCGCGGCCGTGGACTACTGGGCCGAGATCGGCGAGATGCACGACCTGGACCTCACCGTCGTCAATCCCGAGGTCGACCCGCAGTGGTCGTTCATGACCCTGGATCGCGACGGCAAGATCCGCATGGACTGCTCCAGCCCGTGGGCGATGGCCTCGCTGCTGGAGAAGCGCCACGAGTTCGACATCGCCACCGGCAACGATGCGGATTCCGACCGCCACGGCATCGTCACCCCCGATGGCGGGCTGATGAACCCCAACCATTACCTGGCCACGGCGATCCAGTACCTGTTCGCCCACCGACCGAACTGGCCGGCCGGGGCGAAGGTCGGCAAGACCGTGGTCTCCTCGAGCCTCATCGACCGGGTCGTCGGCTCCCTGGGCCGCGAGCTGTACGAAGTCCCCGTGGGCTTCAAGTGGTTCGTGCCGGGCCTGATCGACTCCTCCGTCGGCTTCGGCGGCGAGGAGAGCGCAGGGGCCTCGTTCCTGCGTCAGGACGGCTCGGTGTGGACGACGGACAAGGACGGCATCATCCTCGCGCTGCTGGCCTCGGAGATGCTCGCGGTGACGGGCCGCTCCCCCAGCGCCCTGCACGAGGAGCTGGTGGAGGAGTTCGGATCGAGCGCCTACGCCCGCATCGACGCCCCCGCCGATCGCGAGCAGAAGGCGAAGCTCAAGGCGCTCAGCCCCGATCAGGTCATCGCGACGGAGCTCGCCGGCGAGCCGATCGTCTCGGCGATCACCGAGGCGCCTTCCGGCGGCGCGATCGGCGGCCTGAAGGTCTCGACCGAGTCGGCCTGGTTCGCCGCCCGCCCGTCCGGCACGGAGGACGTCTACAAGATCTATGCGGAGTCCTTCCGCGGCGAGGACCACCTCGACGAGGTCCAGACGGCAGCGAAGGCTCTCGTGGACGACGCCCTGGCGGAGTGATCTCTCGGCGGGGAGCAGCGCGCTGCTCCCCGCCTCTGGCTCTTCTTCCGCCCCGGCGCACCGGTCACGGATCGCCGTCCCTGGATGGCTGCGGCGCACCACTGACGGTCCCCGTCAGCCCGACTCTTCTCGGGCCTGCTCCTCCGGATCGGCGCTCCGCTCCTCCGGATCAGCAGACTCCACCCGCACCCCGCATTGTGACGTGCGTCATCTTGCAACCCTTTGGGGGTCACAGGGCAAAGCGTCCCGACCGACACGCCGAGGTCGGCCTGCCCCAATGCGCAACGCGCGACACCGCCACGCCGCTGCCAACACGCCCTTCTAGTTACCTGCCCGTCACCAGTCGATTCACTCATCCTCCACATCGCTCGAGCGGCGATCGCGCACGCTGGCGCGTAGGAGGGAATGCCCCAAAGACGCAGGTGGCTGGTCAAGAGTTCACCAAGTCACGGTCAATATTGCGCATGTCACGCCATGGTGGCGCCGTCCACACCCCCTTGCGTCGGGCCCCGCAGAGGCCGGAGCATGGAAGGTGGAAGTAAAGGGTCGGTAGGGTAATGTGCTCGGCCGGACCCATCGGAGATGACGCCGACTACAGCTTGCGAGCTCGCGACAAGGAGAGGGGGGACCGCGCCTATGCGCCTACGTTCACGCATGTTCGCCTGCTCCGCAGCCCTCACCATCGCGCTCCCCACAGCCGCTCTGCCCGCACTCGCAGAGACCGTCGAATGCCCTACTCAGCCGACTGAGACGGAGACAGCGACAGAGCCAGAGCCAGAGCCAGAGCAGCCGTCTACACCCTCGAACGAGACTTCCGAAACCTCCACTGACGACTCCTCGGCGCCTGAGAAAGAACCACCGGAACATGGAGGCGGAACGGGCGACAATCAGAGTGCGGAAGAGGACCCGGACCCGAACGAAAAGGATCCGGACGCCGGCTTGGACGAAGATGACCCGGACACGGGCAACGACCCGGACGCTGATGACGAGACCAACGGTGATGCCGGCGCCAGCGAGGACGTAAATCTCAACGAAGAGGAGCCTGGTAGCTCTGCCGACGTGAGCATCGCGACCGCACCACACAAGACAGTGCCCGTCGGAGGCTCCACGACGGCGGCGATCAGCAACGCGGGAAACACAGTGCAGCGTCTGGCCTCTGCCCCGGTTACGACCAAAACTGAGACTCCATCGCCAACGAAATGCCCTACGGATAAGCCGTCGAAGGATCCGACGGACGAACCAACTGCGCCTACTCCCACCACGGACGACGAGGACGACGCCACGTCTCCGCCGTCCTCGGACAACTCAGAATCGACGTCCCCTGCTGGGGATCCGACCCCCACGAAGGATCCGACCACGACGGAGGAACCCTCCGAGGTCGCACCGTCTGCTGAGGCCGAGCCCACGAAGAGTCCCACGTCCGAGGCACCCGCCACGCAGACTGAGCAGCGTCAGGCCCCCGCGACGACCGAGCAGAAGACCGAAGCCGCCGCCCCGGCGACGACGGACAACGACCCGACGGATCCCCCGCGCGAGCCGGAAGCCGCCGAGCCCAGCGAGTCCGCCGAGACGACGGAGTCGACCGAGGCGCCCGCAGCTGCCCCCGAGACGACGACGTCGGAGCCCGCGCCGACCGCGGAGCCCGAGCCCGCCGTCCCGGTCGCCACGCAGCAGGAGGGCGGCCCGATCGTCCAGCTGCTCAATGCGGTCTCGTCGCCGGATTCCAACTCGGCCTTCGGCCGGATGAAGCAGGTCCTCGTGGTCGCGCTCGGGATCGGCTTCCTCACCACCGCCGGGTTCGCGGGTGCCACCTGGTACAGCCGCCACGCCACCGGACAGGGATCGTCGAAGACCCCCGGCAAGTGACCTGACCGCACCTCCGCGTGCGCACGGCGCGTATCCCCGTGCGAGCCCCTACCGGGCCCCTCATGGGTCTCATGCGTGGCCTCATGTGTTATGCGTGGGCCTCATGCGTACTGAAGAACGGTCGGCGGGTCAGCGCCCGCCCAGCAGCATCGCGTCAGCGACCGCGACGCTGGTCGAGCGATTCCTGCACGTGCGCGAGGATCGCCGGCAGGCTCCGCTGCATCTGCACGATCGTCCGGTCGAAGGCTCCCTGCCCCTCGTACCAGGGGTCGTCCACGGCGATCTCCGTCTCCAGCGCGCTCGCCGCGATCTCGGGGTCGAAGCGTCGCCACAGCGCGATCTCCGGCCCGCTGTCGCCGTCGGGCGCCTGCTCGGCCATCCGCCGCAGCCGCTGGACGTGCTCGGCCGTCATCCCCAGCACGAGGTCCCACGCCAGCAGCTCAGTGAGGTGGATCGTGCGCGCGGTGTGCTCGAAGGGCCGCTCGTATCCGGCGCGCACGAGGGCCAGCTCGGTGCGGTCGTCCATCGGCATTCCCTCGGCCTCCCAGCTGGTGCCGGCGGAGCCCACCTCCACGTCGCCGGAGAGGCCCGCATCGATCATCTCCTGACGCAGCATCACCGCCGCTGCGGGTGAACGGCAGACATTGCCGGTGCAGACGGTGAGTACGCGGAGGGAGGACATGGGGCCCATTGTGTCAACGATGGGCATGTGGTGAGCGCCGAATCGCCATGCGCCCTACAATGCTGTGGAAAGCGTGTCCGGTGCCAGAGCCCGGTCACGCACATTCGCCAGGGCGTGTTCGCTACGGCCTCAGCGCCGGTGGCCACGCAACGACGGCTCAGGAGGACAGCAATGGCCGAAATCATCCGCGCCCACGACGACGACTGGTCGCTCGTGCGCGAGATCCGTCTCCGGTCTCTCAGCACCGACCCTTCGGCCTTCGGGCAGAGCTGGGAGACGGAGTCCACGTACGAGGACAAGGTCTGGAAGAAGCGCGTCCGAGAGGCCGCATGGTTCCTCGCGGTCGATGACGGTCAGCCGGTCGCGGTCGTCGCGGTGCGCCACGAGGGCGACTCCCCCGCCAACGAGCGCGAGCTCCAGGCGATGTGGGTCCTGCCCTCGGCGCGCAAGAGCGGCATCGCGGTGAAGCTCGCCGAGGCCGTCTTCGACTGGGCTCGCGAGGACGGGGCGGATACCGTCACGCTCTACGTCGGCCCCAAGAACGAGGTCGCGAGCTCCCTGTACGAGTCCCTCGGGTTCGCGGACACCGGGGACCGCTGGGAGGTCGTCGAGGACGATCCCGACGGTGCCTGGCTGAAGATGGCGCGAGGCCTCTGAGAGTCGGTGTTCTCCACCCGTCGAGCCGCCTCCGGTTCCCGCCCGTTCCTCTCCGTGACGACCACGGAGCAGGACGGGCCGGACCGGGGGCGTCTGCATTGGGCGGCCCGCTTCGAGGACGTCAAGAACGCGACCGTCGGCAGCGCGCTGCGCAGGCTGCACTGGGATCTGCGCCTGCAGCCCTTCCACGGCTACGGCTCCTCCACCCGGGTGCGCGTGCTCGCCAAAGTCCTCTACGCCGCACCGGGCAGCCCTGCCGACTTCCATGACAAGCCGGTCCACGACATGCGCACGATGGCCGTGCGCGGCTGGCGGAACTTCACCAGCCAGGTGGCGCCCTTCCGCACGGTGCGCATCCTGCTGGGCGGCCGTGAATACAGCGTGCGCGCCGATCGTTCCGGGATCGTCGATGTCGAGCTCGACGTCGACCTCGAGCCCGGCGAGCACGAGGCCGTGCTGTGGACCGTCGCCGGCAACGAGGTGACCGCCGAGATCAGCGTCTTCCCGCCGGAGGCGACCGTCGGCCTGGTCAGCGATATCGACGACACCGTCATGGTGACCCTGCTGCCGCGCCCCCTGCTCGCCTTCTGGAACGCCTTCGTCATGCACCAGTCCTCGCGCCAGGTGGTCCCGGGGATGCCGATGCTCTACCAGCGCCTCGCCCGCGAGCACCCCGGGCTTCCGGTGCTGTACCTGTCCACGGGCGCCTGGAACGTGTTTCCCGTGCTCAAGCGGTTCCTCTACAAGAACGGCTATCCCGACGGGGCGCTGCTGCTGACCGACTGGGGCCCCACGAACACGGGCTTCTTCCGCTCCGGCCGCGAGCACAAGGCGCGGGCCCTGCGCCGGCTCGCGGAGCTGTTCCCGCAGCGGCGCTGGCTCCTCGTCGGGGACGACGGCCAGCACGATCCGTCGATCTATGCCGAGTTCGCCGCCGAGCATCCCGAGCTCGTCGAGGCGATCGCCATCCGGCAGCTCACCGAATCCGAGCAGCTGCTCGCTCATGGCACCCTGCGCCCGCTCCCGAGCCGACGCCGCGGTGCCGACGCCCCGCTGACCGTCACGGCCCCCGACGGGCACGGTCTGCTCGCCGCCCTCCAACGCTCCGAGGTGATCTCATGACCACGCACATCTCCGACGCAGCCGCCTCGTCCACCACGCCGGCCGCAGCGAGCGCGATCACGGTGCGCCCGGCCCGAGAGGCCGACGTCGACGTGATCGTGGACCTGGTCCAGGTCGCCTATCGCGGCGAGGGCGGCTGGACCACCGAGGCGCACCTGGTCAGCGGCTCCCGCACCCATGCTGCGGAGGTGCGCGAGATGCTCGCGGATCCCGCGGTCACCCTGCTCGCCGCCGAGATCGACACGTTCGACGGGCTCGACGGGCTCGACACGCTCGCGGACGCCTCCGGCCCGGACAGCGTCGAAGCCGCGGACGACGCGCCCGCCACGAGCCCCGGGCACGCAGAGCACGCCGGGCGCCCCGGGCACGCCGCAGACAGCCCCGCACCGAGCGGGCCCCGAGTGGTCGGCTGCTGCTACACCCGGCAGGAACCGGCCGACGACGACGGCATCACGCGCGCCGAGCTCGGTCTGTTCGCCGTGCATCCGGGCATCCAGTCCCGCGGGCTCGGCGGCCGTCTCCTGGAGGCCCAGGCGGAGCATCTGCGTGAGGCCGGGATCGAGATCCTGATGATCCGGGTGCTGCAGTCACGGCCGGAGCTGCACGCCTGGTACGAGCGGCACGGCTTCGTGCGCACGGGTGCCAGCGTGCCCTTCGCCGGGAACCCTGACTGGCTCCAGGTGGAGGGTCTCGGAATGGATGTCATGGAGCGCCCGCTGCAGGCAGGCTGACCTGCATCTCCGTTGTCTGCGGAGGGCGCAGGCCCGTAGAATGTGCCGATGAGCACCGACGCCTTCGTTCCCGCCGCCGACCGTTACGCCTCGACGCCCTATCGGCGAGTAGGGCGATCCGGCCTGCGCCTGCCCCCGATCTCGCTGGGCCTCTGGCAGAACTTCGGGGACGATCGCGATCCCCAGACCATGCGCGCGATCGTCCGACGGGCCTTCGATCTGGGCGTGACCCACTTCGACCTGGCCAACAACTACGGCCCGCCCCCGGGCAGCGCGGAGACCCACCTGGGTCGCATCCTCGAGCAGGACTTCCGCCACCACCGCGACGAGCTCGTGATCTCGTCGAAGGCCGGGTACCTCATGTGGCCCGGCCCCTACGGCGACGGCGGCTCGCGCAAGTACCTGCTGAACTCCCTGGACCAGTCGTTGGATCGGCTCGGCCTGGACCATGTCGACATCTTCTACCACCACCGCGAGGACCCCGAGACCCCGCTCGAGGAGACCATGGGGGCGCTGGACCACGCGGTGCGCAGCGGGAAGGCGCTCTATGCCGGCATCTCGAACTACTCCCCGCAGAAGACCCGCGAGGCCGCCGCGATCCTCGCCGACCTCGGCACTCCCCTGCTCATCCATCAGCCCTCGTACTCGATGTTCAACCGCCACATCGAGAACGGCCTGCTCGAAACCGCGACCGACCTGGGCATCGGACTCGCGGTCTTCTCCCCGCTGCAGCAGGGCCTGCTGACGAACAAATACATGTCCGGGGTGCCGCAGGGCTCCCGCGCGAGCGGCACCGGCGGCTCCCTCACCTCGCGCCAGGTCCATGACCACACCTACCAGGCTCGGAGGCACGGCCTGAATGGCATCGCCCACGAGCGCGGCCAGAGCCTCGCCCAGCTCGCTCTGGCCTGGGCGCTCCGTCACCCCACCGTGGCGACCACCCTGGTCGGCGCGTCCTCCGTGCGTCAGCTCGAGCAGAACATCGAGACGATCGAGCACCTCGACTTCGCCGCGGAGGAGCTCGCCCGGCTCGACGAGTTCGCGGTCGACGGCACCGCCCGCTGAGCCGACGGGTTCGCGCCCGGACGACACCCCGCACGAGGAAGGCCCCCGACGATCACCAGGATCGTCGGGGGCCTCCCACGTTGAACGCTGAGGTCACCCGGTGTTCTTCAGACCCGCTGCCACACCATTGATGGTGGTCAGCAGGGCCCGCTGCAGCTCGGGCGAGAGCTCCTCGCCCCGTGCCGTGGCGGCCCGGGCACGCTGGAGCATCGCGACCTGCATGTAGGAGATCGGATCCAGGTAGCGATCGCGCACCGCAAGCGTGCGCTTGAGGATCGGCTGGTTGTCCAGCAGACCCAGCACGCCGGTCAGACGCTCGATCTCGGCGACCGAGAGCTCGTACTCCGCCTTGATGCGATCGAACAGCGGCCACAGCCGCTCCGGCACCAGCGAGTGCACGTAGTGCGCGGCGATCGCCATGTCCGTCTTGGCGAGCGTCATCTCGACGTTGCTGATCACAGTGCGGAAGAAGTGCCAGTTGCGCAGCATGTCGTGCAGATCGGGTTCCAGGCCCGCCTCACGTGCGGCCTTCAGGCCCGACCCGGCACCGAACCAGCCCGGCACGATCTGCCGCGACTGGGTCCACCCGAACACCCACGGGATCGCCCGCAGACCGTCCAGGCCCTTCTCCGAGGTCGCGCGCTTGGAGGGACGCGAGCCGATGTTCAGATCGCCGAGCTGCTCCACCGGGGTGGAGGTCACGAAGTACTCGGGCAGGTCCGGATCGTCGGCCAGCGTGCGGTACCGCTGGTAGGAGGCGTCGGAGACCGTCTGCATGACGTCCCCGAAGTGCTCCAGCTGCTCGGGCGTGGAACGCGGCGAGGTGTGCAGCGCGGAGCCCTCGAGCACAGCGGCCAGCGACAGGTCCAGGTTCTCCCGGGCGAGCGTCGGCAGCATGTACTTGTCCGAGATGACCTCGCCCTGCTCGGTGAACTTGATCTCGCCCTCGAGCACGCCGTACGGCTGGGCCAGGATCGCGTCGTAGGTCGGGCCGCCGCCACGGCCGACGGAACCGCCGCGGCCGTGGAACAGACGCAGCGTGACCCCGTGACGGGCGGCGACGTCGCGCAGACGGCGCTGGGCCTGGTGGATCTCCCACTGGCTGGTGATGACGCCGGAGTCCTTGTTGCCGTCCGAGTAGCCGAGCATGACCTCCTGGAGATCGCCGCGCAGGCGCACGATCTCGCGGTAGGAGGGATCGCTCAGCAGCTCGTCGAGGATCTCGCCGGCGTGACGCAGCTCGGCGACCTCCTCGAGCAGCGGCGCGAAGCTGATGTCCGAACGGTTCTGCTCGCCACCGGGAAGGGTCACCAGGCCGGCTTCTCGGGCCAGCAGAGCGACGGCGAGGATGTCGTCGGCGCCATGGGTCATCGAGACGATGTAGGTCTCGATGCAGGACTGGCCGTACTGCCGGTGGGCGTCGCGGATCTCGCCGAACACCTTGTAGGTGGTGCGGGTGGCGTCGTCGAGGATGGTCTTGTCCTCGCTGAGCGCGGTGCCCACCAGGGGGCGCCGGCTCGCGAGCTCGGCGGCGAGCACCTTGGTGCGCTCGTCGCGGCTGAGCTCCGCGTACGGACGATCCAGCTCGCCGACGCGGTCGAACAGGCGGGCCAGCACCTCGTGGTGCTTCTCCGAGTGCTCGCGCACGTCGAGGATCGCGAGGTTCAGGCCGGAGGCGGCCAGCACCTGCTGCGCGATCGCGATCTCGCCGTCCGCGGCGCGCTTGCCGCCGTGGCGGGACAGCGCCGCACGCAGCACCGAGAAGTCGTCCTGGAGCTCCGCGTTGTCGAGGTAGTCCTTGCCCGGGACGTGCGCCTCGCCGGTGCGGATCCGCTCCCGGGTGGCCCGGAGCTTGGCGCGCATGGTGCCGAGCTTGAGCCGGTAGGGCTCCTCGGCGTACATGCTCTGCTGGACCTCGTCGACCTCGGAGGCGAACTCGAGATCGGCCTCGAGGCTCGCCTGCAGCTCCTCGTCCTCGCCGGTCAGGGCGCTCGAGATCGACAGGTCCGAGATCAGCTCGGTGATGATGTCGATCGCGAGGTCCACCGCGGTCTCGGCCTGCAGCTGGAGCACCTCGCGGGTGACCTCGGCGGTCACGAACGGGTTGCCGTCGCGGTCGCCGCCGATCCAGGAGCCGAAGCGCAGGGGCACCTGGCGCTCCTGCAGGTCGGCGCCGTGGGCACGCAGCTCCTCGCGCAGATCCCCGAGGAAGCCGGGCATCGTCTGGCGGTAGAGCTGGCGCAGGTAGTAGAGCACGTTGCGCGACTCGTCCTGCGGGGTGGGCCGCTGGCGGCGCAGCTCGTCGGTCTGCCACAGCGACTCGATGAGCTCGGAGAGGCGATGGTCCTGCAGGCGCCTCTCCGAGGTGCCCTCGACCGTGTCCTTCTCGAGCAGATCGGAGAGCTTGCGCAGTTTGGTGAGGACCGCCCGGCGCGAGGCCTCCGTGGGATGCGCGGTGAAGATCAAGCGCACGTCCAGGGAGTCCATGGCCTCCTGCAGCCCGTCGGAGCCGACGGACTCGTGGACCGCCGCGACGGTGCGCGGGACCCACGATTCGGCCGTGGGGCGCTCGCGCAGGGCACGCACGCGGTAGACCTGCTCGGCGGCATTGGCCAGCAGGAAGTACTGCGCGAACGCGCGGGTGAGGGCAGTGGCCTGCTCGAGCGGCAGCTCGGCCAGACGCTCCTGCACGTCCTGGGCCTCGGCCTCGGAGTGGGCCGACTTGGCGTCCTTGGTCAGCTTGCGGACCTGCTCGACGAGTTCGAGCATCTCGGGACCGTGCTGATCGGCGAGAGTGCGACCGAGCAGGGTCGAGAGTCGACGGACCGTCGCGCGCAACGGGGCATCGATATGGGGATCATCGCCGACGACGGGGAACTCGCTCGTCAAAGTCGGTACGGCAATGGCATCGGAATCTGGCACGGGGCCTCCTGGGTCGGCGGCGCAGCTCAGCGGCCGCCGACAGCTGGGGCGACCGCTTCGGCGCGGAACGAACGGGCACAGACTATCGCGCTGGACGAGCAGAACTCGTCACGGCCCGATCTGCGGACGGGACGGCCGGAGGATCCGCGGCGGCGAGGCGTAGGGCGAGACGCCGCGGATCCCTCGGTGGACGGCTCAGAGCACCGCGCGCAGGAAGTCCTGCGTGCGCTGGCTCTCCGGGGAGCTGAAGATCTTCTCCGGCGCTCCCTCCTCGACGATCCGTCCCTCGTCGAACATCATCACGCGATCCGAGACGTCCCGGGCGAACTGCATCTCGTGAGTCACGATCAGCATGGAGATGTCGGTCTCCTCGGCGATGTCCTTCAGCACGGTGAGCACCTCCCCCACCAGCTCGGGATCCAGCGCCGAGGTGACCTCGTCCAGCAGCAGGACCTCGGGGTCCATGGCGAGCGCACGCGCGATCGCCACACGCTGCTGCTGGCCGCCGGAGAGCTGCGAGGGGTTGAAGTCCCGCTTGTCCGCCATGCCGACCTTCTCCAGCAGAGCCTCTGCCTTGGGGATCGCCTCGGCCTTGGACAGGCCCATCACGTGGAGGGGCGCTTCGATGATGTTCTCCAGCACCGACATGTTCGGGAACAGGTTGAAGTGCTGGAACACCATCCCGATCTGGGTGGTCGTACGACGGCGGACCTTGTCGGGGACCCGCTGGCGCTTGCCGCCCCTGTCCTCGTACTGCAGCGGATCGCCGCCGACGAAGACGTACCCGCCGGTGAGCTCCTCGAGCGTCATCACCAGGCGCAGGATCGTCGTCTTGCCGGAGCCGGAGGGCCCGATCAGGGTGACGCGCTCCCCCTTGGCGACAGTGAAGTTGAGGTCGTTGAGCACGGTGTTGTCACCGAACTTCTTGACCACGTCGCGGAATTCGATGTGCGGGATTCCGGGCTGTCCAGCATTGTCAGCGTTGTCAGGCAAGTTTCTTCTCCAGTCGTCGGATCAGGAGGGACGTCGGGTAACTCGCGACCAGGAAGATCAGGCCGGCCAGGGTGATCGACTCGGTGTAGCGGAAC
Organism: Brachybacterium sp. JB7; assembly: GCF_003335205.1. Taxonomy (NCBI): domain Bacteria; kingdom Bacillati; phylum Actinomycetota; class Actinomycetes; order Micrococcales; family Dermabacteraceae; genus Brachybacterium; species Brachybacterium sp. JB7. The sequence goes on along the minus strand of NZ_QPGN01000003.1, from coordinate 374,667 downwards.
GTATCCCCTCCGTAGGTCTGGGCGACCCGGACCATCTCCGGGATGTAGATGACCACGAAGAACGGCGTCTCCTTGAACATGGAGATCGCGTAGTTGCCCAGGGCCGGCAGGGTGTTGCGGATCGCCTGCGGGATGACCACGGCCCGCCAGGTGCGCGCAACGGGCAGCGACAGCGCAGTGGCCGCCTCCCACTGCCCCTTGGCGACCGAGTCGATGCCGGCGCGGTACACCTCGGCCATATAGGTCGTGTAGTGGATGCCGAGCACCCAGATGCCGATCGCGAGCGTCGATTCGATGTAGGGCGACAGCACCAGGTTCGCGAACACCAGCTGCACCACGAGCGGGGTCATCCGGATGAACTCCACGACCCAGGTCACCGGGTTGCGGATGATGGTCGGCGCGATCCGTCGGATGATCGCGACGACCAGGCCCAGCACGACGGCGATGAGCGTGCCCAGCACGGTCGCCAGCAGAGTGATCTTGAATCCCTGCAGAAGCAGCGGGAAGACGGTCGCGGCGTGGTTCCAGTCCCACCATGACGGGTTCATACGAGAGCACCTCCCTTGACGACGCTGCCCGGGGCACGGAACAGCATCCCCCAGGACTTCGACAGGGCCGGTCCGCGACCGATCTTGTGCTTCGCCCTCACCTCGAGGGCATTCATGATGATCACGATCACCCAGGCGAGGAGGTAGTAGGCCAGCAGGGCGAACAGGAAGGCGAACCAGGTGCCGGTCTGATCACGGACCTGCTCCACCCGGAAGTAGAGGTCGTACAGCAGCACGGTGCTCACGATCGCGCTGCCCTTGAGCAGCTGGATCCAGAGGTTGGACAACGACGGGAGCATCAGGGCCCACGCCTGCGGGATGATCACGCGGAACATGCCGCGCATCGGGCTCAGGCTGAGCGCGCTGATCGCCTCGTACTGGCCGCGGGGCACCGAACCGATCGAGCCGCGCACCACTTCGGCGCCGTAGGCGCCGTAGTTCAGCCCGAGCGCCAGGACGGCGACGACCAGCGGGGCGAGCCGCCAGCCGAACGGATAGGGCAGCTGGGGAAGCACGAAAGCCAGCCAGAAGAGCTGGACGACGAGCGAGGTGCCGCGGAAGAACTCCACGAAGATGCGCGCCGCGATGCGCACGGCGGCGTACTTCGCGACCTGCGCGATGCCGAACACGATGGCGATGACCAGGGCCAGCAGCCCGCCCAGGGCGGTCGCCAGAACGGTGGCCTGGATGCCGTCGAGGATCTGCGGCATCCGGGCCACGAGGATCTCAAGATTCGGTCCGAGCTTCTCGAAGAAACCGATCACACCATCCATCGGTGGATCACCTCCTGGTCATGCGCCGCTCCGGCGCGTCCCGAGAAGGAACGCGCCGGAGCGGGATCGACATGAGGATCGGGCATCACTGCAGGGAGGAGAGATCGCCGTCGCAGAGGATCTCCGCGGTCATCTCCTTCGGCGGGAGCTCCTCCTCCGTGAACCCGAAGTCGCCCACGATCGAGAGGTAGCGCTCCGGATCGCTGATGATCTCCGCGAGCTTCTCGTTGTAGGCATCGAGCAGGGAGGTGTCCGCCTTGCGGAACACGGTGCCGCCGGCGCCGACCTGCTTGACCCCGTCGATCTCGGCCACGAAGCTGTCGGTCACCTCGAGGTCGTTGTTCGAGTTGTCGGCCAGCCAGTTCAGCGAGATCGCGGTGAGTGCGAAGGCATCGGCGTTGCCGCTGTTGATCGCGTCCACGCCGTCCTGCGGGCCGCCGACCTCGATGCTGTCGAGGTCGAGGTCCTTCGCGTAGGTGCTCTCGATGGCGCCGCTCATGGTGGCGACCTTGAGGCCGGAGTCGACGAAGGACTGCATGTCCTTCAGACCCTCGGGGTTGCCCTTGGGCACCATGAGCGCGGTCGTGTACTGGAACTCCGGCTCGCTGAAGGCGGCCTCGGCGCAGCGCTCCGGAAGGATCGACATGCCGGCGCTGACCGCGTCGAACTGCTGGGAGTTCAGGCCCGGGATCAGCGAGTTCCAGTCGGTGAGCTTGCCCTCGACCTCGTCGATGCCCAGCTCGCCGAAGATCTCACGGTGCATGGCCACGGTCGCACCGGTCAGCTCGCCGTTGTCATCGAAGCTGTACGGGGCCTCACCGGCGAAGCCGACGGTGATCTTCCCGGCGTCCTGGAGCTTGCTGAGCAGGTCGCCCCCGCCGCCGTCGCTGGTGTCGCCCCCGCCCGTGCTGGTCTGACTGCAGGCGGCGAGGCCTCCACCCAGCGCTGCGGCGGACAGGACGAGTCCGCTTCCTCGGAAGAACGATCGACGGTTGTACATATGGGGACTCCCTCTCGCTGGGCGACGGACCGTCGGACGGTGGCGCATGCTCGACGGCGTGCGCGGTGTCCGACAATCTGATGTCTGGATATCGGATTCCGGACAAGCGTATAGGCGTCGCCGATCCTCTGTGCACAGGACCACCATTCGTAACGGGGTCGTGACCCCGAGGTGAACGCCGACCACGGCCCGCACGCCTCTCGCCGCGCCGACGGGAGTGAGGCGAGCGACTGGCGAGGCCCGGAGGGAGGCGTTCGGGCCTCCGCCCGTTCTACGATGACGCCACGCGAGGACCGTGCGGTCCGCGCCGGAACAGGAGGACGGCGATGACCTTTCGCCAAGAACGCGTGCAGCTGCCGATGATGCAGCCGCTGCGACGGCCCTCGATCATCGATCAGGCCGAGCTCGAGCTGCGCAACGCGATCTACTACGGCGACCTGCGCCCGGGTGATCCCGTGCCCGAGGTGCAGGTGTCCCGCCAGATGGGCATCTCCCGCTCCTCGTTGCGCGAAGCCTGCCAGCGCCTGGTCCGCGACGGTCTGCTCACGCAGGTGCCCGGCCGCGGCCTGTTCGTCACCCACATGGATGCCGAGACCATGTCGGACTTCATCGACTACCGCCTCGGCATCGAGATGCAGGCGGCGACCATCGTCGCGGACCGGATCACGGCCCTGCGCCGAGCCGGGGACGACGCCGGGGCCGACCGCCTGGTCGCGCCTCTGCGCGTCTGCATCGAGCGCTCCCGGGCGGCGCTGGCCGCCGAGGAGGTCATCGAGGCGGGCAATGCCGATCTCGATCTGCACCAGCAGCTCGCGGAGATCGCTCAGAACCGGTTCCTGGGCGCGGCGATGAACACGATCGTCATCCTCACCCGGATGGGCAGCTTCTCCGACCCGCTCGGCTTCGGTGTGCGCGCCGATCTCACGAGCATGCACGAGTCGCTCCTGGACGCGCTCTCCCAGGGCGACGGCTCCCGGGCGCGCGCACTGCTGCGGGAATCTCTGCAGGAGCTCGCGAGCAGGCTGCGCAGCGGTGTCCAGGCCGACGTGGTGCGCGACCCCGACCTGCTCGAGAGCTCCGGCCCGGAGTGGACGACCCTCGCCGAGACTCCCGAGTGAGCACGACCGCCGACGACGTCGGCTGAGAGCCGGGTCCAGCCCTGGTCGCCCTGAACCGGGCGCGTCCACCCAGGAACCAGGCGCGTCCACCCAGAACCGGCCGGCACGGCACGGCACGGCACGGCACGGCACGGCACGAGAATGGCCCCTGAACTGCGATCTGATCGCAGGTCAGGGGCCATTCTCCTCGGCGGAGACGAGAGGATTTGAACCTCCGAGGCGATTTTGGTCGCCTACTCCCTTAGCAGGGGAGCGCATTCGGCCGCTCTGCCACGTCTCCTGGCGCCCCGCACTGAGCAGGGCACGCCGGAACAGCATACGGGAGCACGGCGGGTGCTCCAAAGCGGAAGCGAGCAGATCACGTCACATTGACGGATCGAGAGCTCCCGGACCGTCCCGTCGGCCGTCTCAGAGGCCCAGCTTCTCCTGCAGCAGCGCGATGTGCTTCGGGGTTCCCACGCGGTACTTCACGAAGGTCAGGATGCCCTCGGCGTCGATCGCGAAGGTCGAGCGGATCGTGCCCTGGACCTTCTTGCCGTACATGTTCTTCTCGCCCCAGGCGCCGTAGGCCTCCATCACCTGATGGGACTCGTCGCCGGCGAGCGTGTAGGGCAGCTCCTGCTTCTCCACGAAGCGATCCAGCTCGGCGATCGGATCCGGGGAGATGCCCACCACTCGGTAGCCCGCGTCGAGGAACATCTGGTGGTTGTCGCGCAGGTCGCAGGCCTGCTTGGTGCACAGCGAAGTGTTCGCGGCCGGGTAGAACCAGAGCAGCGCCGGTGCGCCGCGCAGCTCGGACAGGCTGACTCGCCCTCCCCCGGCGGTGGGCAGATCGAAGTCGGGGGCCTGGTCGCCGAGGGCGAGCTTCACGGGTGCGGCGGTCATGTCTCTCCTGAGGATGCGTCGGATGAGGGCGGGGCGGGCTGCGCCTGACGGACTGCGGGCAGCAGGATGTGCGCTGCGGACTGCGCGCACGATCCGGGTCGAGGCTATCGGGCGGCTCCTGCGCGATCGCCGGAGCGGAAGCGCCGATGCTTCAGATAGGTCTGGCGGAACAGCCGCTCGGCGTGGCGATCGCCGAGCAGCAGCAGCTTCCCGGGCGCCGACGGGATCGACTCGGTGTCGTAGCTGAGGGTGCCGTCCTCGTCCCCCACGGCGACGATGTGGCAGCCCGTGCGGCGGTGCACCTCGGCATCGCGCACGGACCGTCGCACCAGGGAGGACGGCCGCGGCACGAGGAACAGCTCGTTGCCCTCGGCGACCAGCACCCGGTGGCTGAGTCCGGCATGGTTCCACAGGTCGGTCGCACCGATCGTCGCGTAGGACAGGACCCCGTCCGCTCCCGCCCGGTAGAGGGTCGCGACATTGCGCTCGTAGGTGGCGCGAGAGACGACCTGCAGCTCGGGCCGCAGCCGTCGGCAGAACAGGGTGAGGTAGACGTTCAGGTCGTCATCGCGCGGGGTGACGAGCACGGCGGACGCGCTCTCCAGGCCTGCCCGGCGCAGGATGCGCTGATCGGCGGCGTCGCCGTCGATGACGCGGTAGCTCGCGGTGCCCTCGAGGGCGGAGTAGGAGTTCTCCACCCGCCCGGGCAGCTGCTCGACGATCGTGTTCGGCAGTCCTTGCGCGGTGAGCTCGCGCGAGGCGGAGCGTCCCACCCGGCCGCCGCCGAGGATGATCACCGGGTCCTCGGACTGCTCATGGACCTGGAACTGCTCGTCGTAGGCGGCGAGCTCCGGTGCCTCGCCGGCGAGGATCAGCACGGTGGAGTCGGTGATGGTCGACTCGGGCTTCATCGGGCGCAGCCTGCCCTTGCGCAGCAGCGCCAGGATCCGCACGCAGCAGCGCAGCTCGCCGATCGCCTGCTCCAGGGTGAGCCCCACGAGCGCGGTGCCGCGTGCGGCGGCCTCGGCGATGATCGTCTCGCCGAAGCTGCCGATGCGATGCACGCGGCCGGTCGTGCCCAGAACGCGCCCGGCCATCTCCCGACCCAGCACGGCGCCCAGCTCGAGCACGTGGTCGGAACCGGCCAGGGAGAGCACGTCGGTGGAGACCGGCTTGCTCGCGGTGACGGCGACGGGGACGTCCCCGGAGACCTGGCGGACGGTGAAGGCGACGTTGGTGTTGGCCGTGTCCGAGAGCGTCGAGGCCACCAGGCGGGCCCGGTCGGCACCGGCGTTGCGGTAGGTCTGTGCGGAGTCCAAGGGGCCGACGACGACCTGTCGACCCTGGTCATGCAGCAGCCCCGCTTCGACCGGGTCCTCCACCACGAGCACTGCGGGCACCCGCGAGCGCTCGGCGCGAGCGGCGAAGGCCTGGGTGACGGCGTCCGACCCCACGAGCAGGACGTGATCGCGCAGCAGGGCGGGAACCTTGCGCGGCGTGCGGGCCATGCGGCGGCGGTCCAGCCACGGGGTGACGACGTACTGGATGACGAAGAAGGGCAGCAGCACCAGCATGTAGACGACGCCGCTGAGCAGCACGATGATCGAGAGCAGACGGCCCAGATCTGACTCGAACGTGACATCGCCGTAACCGAGCGTGGACATCGTGGTGATGGTCCAGTAGACGGCGCTGATCCAGGAGAAGTCATGACCCTCGAGGCGCATGACCCCGAGGAACGCCGCGGCGTAGACGACCACCATCAGAGCACCGACCGCCACGATCAGCAGCCCGGCGCGCGACCGACGACGGGGGCCCGGGGCCCGTTCAGCGCGGCGGCGCACAGCCTCCGACAGCTCCATGGCGATCCTCTCGACCAGATCCGGCACCGACGCGAACCGTCGATGCACCACGCGGAAGCGTAGGCCCGCTCCCCGGCAGGAGGCCACCGTCGCGAGCCCGGTGCGGCCCAGAGCACCATGCTCCGCAGCTCACACCGGTGAGGACTCTCTCCCCGGCAAGCTCTGGCAACGCCCATCGGTGCAGATCATAGCCATTTTCAGGGCATTCGTCCGACCGGACGGCGAGAACCTTCGTGCACGAACCACAGTAAGTTCCCCAGAGGAATTTACCCGGGATCGTCGGCAGTGTGACGCGGCCCGCTGCTGACCCGTCGGCCCCCGCTTCCGGCCCGTCACACCCCATCTCCCCGTCACCCCCGCTGCCGTCCCGTCGACCCCTCGGAGGACCCCATGGCCCTGCTCCACGTCCTGTGGATCGCCCTCGGCATCGCGCTGATGCTGTGGCTGAACATGAAGTACAAGCTCAATGCGATGCTCGCGCTGCTCCTGGCGGCACTGTTCATCGGTGTCGCAGAGATGGTCTCGGTCTCCGCGGGCTGGCTGCCCGGGGACGCGATCACGCTCGGCTCGCTGCTGGAGACGATGACGACGGGCTTCGGCAGCACGCTGGGGTCCCTCGCGATCCTCGTCGTCTTCGGCGCCGTGATCGGCAAGCTCATGGTCGATTCCGGGGCCGCCACCCAGATCGCCCAGACGCTGATCGCCACGCTCGGCGTGCGGTGGGTGAAGGTCTCCCTGGTGGTGTGCGGACTGGTCTTCGGATTGGCGATGTTCTACGAAGTCGCCTTCATCGTGCTCGCACCGCTGATCATCGCGGTCGCCCATGAGGCGAAGCTGCCCTTCATGAAGCTCGCGATCCCGGCGGTCGCGGCCACCACGACCGCGCACTCGCTGTTCGTGCCGCAGCCCGGCCCGGTGGCCCTGGTCGATGCCTACGGCGCGGACAACGGCATGGTCTACATCTACGGGATCCCCGTCGCGATCGTGACGATCGCTGTGACCGGTTGGGTCCTCCCCCGCTTCCTGGGCACTCTCGACTTCGCCATCCCCGAGATCATGCAGGCCGACGAGGCGGTCGCCCCGGAGGACCGCCCGAGCTTCGCCGTCTCGCTCCTCACCCCGCTGATCCCCGTGGCGATCATGGTGGGCGCGACGGTCGCGAACATCTGGCTGGTCGAGGACACCCTGGCGTACGACATCGTGAACTTCGTCGGATCCTCCGAGGTGGCGATCACGATCGCGATGATCGCGGCCTTCGTCCTGTTCGGCACCGCGCAGAAGCGGGACTTCAGCTGGGTGATGGAACGGTTCGAGGAGGCTGTGAGGGCCATCGCCATGGTCGTGCTGATCATCGGTGCCGGCGGCGCTCTGAAGGAGGTCATCATCGACACCGGCATCGGCGACTTCATCGGCACGCTGATGACCGGGGTGGATGCCAACCCCTACGTCATGGCCTGGTTGATCACGGTGCTGCTGCGACTGGCCACCGGTCAGGGCGTGGTCTCCGCGATGACCGCCGCAGGCATCATCGGCGCTGCGGTCATCGACCCGTCCACCGGCGCGATGACCGGCGGGATCGACCCGGCGCTCCTGGTGCTCGCCACGGCGGCCGGCTCCAACACCTTCACCCACGTCAACGACGCAGCGTTCTGGCTGTTCAAGGGGTACTTCGGGCTCTCCGTCAAGGACACCCTGAAGACCTGGGGCCTGTTCCAGCTGTGCAACTCGCTGGTGGGGCTGGGCATGGTGCTGCTGCTGTCGGTGTTCGTGGGCTGAGGACCGCGACCGTCGAGCAGCCGTGCACGGCCGGCGCCCGCGCTGCGGGGTTCCCGACGCCAGGGACCTCGTCGATCGGAGTGCTCAGGCGGCTCATGGGCGACGGCTACTCGCGCACGACGACCTTCGCGGTCGACCCACGCGGGACGAACCGGGTGGGCAGGCCGAGCCGGACGTGCGCCGAGGAGCCGCCGTCGGAGCCCTCTGCCCCGCGCCCGCCATCTCCCCCGTCGGCCCGCGCTCCCGCGTGCACGTCTCCGTCGTGGAGCAGGTCGACGGCTGCGACCCCCATGTCGTAGCGCGGCACCTGCACGGTGCTCAGTCCGGGCGTGACCAGCGCTGAGAACTCGATGTCGTCCCAGCCCACCACGCTGATCTCGCCGGGCACGTCCACCCCGAAGCCGCGCAGACGCTCCATCAGGGCGAGCGCCATGAAGTCGTTGTAGACGAGGACTGCGGTGACCTCGGTGAGCAGCAGGGCCTCGGCGCCGCGCCGGCCGCCCTCGACCGTCGGCGCGAAGGAGCCGATGTCCGTCCACTCCATGCCGATCTCCTGGCACACACGCTCGATCACCGTGCGGCGCACGGAGTCCGAGCGGCTGATGCTCGGGCCGCCCACGTAGCCGAGGTGGCGGTGGCCCATGCGATGCAGATGCCGGATGGCGGAGGGGATGCCGGGGACTGGATCCGCGAAGACCCCCGGCAGCACCGGGGAGACCCGGTTGACCAGGCTGAGCGGGACGAGCCTCGCGGCCTCGCGCAGGACGCCCTCGTCCATCCGGCTCGAGCACAGCACGATCCCGTCGACCTGAGGCGCGAGGGTGCGCACGAGCGGCAGCTCGCCGTCCGGCGCTTCCCCGGCGTCGGTGATCAGCAGCTGGGCGCCGAGCTGATGAGCGCGCGCCTGAGCACCCTTGAGGACCGCCGGGAAGAACGGGTTCTCGAGGTCCGGCACGATCACGCCGTACACCCCGGACCGGCCCGTGATCAGGGCGCGGGCGCTGCGGTTGGGGCTGTAGCCGATCTCCGCCGCGGCGGCGAGCACCTTCTCCCGCGTGGCCTCTCCGACCAGGTCCGGGCGCTGGAAGGAGCGGGAGGCGGTCGCGATGGAGACCTCCGCTCGCGCCGCGACATCCTTCAGGGTCATGGCCATATGGGTCCTCTGCGTGTCCTCTGCATCTCGTCTACGTGCCGTCCAGCGGCCGCCTGCGTGCCTCGTGCCGCTGCCGTCGCTGCTGCCGTGCAGTCCGGTCCGCTCCGCGTTGCGCCGGACTGCGGACTGCGAACTGCGGACTGCAACTTTTGCACCACTCCGGAATCCTAGTCCACGGACGACCCCTCCACGTGGAAACTGTGGATGCAATCGTTTACGCTGTGTAGACGGCCCTGCGCACCGGCAGGGCACTGGAATCACGCGCCGACCGGCCGCCGCCGTTGTCGCAGCCCCGAAGGAGCACCATGAGAGCACTGCAGGTGACCGAGCCGGGCTGCGCCGAGGTCGCCGAGGTCGAGGCGCCCCGCCCCGGCCCCGGCGAGGCTCTGCTGCGCGTGCGCTTCGCGGGGATCTGCGGCTCGGACATCCAGACGTTCCGCGGCACGCAGCCGTTCGCCAGCTACCCCCGCGTGCCCGGTCACGAGTTCTCCGCCGAGATCCTCGAGATCCACGGCGCTGACGACGCTGGCGACGCTGACAACGCCGCCCGGTCAGCCCGGTTCGCTCCTGGAGACATCGTCACCGGCGTGCCCTACTTCGAGGACGGCACCTGTTATTCCTGCCGCCGCGGACTGGTCAACGCGTGCATGCACAACGAGACGATGGGCGTCCATCGCGACGGCAGCTTCCAGGAGCTGATCACCATGCCGCTGGACCGGCTGCACCGGGCCGACGGCGTGGACCCTCGGGACCTGGCGCTGGTCGAGCCGTTCTCCATCGGCTATCACGCCGTGCTGCGGGCCGGCGTGCGCGAGGGCGAGCGGGTGCTGGTGCTCGGCGCGGGCGCGATCGGTCTGCTCACGATGCTCTCGGCGCGCACCCGCGGCGCACGCGTGTGGGTCGCCGATGTCGTTCCCTCCCGGCTCGAGCTGGCCGCATCCCTCGGCGCCGAAGGCACCGTCGACCTCTCGTCCACCCCGCTCGCGGACGTGATCGCCGGCGCGACAGGCGGGGACGGCTTCGACGTGGTCTGCGAGGCCACCGGGCTGCCGGTCTCCTTCCTGAATGCGATCGAGGCGGCCGCCGTCGGCGCGCGACTGGCGCTGATCGGCAACGGCACGGCCGAGGTGACCTTCAATCAGTCGCTGCTGATCAAGAAGGAGCTGACGGTGCTGGGCTCCCGCAACAGCCGGGACGTCTTCCCCGCACTCATCGAGCTGCTCAGCACCGGGCAGGTGGACGTCTCCCCGATCCGCACCGCCATCGTGCCGTTCACCGAGGCCCGCACCGCGCTCGAAGAGGCTGCCGGCGGGTCCACCAGCGAGGTCAAGGTGCTCCTGGAGTTCCCGAACGGCCCCTGAGCGATCGCCTGTCCCCATCCGCCCGCATACCCGCTCCTCGCGGCCCGCGCTGCATCCCGCGCCTGCCGCGCATCCCCCACCTCGATCCCGACCACCCCACCGAAACGGAGAACCCCATGACCCTGCGCAACGATTCCCTCGAGGCGAGCATCCGCTACGACGGCTCCGCCCGTTCCCTGCAGCTCGTCGCCTCCGCGGCCGACGCCCTGACCGCCTTCGAGGGCCAGGCCTCGGCGGCCGGCGACAGCCACGTGCTCACCGGGCCGCTGTCCACCGCGAACGCCCGCGCGCTGCAGACTGCCTTCCCGGCTCTGCGCCCCCAGAAGATCAGCGGCCACCGCACCTCCGTCGGCACCGGTGACCGCACGGGCCTGGCCACCCCCGGGCAGGCCCGCGCCTTCGCCACCCAGGGTCCCGGCGTCATGCCGGTCCTCGCCCAGCAGTCGATCCGCGAGATGGACCGTCTGGGCCGCAGCGCCCGGTCCGTCATGGACGACGCCGTCTTCGGCCTGGTCGAGGCCGGGTGGGAAAGCGGCTTCGGCGCCGACTGCGACCACATCAAGACCACCGAGGGCATCGACCGCGGTCTCGAGGCCGGCTTCGTGATGTTCACGCTGGATCCGGGCGATCTGGTCGCCGACGTCACCGCCGGAGTCTCCGCGGCCGACGCCGAGGCCCTCCCCTGGGACCAGCTCGAGGACTCCCTGGAGGACCTGAAGAAGCGCTATGTCGGCATGACGCTGGACGTCGGCCACTCCCAGATCGAGGTCACCGAGCAGGACGTCCTCACCGCCGCCGTGAAGTACGGTCGCGCGGTCGTGGAGTCGATGCGCCTGTACCGCCACGTGACGGACAATGCGCAGCACGAGGTCGAGATCGAGTTCGCCGTGGACGAGACGAAGTGGCTGACCACCTTCTTCGAGCACTTCTACCTGGCCTCCGAGCTCAAGCGCCTGGGCGCCTCCTGGTTCAGCTTCGCACCGCGCTATGTCGACGGCTTCGAGAAGGGGCTGGACTTCCTGGGCGACACCGAGGAGCTGCGCCTGAACCTCGAGGCGCACCACGCGATCTCCGAGCAGTTCGGCGGCTACAAGATCTCCCTGCACTCCGGCTCGGACAAGTTCTCGATCTATCCGCTGTGCGTCGAGGCGACCCAGGGCCTGGTGCACCTGAAGACCTCCGGCACCAGCTACCTGTGCGGTGTCGAGGTGGTCGCCGCCCACGATCCGGAGCTGTTCTCCGCCATCTGGGACATCTCCCGTGCCTCGTACGTGAAGGCCCGCGCGAGCTACCAGGTCTCCGCGCACGAGGACCGCACCCCCACCTCGCTCGCCGGGGTGGACCTGCAGGAGCTGATCCGTTCCTCCGATGCGCGTCAGATCCTGCACGTGGGCTACGGCGATTCGCTCAACGGCACCGACGCCGCGGGCGCCTCGATCCACGACCGCTTCCTCGCGGTCGTCACCGAGAACCAGGCCCAGCACAGCGACGTCCTCGCCGCTCACATCGGCCAGCACCTCGCCCCCTTCGCGGCGGCACCGACCGGTCGCTGAGCCAGCCTGTCCGGAGCCCGGTGTGCAGCGTCTTCACTGCACACCGGGCTCCCTGCTCCGGCGTCCGGATTCCGAGCTCCGCGGTCCGGGTCCCGGGTTCCGAGCTCCGGGCTCCGGGCTCCGGGCTCCGCAGCCACCCGTCGAGCTACGGCCGGTCCGTGATGTGATCACGCATCGGCCGCTGCGATGCGCGGGCACGGCGCAGCGGGTGCCAGGATGGAACCTCGGATCTCGAGAGGAGCAGCGCATGCTGGGAGCTATCGTCGGCACGGCCTTCTGGTGGGCGGTGTATCTGGTGGTGTTCCGCCGCGACCGCCGACGGGTGCGCAACGGGGTGCTGCTGCTGATCGCGCTGCACTCGAGCATCTCGACCCTCGCACGCCTGGTCTCGACCGCCCTCCCGCTGGGCGATCTGCTGGTGCTCGCCGGCGGCGGCCTCGCGCTGCTGGGCGTGCTGGTGCTCGGTGTCTTCATGATCTGCAACGGACTGACCATGGTGCGCAAGGAGGGCCGCTCACTGGGCAACCTGCTCTCCGGGCTCGTGGGGATCGCGCTGCTCGCGGCCCCGGTCGCCTCGGCCTCCCTGGTGGTCACCCTGAACCCGATCGGTATCGGCGCCGGAGCCCTGCTCGCCCTGCTCTCGCTGCACATCGGGCTCGCATTCCTGGTCTTCCTGTGCGCCTCGGTCCCCTACCAGCTGTTCCCTCGGCAGCTGGACACCGAAGGGATCATCATCCACGGCTCGGGCCTGATCGACGGGCAGCCCCCGAAGCTCCTGCGCAACCGGCTCGACCGCGGCGTCGCCGAGCGCGAGCGTCTGCTGAGCAAGGGCCTGGACCCGCTGCTGATCCCCTCGGGCGGCCGCGGCGAGGACGAGCCGCGCGCCGAGGGCGAGGCCATGGCCGAGTATCTCCTGGAGGACGCCGGGATGCCGGCGGACCGGGTCCATGCCGAGACCGAGTCCCGCACCACCGAGGAGAACCTGGTCTTCTCCCATCGGATCCTCGATGCCACCGGCCACCAGGCTCCGTACATCGTCACCACCAGTCGCTACCACGCCTTCCGGGCCGCACTGCTGGCCCGGAAGCTCGGCTTCGCCGACGAGGCGATCGGAGGACCGACGGCGTTCTACTTCGTCCCCAGTGCCACGGTGCGCGAATTCCTCGCGATCCTCTCGTACCGCAAGGTCTGGCTCACGGTGCTGTTCCTGCCGTCGATCGCGTTCGTGATCCTGCTGGTGCGCGCGGCCCTCCTCAACGTCTGAGGCACGCGACGCTCACTGCCCGGCATTTCGGCACCTGTCCACGCGGCCCCAGCTGTCCTGCCTCCCGGCTCCCTGCTGTGCTGGGTCCCGGGGCTCACGTCCGCGCGATCACCCCAAGATCGGTGCGCACCCACCAGGCGCCGCTGTCGCGACGCTCCTGCGCCGACGCATAGCGGTACTCGAAGTACCTCACCCGCAGGCCCGTCGGCGGCGCCCCGTCGAAGGGATCGGTGCGCAGGAGCCGACGGATGTCGGGATCGCCGTCCAGCAGCTTGCCCAGCAGCGCCATGAACCAGTCCTCCGCGCCGGGCCGCAGCGCGAGGAACCACATCTGCCAGTCCAACCGCAGGTGGTAGGGCGCGAACTGCCGGGATCGGCGGCGCACGTCCCCCGGTTTGCCCCGGAACTCGTAGGGCCGCCAGGCCTCCTCGTCGGCCGTCTCCGGAGCGGGATCCTGGGTGCCCTCGATGACGACCTCGTACCGCCGCGTCGTCATCGATCCGAAGGCGCCGTAGGCGTTGACGAGGTGGAAGCGGTTGAAGCTCGCGTTCATCAGCTGGTGCGAGGAGAAGAGGTTCAGCAGCGGCTTCCAGCTCAGCACCGCCAGCACGATGCACACGGCGAGGATCAGCAGATGCCACCACAGCGGCGAGTCCGTCGGCCCGGAGCTTCCCAGGCCGCCCCAGCCCCACCCCGGGAACGGGCCGCCGACCAGCCAGCGCAGGAACGAATCGCTGACGGCGGAGAACGCCACCAGGATCGTCAGCCAGTTCAACCACGCGTAGTTCCCGGTCAGGACGAGGAACAGCTGGGAGAGGATCACCAGCGACGCCCCGATGGAGGCGACCGGCTGCGGCAGCAGGATCAGCCAGATCGCGCCGAGCTGCACCGCGTGGCTGCCGAGCACCTCGAGCCGGTGCCACCAGCGCGGCCTGCGGTGGGCGAAGCGGCTGAGCGGACCGGGCATGGGCTGGGTCTGATGGTGATGGTCCATGGCGGTGAGGTCCCGCCAGGCGGAGTCGCCGCGGATCTTGATCATCCCGGCGCCGAACTCGAGGCGCAGCAGCATCCAGCGCAGGAACCACAGCACCAGCAGCGGCGGTGCGACCTCCTGGGAGCCCAGAAAGCCGACGACGGCCCCGCACTCCAACAGCATCGACTCCCATCCGTAGCCGTAGAAGGTGCGGCCGACGGAATGGATGGACAGGTACAGCACCCACATCAGGAGGAACACCGGGATGGTGCTCCAGGCGGGCCCCTGCTGCGGCAGCCCCAGCATCACGCTGACCCCGAGCAGCATCCCCACCAGGCACATCACCCGCAGCAGACGATCGCTGTAGGGCGTCAGTCGCCAGCGGAACAGGGTCGGGCCGCCGCGCCCGGCGGTGCGGGCGAGGTAGTCGGGAGCGGGCAGCAGTCCGCGCTCCCCCAGCAGGGCCGGGAACTGGTTCAGGGTGGACAGGAAGGCGAGCACGAACACGGCGGCGACACCGCGGAGGATCACCTCGCGCGCGATCGTGTAGTCGTGCCCGTCCAGGAACCCGAGCCAGCTGGTCCACTCCATCGCGCTCACCTCCCCGAGTGCGGCGTCCGCCTCCGAGCATGCACCGCCGGGCGCGGCCTGTCACGCCGCGCCCCGGTCAGAAGAGCTGCGGGCCGAGCGCGGTCCACGCCCACCAGGTGCACACAGCGAGGACCACCACGTAGCCGGTGATCCACAGCCAGCCCGGGATCGGCGTCAGCTGGGCCAGCTGGGCGGGGTCGTCGCCCCGGCCGCCGCCGGTGATCACGGCGCCCAGATGCTTCCAGGCCCCGATCAGCAGGAACACGCCGATCACCAGGGTGACCAGGGCGGTCACCGAAGGGCTCCCCCACCACCAGGTCGCGCCGACGGCCAGGGCGGAGAGGAGCACGGCCAGCACCGTGTGCACGGAGCGGGTGAACACGAGCGAGAGCACCAGCACCACCAGGGCAACGAACAGCGCCGTGCTCGCCCAGCCCTGCAGGGCGACCTGGACCAGCACCGCGCCGAGGAGCGCGGGCGCGGGATATCCCGCCCAGGTCGAGGCGATCCGGCCGAACCCGCGCCGCGGCCCCACCGTCACCGCGTGCCCGGACATGTCGCCGCTGACCACGAAACCGGTGAAGCGCCGGCCCATCAGCATCCCGATGATCGCGTGCCCGAGTTCGTGCACGATCGTCACCGCAGGTCGCGCCAGGCGCCACAGCGTCGGGACCGCGACCACCACGAGGGCGGCGGCGAGCGCGAGCAGCACCCACCAGCCGGGGTCCGGCGCGGTCGTGGGCGTGATGCGCTCCCACACCGCCCGGGCGAGATTCTGCAGATCCATGCCGCCATGGTGGCAGGTGCGCCCTCGGGACGCCTGGGAGCCGGTGCGCGGGGCACGGCGAGATCCACGGGATCGCCCGTCCGTCGCCTGCGGCCTGCGCAGCATGCTGCGTGCCAGACTGTGCGGATTCGTCGATGATGACTCGAGAGATCAGGTGGCCTGCACGATGACGGACCTCGACCCTGCCCTCGCCCGCTGGATCACGGCCCCGGCCGAGGATCCCCAGAACCCCCTGCTGCGCACCACCTTCGAGCTCTCCTCGCCGCCGCTGTCCGCGCGCCTGCTGGTGACCGGCCTGGGCGCCTTCCGCGCCTTCGTCGGTGAATCCCCGTTCCGCAGCTCGCGCCTGGACCCGGGACTGACCGACCCGCGCCGCCGGGTGCTGGTCTGCGAGGCGGAGGTCTCCTCGCTGCTCGGCGTGGGCGAGAACGTCCTGGGCATCGCGCTGGGCCGCGGCTTCCACGCCATGGACACCCCGAATGTGTGGCGCTGGGAGCAGGCGCCCTGGCGCGGGCCCGTGCGCGCCTGGGCGCATCTGCGGATCGAGCAGGCCGACGGCACGTCACGGGTGATCAGCACCGACGAGAGCTGGCGGACGGCCCCGGGCCCGGTGCTGCACGACTCGATGTACGAGGGCGAGGTGTTCGAGGGCCGGGAGGATCCGACGGCGTGGCTGCGGGCCGACTTCGACGACTCCGACTGGGAGCCGGTGCTCGTGGACCGGCCGCGGACCGGAGCGCGCCGCACGGCACCGATCCCGGAACCGCGGATGCAGCTGCAGGTCCAGGAGCCGGTCGTGATCCAGGAGGAGATCACCCCGGTCGTGGTCCCCGGCGGTGAGCGGGTGGTGCTCGACATGGGACAGGTGATCGCCGGCTGGTGCCGGTACGAGCTGACGGGGCAGGATCCGCTCGAGTTCACGGCCGTCCACGGCGAGAAGCTGCGCGCGGACGGCAGCGTCGATGCGGACAACGAGCACATCCACGCCGAGCGCTTCCAGGAGGACAGGGTGCGCCTGAGCATCGATGCCCGCTCCTTCGAGCCGCAGTTCAGCTACAAGGGCTTCCGGTACGTGGAGCTCTGGTCCCACCTCGGCTCGTTGCAGGACCTCCAGGTCACCGGCCTTCTGGCCCATGCTGATCTCGAGGTGGCGAGCATGCTGACCAGCAGCGACGAGTACCTCGAGCGCTTCGACGCGGCGATGCGGGCCTCGCTCGCGAACAACATGCACCACGTCCCCACCGACACCCCGATGCATGAGAAGAACGGGTGGACGGGGGACGCGCTGACGGGTCTGCGTGCGATGACGGCGAGCTTCGACATGCGCCGGATGCTGCGCAAGTGGATCGCGAATCAGGTGGACGGTCAGCGGGCCGACGGCTCGCTGTCGGTGATCGCCCCGAACCCCGGCTGGGGCTATGAGGAGCTCTCCCCGGCCCCGGAGTGGACCACGCTGCTGCCGGTGCTGCTGGACGAGCTCGCCAGCGAGTACGGCGAGGTCGATGTGGTGGGCGAGCACGCCCAGGCCGCTGCCGCCTACCTCGCCCATGAGTGGGATCGGCGGGATGAGGACGGTCTGATCAGCGGTGTCCTCGGCGACTACCTGACGCCGGGCAGTCCCGGGCCCGCCCCGGAGGACAAGCGCCTCAGCGGCAGCCTCTTCGTCGCCCAGGGTCTGCGCGCCCTCGCTCATGCCCTCGAGCTGGTCGGCGCCGACGCCGAGACCGACCCGGATGCGGCCGTGGGTGCCGTCGCGAACAACCCCTGGACCACGGAGGGCCCGGCCACCGCAGCACCGTCGGGCGCTCCCGACGCCTCGACCTCGGCAGCGCCCGGTGCTCTGCTCTCCCCCGACCAGCTGCGCGAGCAGGCTGCGACTCTCGAGGAGGCGGTGAACACCGTCTTCCTCGACAGCGAGCGCGGCCGGTACCGTGATCCGGGCGAGGACAGCTATCGCCAGACCAGCAATCTGCTGCCGCTGGCCTTCCACATCGTGCCGGAGGCGCGGGTCGAGGCGGTGGTGGCTCATCTCGTCGCCGACATCGAGGCGCGCGGTGATCACCACGACTGCGGCCACATCGGGGTGCGGCACCTGCTGCCGGTGCTCTCGGAGCACGGGCACGGGGCGCTGGCGATGCGGGTGCTCAGCAACCCCACCGCGCCGGGCTGGAAGGCCTGGTTGGACGCCGGGAACTCGACGTTCATGGAGATGTGGCAGGACCCGCGCTCCTGCTCCCACTACTTCATGGGCACTCCGGCCACCTGGATCCATGAGCACGTGGCCGGTCTGCGGCGCGGTCCCGAGGGTTGGCAGGAGTTCGTCGTCCAGCCCGATCCCGAGGTGTCGGTCGGTCGCATCGACCTGATCCGCGCGACGATCTTCGGAGAGATCCGGTTGGAGGTGGATCGTGGGGCGTCGACCATGACGCTCGCAGTGCCCCCGGGCACTCGCGCCCAGGTGCGGCTCCCGGACGGGGAGCGGACGCTCGATGCCGGGCAGCACACGATCAGGTGGTGAGCCGCAGCAGGTGGTGATCCTCGGGCGACCAGCAGCTGTACGCCGGCCGGCCGGACAGGCGACGCGGACAGACGACGACGCCCGCCGGGCCCGGCATGCAGCCGGACTCGACGGGCGTCGAGGTCTTGACCGGGATCCGCTCAGCGGACCCGTCGGTCGTCAGTGCCGATCAGAGATCGGCCGAGGCGCTCAGATGCCGCGGATGTTCACTGCCTGCATGCCCTTGGGGCCCTGCTCGGTCTCGAACTCCACGCGCTGGTTCTCCTCCAGGTCGCGGCGGCCGGTGCCCTGAATCGCGCTGAAGTGCGCGAAGACGTCGGCGGAGCCGTCCTCGGGGGCGATGAAGCCGTAGCCCTTGTCGGAGTTGAACCAGGTGACGATGCCAGTAGCCATGGCGATATTCCTTCGTTGTCGTGAACCACGTTCGTGGCCCGGGTATCCGTGGCGACGGCGCCGCCCCGGATGGGTCGCACCCCAGGCGTCACGGCGACCGATACGGTCACCGCTGCCCGAAAGGGGTGCATGTGCGGCCTCGAGGGCCGCCTGAGCCGCGGCCAGCGACATGAAGTCGCCGATGCGGCCGAATGAGGGCCCGAAGGCCGTGTGGGCCGGTGCGTCAGCAGCAGGGCTGACGACATGACCGGCGAACTCCCCGGCGAGCGTGGCGACATGGACGTCGTCATCGGCTCGGAGCCAGGAGAGGGTGGGGTGCGCTGCAACGGCCAGGGATGCGGCCATCGGCGCGGACGAGAGGGGTGACGTCGCAACGTCGTCAAGCGTGGGCAGTGCGGAGGCGGTGATGAATACTCAGTTTCGTAGGTGGTTCTGCGCGACCGTCGTCGGTCGCCTCCGAAAGAGGCATCCAGCGCCGTGCGGCCCTCCGCCCCAGCACCCGTGCTCCACCACCCGAGGGTGTGGCGCGTGCTGTCCCGCCGGAGCGGAATCGTGCGAACGACTACGAGGAGACTACGGCATGCCGGGGATGCTCCGCTCCCCGATGTGACCCACCCTACGGGCGGCACGACGTCCCGACCCCTGGCGGCACCCTCTTTCACGGCACTGGCCTGCACAGTCAGTGTCGCGCGCACCATGCGATCCGCGCCCTCGGGGCACGACGACCGCTCGGTCCGTCGACCGGGTGCTCGCCGGACGGCGCTCATTCCTCCCAGCCCACCTCACCGGCGTCCTTGTCCGCTCGCCATCCCCTCCAGACCGGATGACGCAGCCGGCCGTCCTCGGTGCGCTCGGTGTACTGCACCTCGCCGACGAGGTCCGCGCGCACCCACTCGGCGTCCCGACGATCCGCAGCGGGGATGTCCGGGACCGGCGGGGTCTTCCGGGTCCGGGAGCGCAGCGTGCTCGCGATCTGCTCGAGGTCGTGATCGGTGAATCCGGTGCCGACCCGGCCGGCGTAGCTCAAGGTCCCCTCCGCATCCGGCACGGCCAGCAGCAACGATCCGATGCTGCCCGAACGCTCACCCTTTCCATGACGCCAGCCGACGACCACCACCTCCTGGTGCCGCGCGTTCTTGATCTTGATCCAGGTGCGCGATCGTCTGCCTGGCTGGTACACGCTCGCTTCCTTCTTCGCCATGACCCCTTCGAGCTGCAGCCGCTGGGACAGCTCGATCGCATGCTCGACATCGCCGTGATCAGCATGGGGCAGCTGCACGTGCTCGGAGGGCTCGACCGTCTCGAACAGGGCGTCGCGACGCTCGCGGTACGGGCGGCGCAGCAGCGATTCGCCTCCCCGGACCAGCAGGTCGAAGAGCATCACGTGCACCTCCACGTCCTGGCGGACCCGTTCGACGTCCCGCTCGCGGGTGAGGCCCAGCCGCTGCTGGAGCCTGGAGAAGGACGGCCGGTCCTTGCTGTCCAGAGCGACCACCTCACCATCGAGCACGGTCTCGCCCGCGTCGAGCACGTCGGCGTCGACGGCCGCCGACAGCTCGGCGAGCTCGGGGAAGGTGGCCGTGATGTCCTTGCCTCCGCGGCTGGTCAGGCGCAGGCCGTCGCGGGTGAGGGTGGCGATGACGCGCATCCCGTCCCACTTCATCTCGAAGGCCCACTCCTCCTCGTCGCGGATGTCCTCCCGGCTGCCGAGGGTGGCGAGCATCGGGGAGATCGGCTCCTCCGTCCCCGGCGTGCCGGAGCCGGAGGCCGAGGCGCCGGGGCGGGACGACGTGCCTCTCCGGCCGGAGGATCCGCGCCCATCGGGGCCGGAGGGGCGGCCGCTGCCGCCCGATGCCGGACGGCCGCCCGTCGGCTCATCGGCGCCCGGCTGCTCCTTCATCAGGTGCAGCAGCCAGTTGGCCTGGGCCTTCTCCTTCGCCGCGGAGGTCTTCGCCCTCCCCATCCCGCCGCTGTGGATGAAGGCGAACCGTCGCGGCACGCCGCCCAGGCCCCCGTCGTCCCGCCCGTGGCAGACGGCGATCACCTCCTTGCCCTCCCGCCACTTCTCGACCTCGATGGTGCCGGTGTCCCAGAGGATCACGTCCCCGCCGCCGTACTCGTCCTGCGGAATGGTTCCCTCGAAGGTCCCGTACTCGAGCGGGTGGTCCTCCGTCTGCACGGCGAGGCGGTTGACGTCGACGTCGAGCGGCGGACCCTTGGGCACGGCCCAGGAGACGAGCACACCGGCGTGCTCGAGGCGGAAGTCCCAGTGGAGGCTGGAGGCGTGATGCTCCTGGATGACGAACATGGGGGCCGCGTCGTCCAGCGCGCGCTGCGCCGCCTCGGCGCCGACGTCGGGCTCCGGCACCGGCTCGGGGGTCTTCCCGGGATCGCGTTTGGAGCGGTAGACCTCGAGCCGGTCCCGAGCCCGCTCCGCCGACGGGCCGGGCTCGGCGGTGGCCCCTGCACCTGTCTCGGCGCCGAGCGGCGCCAGCGGGTCCGTGCCCTCGTCGATCCGGTCGAGCACCTCGGTGAACTCGAGCTGGGCGAGGTCCGAGCTCTCGATCTCCTCCCAGCTACGCGGGGCGGCGACCGTGGGCCGCAGCCGTCCGCGCAGCGAGTACGGAGCCACGGTGGTCTTGTGCCCGTTGTTCTGGGACCAGTCGACGAGCACCTTGCCCGTCCGCTGCGTCTTCTTCTGGGTGCTGACCACGTCGTCCGGATGGTCGGCCTCGAGCGCGCGGGCGAGTTCGTGGGCGACCTGGTCGACCTCGTCGGCGGTGCTGGCGCCGTCCAGCGGCGCGTAGAGATGGATGCCCTGGGAGCCGGAGGTCACCGGATACGCCTCCAGGTCCATGTCGGTGAGGATCTCGCGGCACCACTGCGCGACCTCCGCGCACTGCGGCAGTCCGGCGCCCTCGCCGGGATCGAGGTCCAGCACCAGTCGATCGGGGTTCACCGGCTCGAGGTCCCCATCGACCCGCCACTGCGGGGTGTGGATCTCGAGCGCCGCGAGCTGGGCGAGCCAGACCAGCACGGCGGTCTCGTCGACCAAGGGGTAGGTCGAGGTCCCCTCGCGATGCTCCAGGTCCACCCGCGGCACCCAGTCCGGCGCGAAGTCCTCGAGGTCCTTGCGGAAGAACACCTTGCCGGGATGCTCCGTCGTGCCCACGCCGTCGACCCATCGTTTCCGGGTGGCCGCACGGCGCGTGATCTGCGGGATCATCACCGGCGCAACGCGGCGGTAGTAGTCGATCACCTCGCCCTTGGTGGTGCCGGTCGAGGGGTAGAAGACCTTGTCGAGGTTCGACAGCTTCAGCGTGCGCCCGTCGATCTCGACCTTCTGCTCATCGGTAGCCATGGAGATACTGTGCCCCCGAACACACGATCCGTCACGGGGACGGTGCAGGCACGGCCTACCGATCGTTCCTGGCATGTGCCGTGAGTCCGTGATGTCATGAGGCATGCGTGCGATATGGAGCGGTGAGATCACGTTCGGGCTCGTCAACGTCCCGGTGAAGCTGTACGGCGCGACGCGCTCCCACGACATCTCCTTCCACCAGGTCCACGACGAGGACCACGGCCGCATCCGCTACGAGCGACGCTGCGAGGTGTGCGGGCGAGAGATCGACTACGAGCACATCGACAAGGCCTACGACGACGGCGACAAGACGGTGGTCCTCACGGACGAGGAGCTCGACGCCCTGCCCGCGGAGGAGAGCGACGAGATCGACGTGGTGCAGTTCGTGCCGTCGGACCAGGTGGACCCGATCCTGCTGGGCACCTCGTACTTCCTCGAGCCGGTGGGTCGCTCGGCGAAGGCCTACGTGCTGCTGCGGCGCACCCTCGAGAAGACCGAGCGCACGGCGATCGTGACCTTCACGCTGCGCACGAAGACCCGGCTCGGGGTGCTGCGGATCCATGAGGACCTGCTGGCTCTGCAGACGCTGCGCTGGCCCACCGACCTCAAGGAGGTGGACTTCGCCCCCTCGAAGTCGAAGATCTCTGCCAAGGAGATGGAGATGTCCTCCGCACTCGTGGAGCAGTTCAGCGGCGACTTCGACCCCGAGCAGTTCTCCGACGAGTACCAGGCGCAGCTGCGCGAGCTGGTCGACGCCAAGCTCGAGGAGGGGGAATCCGTCGACACCGACGAGACCTTCGGCAAGGAGCGCTCGCAGGAGGGATCCGACGAAGGCGGCAAGGTCATCAGCCTGATGGACGCGCTCGAACGCAGCGTGCAGAAGCGCAGAGGCGATACGTCGAAGTCCGGCGGCTCGACGACGAAGTCCGACGGGTCGACCAAGAAGTCCGGCCCCACGAAGAAGTCCGACGGCTCGACGAAGGCGTCGGACTCCTCGAAGAAGTCCGGAGGCACGTCGAAGAGATCCGGCGGAGCAACGAAGTCCGGCTCGTCCACGAAGAAGACCGGGACCGCGAAGAAGACCGGCACCGCGAAGAAATCCGGCAAGAAGTCCGCCTGAGCCTCCTGTCGGGGCCCTCGAGTAGCGTGACGCAGGTGAGTGAGTCACCGAGCGATCAGCGACAGGGCGATCAGCCCACGGCCATCGAGGTGCGCGGCGCCCGCGTGCACAACCTCCGCGATCTCGACGTCGACGTGCCCCTGCACGCGGTGGTCGGCATCGCCGGGGTCTCCGGCTCCGGGAAGTCCTCGCTCGCGATGGGCGTGCTGTATGCCGAAGGGTCGCGTCGTTATCTCGAGGCGCTGTCCACCTACACGCGTCGCCGCATGTCGCAGGCCCCGCGGGCGGACGTCGACGAGGTCACCCATGTGCCCGCGGCCCTCGCGCTGCGTCAGCGGCCGGGGGTGCCCGGGGTGCGCTCCACGTTCGGCACCTCGACCGAGCTGCTGAACGTGGTGCGGCTGATCTTCTCGCGCCTGGCCTCCCACGTGTGCCCGAACGGCCACCGCCTCGACCCGACGATCGACGTCGCCGCGGAGGTGCCGATCTCCTGCCCCGAGTGCGGGGAGCAGGTGAGCCCGCCCGGCGCGGAGCAGCTGGCCTTCAACGCCGAGGGCGCCTGCCCGCGCTGCACCGGCACCGGCGTGATCCGCACGGTCGACGATTCCTCCCTGGTGCCCGACCCGACGAAGACCCTCGACGGGGGCGCCGTGGTGCCCTGGTCGATGTTCGGCTTCAACGTGCAGCCGGACATCGCGCGCGAGTTCGGAGTGCGCACCGACGTGCCCTGGCAGGAGCTCGAGGACTGGGAGCGGGAGGTGGTGCTCGACGGTCCCGAGGAGAAGAAGCACATCGCGGTCACCAGCAGGAAGGGCCTGCACGAACTAGATTTCACCTTCCGCAACGCTCGCCTGACCGTCACCGAGGAGCTCAAGCGCGCGGACACCGAGAAGCGGCTGTCCCGCGTGTCCCGATTCCTCACCGAGGGCACCTGTCCCGACTGCCGCGGCACGCGCCTCCGCCCGTCGGCCCTCCTCCCCCGCGTCGCCGGGATCGATCTGGCCGAGGCCTCGGCGAAGACGCTCGATGAGCTGATCGCCTGGGCTCCCACCGTCATCGACCCGCTGCCGGCGGAGATGCGGTCGATGGCGCGAGCGCTCGTGGCGACGCTGCAGTCCATGGCGGACCGTCTGGTGCAGCTCGGGCTGGGCTACCTCGCCCTGGACCGTGCTGGCTCCTCGCTCTCCACCGGCGAGCTCCAGCGGGTCCAGCTCGCGCGGGCGGTGCGCAACCGCACCACGGGCGTCCTGTACGTGCTCGACGAGCCCAGCATCGGCCTGCATCCCTCGAACATCGACGGTCTCCTCGCCCTGGTCGGCGATCTGCTGGCCGATGGGAACTCCGTGGTGCTCGTCGACCACGATGCGCAGGTGCTGCGCGCCGTGGACCATCTGATCGAGATCGGCCCCGGATCGGGGCGCGACGGCGGCACGGTGATCGCCTCCGGGACGGTCTCGGAGATCGAGGCCTCGAAGGACTCCCAGCTGGGCGGCTTCCTCGACGGCCGGGAACCGGTGGTCGTGCGCGAGCAGCCCGCGAGCGACGTCTTCGCACCGGGCTGCCTGCGCCTGCGCACCGCCGAGGTGCACACGGTGCACGCGCTCGAGGTGGAGATCCCGCGCGGACGCTTCACCGCCGTCACGGGCGTCTCGGGCTCCGGCAAGACGACCATGGTGCTCGAATCCCTGGTGCCGGCGCTGCGGGCACGGCTCGACGGCGCCACGCTGCCGGCCCACGTCGTGGACCTCGAGGACGAGGGGATCCGGCGGGTGCACCAGATCGATGCCACTCCGATCGGGGTGAACGTCCGCTCGACGGTGGCCACGTACAGCGGGGTGCAGGACGACCTGCGCCGGGCGTTCGCTCGGACCGACGCGGCCCATCAGCGGGGCCTGAAGCTCGGCGACTTCTCCTACAACACCGGGTCCCTGCGGTGCCCGCGCTGTGAGGGCACCGGACGGGTCTCGCTGGACGTGCAGTTCCTGCCGGACATCGACATCGACTGCCCGGACTGCGGCGGGCACCGTTACGGCCCGGAGGCCGACGACATCCTGCGCCCGCGCGCCGACTCCGCCGTCGGGATCTCCCTGCCGCATCTGATGTCGCTCACGGCGAGCGAGGCGATCGAGGCCGTCGGCGACATCGCCTCGGTGCGCAAGAAGCTGCAGGCGCTGATCGATCTCGGTCTCGGCTACCTCACGCTCGGCGAGGACACCCCGGCGCTCTCGGGCGGCGAGGCCCAGCGCCTCAAGCTCGCCGGGCAGATCGACCGCCGTCAGGACGATGCGCTCTTCGTGTTCGACGAGCCGAGCGTCGGCCTGCACCCGCGGGACGTGCGCACCCTGCTGTCGGTCCTGGATCGTCTGGTCTCACGCGGCGCGACCGTCGTGGTCATCGAGCACGACCTGGACATGATCGCCAACGCCGACCACGTGATCGACATGGGCCCCGGGGGCGGCGAGGACGGCGGGCGGATCGTGGCCACCGGCACCCCGGTGGAGGTCGCCGCCGTCGAGGCCTCGGCCACCGGCCGGTATCTGCGCGGCCACCTGCACGGGCAGCCGTGAGCCCCGCGCCTTCCGGGACGCCGCCGCGGTGACCGGGCTGTGGCATGGCGACCGGGCGATGCCGAGCCGTCTCGCCCGAGGGAACTGTCTCGGACGGCCTGGCATTGACAGGGACCGTGCGGGCTCAGCCCTCCGCGACCCCGCCTCCCGACGACGCGGCTCGCAGGCGCTCCCACGCCAGAGTGGCCAGCAGAAGAGCCTGGTCCGCGAGCACCGAATCGTCGAAGCGGGCCTGCGGCGAGTGGTTCGAGGCGGGCATGTCCGCCGGATCGAAGTCCTTCGCGGCGCCGACGAAGCCGTAGGCGCCGGGGACCTCCGCGAGCACGCGGGAGAAGTCCTCGGAACCGGTGCGCGGATTCTCCAGCTCCTGGTAGCGGTCCTCGCCGAAGAGGTCACTGGCCGTCTGCGCGAAGGTCTCCGCCTCGACGGCGTCGTTGATCGTGGCGGGCAGCACGTTGCGCATGGTCGCGCGCACCGTGAGCCCGTGGGCGCGGCCGATGTCGGTGACGAAGCGGGGCAGCTCGTCGACCAGCTGCAGGGTGACCGCCGTGCTGAAGGAGCGCACCCCGGCTCGGAAGTGCGTCTGGTCGGGGATGATGTTCGGAGCGCTGCCGGCATGGATCTCGCCGACGGTGAGCACCACCGGATCGAAGGCGCTGTAGCGGCGCGTGACGTGCGCATACAGCGCAGAGATCATCTCGGCGGTCGCGGGCACCGGATCCAGCGCCTCATGGGGGCGCGAGCCATGCCCTCCTCGGCCCACCACACGCACGTCGAGCACGGAGTACGCAGCCATCAGGGTGCCGGGGCGGCCGGTGACGAGTCCGGTGCGCACGTCGGCGGAGACGTGCACGCCGTAGGCCGCGATCGGCCGTTCGCCGGCCGCATCGAGCACGCCCTCGCGCAGCATCACGCCGGCGCCGTCGTACCCCTCCTCGCCGGGCTGGAACATGAAGATCACCGATCCGGGGAGCTCCTCCTGTCGCGCGGCGAGCAGCCGAGCCGCACCCACCAGGCCGGCCACATGGAGGTCGTGGCCGCAGGCGTGCATGGCGCCGTTGGTCGAGGCGTAGGGCAGTCCGGTGTCCTCCACGAGCGGGAGCCCGTCCATGTCTCCACGCAGCAGCACCACCGGGCCGGGACGGCCGCCCCGCAGCACGGCGACCACCGAGCTGGTCTCGGTGCCGAGCGTGATCTCGAGGTCGAGACCGGCGAGCGCCTCGAGCACGAGCTGCTGCGTCATCGGCAGCTGGAGGCCGATCTCGGGCGCCGCGTGCAGTCGCCGACGCAGCGCGATCAGGTCGTCGAGGAAGCTGTCGTCACCGGGGGCGAGCTCGGTCATGGGAGGGTCCTTCCACTCGGGCAGGGGATGCTCCATCCTGTCCCGTTCGCCCTTCTCCTGCCACCGCATCCCGCCGAGCGCCCTTCAGACGCCGACGACGACCACCCAGAGGACTGATCACCATGCATGCACGCACCCTCATCATCACCGGCGCCTCCGACGGCATCGGCGCCGCCGCCGCCCGACAGCTCGCGGGTCAGGGGGACCGCCTGCTCCTGGTGGGCCGGTCCCCCGAGAAGACCGCGGCAGTCGCGCGCGAGGTCGACGCCGAGCACTTCGTCGCCGATTTCGCTCGCCTGGAGGACGTGCGCCGTCTCGCGGACGAGCTCTCGGAGGCCACCGGCGAGCACGGCATCGACGTGCTCGCCCACAACGCGGGCGGGATCTTCGGAGACCGCACTCCCACCGTCGACGGCTTCGAGAAGACGTTCCAGGTCAACCATCTCGCGCCGTTCCTGCTCACCCATCTCCTGCTGCCGCGCCTGCTCCCCGGGGGCGCGTCCGTCGTGACCACCTCGAGCGTGGCGCACCGACTGTTCGCGCACCTCGATCTCGAGGACCTGGACAACACTCGGCGCTACTCGCCCCGCAAGGCCTACGGGGACGCGAAGCTCGCGAACGTGCTGTTCACCCGGAGCCTGCACGAGAAGTTCCACGCCGACGGGATCTCGGCGGTCGCCTTCCACCCCGGGCTGGTGCGCACCAGCTTCTCCGCCTCGTCCGCCAGCTGGATGCGCTGGCTCTACCACTCGCCGCTGGCGCGCCTCCTGCCGATGATCAGCCCCGAGCAGGGAGGGGCGATCCTGGCCTGGTTCCTCACCGGGACCCCGGGCTCCACCTGGACGTCCGGTCGCTACTACGACCAGGACCGGCCCACCGGGCGCATGAATCCGCAGGCGGACGACCTCGCGCTCGCCGAGGCCCTGTGGCAGCGCAGCGCGGAGCTGGTGGGCCTGCAGAGCGCCGGCTGAGCACCGCCGGCGGACCACCCCGCCCCACGCATCTCCCTCAGATTAGGCTTGCCTTCTCAGAGCCGACCCCGGTCTCGCCCCCTCGACCTCCTCGTCGCTCCTCGTCCCGAAGGCCACATGCCGTTCTTGCCCACCAGCGCTTCCCTGCTCCGGCGTGCCGTGCGCCGTCGCCTGGGCTTCGTGATCCCCGGACTGCTGCTGATGTCCACCTGGCAGCTCTGCGAGGCGATCGTGCCGATCTCCATCGGCCTCATCGTCGACCACGCGATCGTGCCCCGGGACCGCATCGCCCTGCTGATCTCGATCCTTGCGCTGCTGGCGCTGTTCGCCGTGCTGTCCTTCGCCTACCGCTTCGGGGCGCGGCGGATGAACACCGCACAGCAGCTCGAGGCCCACGACCTGCGGGTCGAGGTCGCGCAGCATGCCCTGCTCACGCGCGGTGCGCTCACGGGCCGTCGCCCCGGCGCGGTGCTCTCGCTCTCCTCGGCGGATGCCGACGTCACCGCGATGCTCTTCCGACAGATCGCGTCGGGCGGCTCCGCACTGATCGGCATCGCCGGCGCCTCTGCCTACCTGCTGTGGGCAGACCCCCTGGTGGGGCTCGTCGTGATGCTCGGCGTGCCGCTGGCCCTCCTGCTCGTCGCCGGCCCCTCCCGTGTGATCTCCCGGCGCAGCGGTGACCAGCAGGCGGCTGTCGCCGAGGCGGGAGCCGTCGCGAGCGACACCATGGGCGGGCTGCGGATCCTCAAGGCCGTCGGCGGCGAACGCTGGGCCTCGCAGCGCTATCAGCGCGCGTCCGCCGGGGCGGCGCGGGCGGGCATCCGCACCGCCGACGTCTCCGGCCGGGTCTCGGCGCTCGGCGTGCTCAGCGTGGGCCTGATCCTCGCGGGCGTCGTGCTGGTGGCGGGCTGGCGGGTCACCACCGGAGATCTCAGCGTGGGGCAGCTGGTCTCGGTGATCGGGGTCGCCGTCTTCTTCTCCGAGCCCATCCAGACGCTCACCATGACGATGACCGTCTTCGCCCGCTCCCACGGCGCGGCCGGGAAGATCGCGGAGTTCCTCCGCGGCGGCGAGCAGGAGGATCCGACAGGCCCGATGCCGTCTGACGCGACGGTCCTCCTCGACGCCCTGGACCTCGGCCTGGAGGCTCCCCTCGACCTGCGGATCGACGCCGGCTCGCTGTGCGTCCTGGACGCCGCGGATCCCGTGGTAGCCGGCCGCCTTGCCCGGGCCCTCGCAGGTGGCGCGGGCAGCGAGCACGTCCTCGTCGGCGGCATCGCCCGCAGCGCCGTCGCGCGCCCCCGGGCGGGCACGATCATCAGCGCCCCGCATGCGGCGGACCTCTTCGCCGGCACCCTCCGCTCGAACATCACGATGCTCCACGACAGCGAGACCCCGGTGCCCGAGTCGGTGCTCTCCGCCTCGGCCACCGACGAGGTGCTCGGCGTGGTCACCGGCGGCCTGGACCACGAGGTGCGCGAGGCCGGCAGCAACCTCTCCGGCGGGCAGCGCCAGCGGATCGCCCTGGCCCGGGCGCTGTACGCCGACCCCGAGGTGCTCGTGCTCGAGGACCCCACCAGCGCCGTCGACTCGGTCACCGAGTGGCAGATCGCCCGTGGCGTGCAACGGGAGCGCATTGGACGCACCACGATCGTGCTGACCTCCTCCCCCGCCTTCCGCGCGCTGGCCGACGACGTCCACGAGATCCCCGGTGCTCCGGTGGCGACCGCGCACGCCCCGGCCCTTCCCCACGACTCCGCCGGGGGCACCCGATGATCCTGCCCACCGCCTCCGGGCGACGCGTCCTCGCCACGCTGCGCCCCCTGCTCACCGGTCACGTGGGCCTGCTGCTCCTGATCGCCGTCGCCGGGCTGGTGACCGCCTTGGCCGGGCTCGTCGGCCCGTGGGTGGTCGGCGGCCTCGTCGACGAGCTGCGCGTGCGCACCTCGATGCGGCCCGTGCTCGAGGGCGCCGGATGGATCCTCGCCGCGGGTCTCGTCGGCGCTCTGGGCACGTGGCTGGGTCGCTTCTGGATGGGGGCCCTCGCCGAACCGACCGTCGCCTCCCTGCGCGAGGACGTGCTCGACGCCGCCCTCGCGGTGGACTCCTCCGTCGTCGAGGGCGGGGGCCGCGGCGACCTGGTCTCCCGGGTCGCCGAGGATTCCCGGGTGGTCACCGAGGCCGCCTCGGTGATCCTGCCGATGTTCCTGCAGTCGCTGTTCGTGGTGGTGGTCTCCGCTGCGGGCATGACCGCCGTCGACTGGCGGCTGGGGCTCGTCGGCCTCCTCGCCGTGCCGATGTACGCCCTGACGCTGCGCTGGTACCTGCCGCGCTCCGGGCCGATCTACGCCCGTGAGCGCATCGCCTTCGGGGTGCGCTCCCAGCGGATGCTCGGCGGCATCGGCGGCGCCGCGACGCTGCGCGCCTACGAGCGGGAGCACATCGAGCTGGCACGGATCGACAGCGCCTCGGCCGACGCCCGCACCCTGTCGATCGACGTGTTCCGCTTCCTCACCCGCGCGTTCTCCCGCAACAACCGGGCCGAGGCGGTGGTCCTCGCGGCGCTGCTGGTGGCAGGGTTCCTCCTGGTCGAGGCCGACGGTCTGACGGCGGGTGGGGTCGCGACGGCCGCGCTGCTGTTCCACCGCCTGTTCAACCCGATCGGTGCCCTGGTGGGGATGTTCGACGAGATCCAGTCCGCCGGCGCCTCGCTCTCGCGGATGGTGGGCGTGATCGACCTGCCCGCGAGGCCCGCACGACGTGCACTCGCCGCGCAGCCGAAGGCCGTCTCGGACAACGGGCCGAAGGATGTGCCGGGTGACGTTCCGGATGGCGCGCCGGATGACCGCGCCCTCGTGCTCACCGGCGTCGGCCACGCCTACGAGCAGGACCATCCCGTGCTCTCCGCCGTGGACCTGCGCATCGCCCCGGGCGAGGTCGTCGCGGTCGTCGGCGCGACCGGCGCCGGCAAGTCCACGCTCGCGCAGATCGTGGCCGGCACCGTCCCTCCCACCGACGGCACGGTGCGCCTGGGTTCGACGATCGTGCGCGACCTGCCCCCGGACGAGCTGCGCGCTCGGATCTCGATGGTCAGCCAGGAGGTGCACGTCTTCAGCGGCTCGATCGCCGAGAACGTGCGTGTTCCCCGCCCGGAGGCGCCCGATGACGACGTCCTCGCCGCGCTGACGGCCGTCGGCGCGCACTGCTGGATGCGCACTCTGCCCGAGGGCGTGGAGACCGTGGTGGGCGATGGCGGGCACTCGCTCACGGCGATGCAGGAGCAGATGCTGGCGCTCGCGCGCATCGTCCTGGCCGATCCGGAATTCGTGATCCTCGACGAGGCCACCGCCGAGGCCGGCTCCTCGGGCGCGCGCGATCTGGAGACGGCGGCGGGGGCGGTGCTCACCGGCCGCGGCGGCCTGGTGGTCGCCCACCGGCTCTCCCAAGCCGTCACCGCCGACCGGGTGCTGGTGATGGCGCACGGCCGCGTCGTGGACTCCGGGACCCATGAGGAGCTCAGCCGGGGAGACGGGCTCTACGCGACGCTCTGGGAGGCGTGGACCGCGCGCTGAGCGCCCGCCGCTCGGACGAGGTGGAGGTGTCCCGCGGGACCAGGCAGGATGGGGGCTCCGCACACTCCCCCGATCTGCATCAGGAGCCCTCATGAGCGCTGTCGTCGTCACCGCCGTCTTCTATCCCAAGCCCGGCCGGAAGCAGGAACTCGCCGACGCCATGCAGCGCGGCATCGCCGCCGTGCACACCGAGGAGGGCTGCGAGCTGTACTCGATCCACGACGCCGAGGACGGCACGATCACCATGATCGAGAAGTGGTCCTCCGTCGAGGCGCTGGACACCCACGGGGACAGCGATCAGGTGAACATCTTCCGTGCCGACATCGCCGACCTGGTCGAGAAGCCGGCCGTGGTCACCCGCATGACCCCGATCCCCGCCGGCACGGAGGCCCAGGGGCTGCTCTGAGCGGACGGCTCACCGCAGAGGCGGCCGACGGGGACCCTCCCGTCGGCCGCCTCCGTCGTCCTGGCGCCCCCGCCCAGTCCACTCGCCCCACCCGGTCGCGCGGCTCGGTCGCCCCACCCGGTCGCGCGACTCCGTCCGCGCTTCTCGCACGCACCCGCACCTCAAAGTGTACTCATCGCGTGATACGGTCCGTACCATTCAACTGATACGGATCGAGGTTCCTTCCGATGTGGCTCCTGCTCTTCCCCGTCGTCGCGGGCGTGCTCGGCGCGGCGCTGCTGCGACTCGTCCTGCGTGCGAAGCGTCCCCGCCTCGACCGCCCCGCCGCCCTCGTGACCGCTCTGGCGGCCGGCGCCTCCTCGCTGATCATGATCGTGTTCTCGACCTCCACGGTGATCCCGATGTACGTCGCCGACGTCCCGTCCTTCCCGTGGGAGACGTACGGCGCCGTGCGCTTCGTGCTCCCGCTGGCCCTCGGGATCCTCACCGTGCTCCTGCTCGGACTGCCCGCTCGCAGCGGGCGCGCCGGCGGTGCCCAGCTGACGCGGCGCACCTGGACCTCGTTCCTGAGCCGGCCATGGGTGGCGATCCTGGGGATCGTCCTCGCGCTCGTCGTCATCCTCACCCTCTCCGCCGGTGTGGTCTCGCAGCCCGACGAGGACGGCCGCTTCACGCGCTACGTCATCGAGCTGGGCAACGGGGGCGCGGAGACCGACTTCTACGGATGGCACTACTCCATGGCCCCGATGATCGCCCTGGTCATCCTGGTCGTGGCCACGGTGAGGGCCTGGGCCGGCATCGCCCGACCTCCCCACCCCGAGGACGTCGAGCAGGACATCGCCCGGCGCCGTCTGCGGAGCACGAACGTCGCCCGCATCACGACCGGAGCGCTGCTGCTCCATCTCGCCGCGATCCTCCGCGACCTGGAGTCGACGTCCAGGCTGAGCCTCACCGTAGGTGCCGAATCGGGAGAGCACTTCTCCACGGGGTCGGCCTTCTCCGACCTGGCACCCTTCCTCGAGTACGGCGCCCCACTCGTCGCGGCGATCGGACTGGGACTCTGGGTCCACACCGCGCTGACCGCGCTCCCCGCCTCCGCGGGCTCTGCAAGCGCTGCAAGCCCTGCAGGCTCTGCAAGCTCCCGTCGCGAGACGGCATGATCATCGAGATCTCGCCGACCGGCGGGAACCCGTCCGAGCAGATCAGCGACCAGATCGCCGGGCTGATCACGACCGGCGCTCTCGCCCGCGGGGATCGCCTGCCCTCCGTCCGTCAGCTCGCGACGGACCTGCAGGTCGCCCCCGGCACCGTCGCGAAGGCCTATCGCTCCCTGGAGGCCGGCGGGCTGATCGTCTCCCGTGCCGGCTCCGGGTCCCGGGTGAGCGACCAGGCCTCGCCCGTCTCCCCCGACGTCGCCCATGCCGCCCGCCGCCTCGCCGCGAGCTCGCGCGAGGACGGCCTCGACCTGGGCGACGCGATCCGGGTGCTCCGCGCGGTGTGGTGAGCGCGGTGTAGTGAGCGCCGTGCGGTGAGTCCGCGCCTTTGTGTCCGCAGATCACGCGTGGCGTGCACGCGCCACCGGGCAGGGGCAGACTCGAGGCATCCGCACCGAGCGAGGAGTCGCCCATGAGCACCACCGCCCAGACCTCTGACAGCACCGCGAAGACCACCTGGGAGGGCTTCCGTCGCCGGCGGGACGAGTCCCTGGCCGCTCCCCACGGCATCCTCGCCCAGGTCGGCCTGCACTGGATCGACCCGACGGCCGGGCCGCAGCAGGTCGGCGATGTCCCCGGCTCCTGGGAGGTCGTCGACGACCGTCTCGTCGCGACGTTCCCCACCTCGGAGGTGAGCCTGCTCGCAGGATCCCCCGAGGTGGAGGCGCACGCGGACGGCGAGAGCACCACCGCGACCGTGCTCGCCGCGGGTGACGTGCGCCTGGCCGGCTTCGGGCAGGACGTGCAGATCGATGTGATCCGCCGTGGCGGACTGATCGGCCTGCGACTGCTGGATCCGGCCGCGCCGCGTCTCGCCGCCTTCGACGGCGTGCCGACGTTCGCCTACGACGCCGCCCAGGTGCTCACCGGCACGTGGCGGCGTGACCCCACCACCGTCACCGTCGGCACGGCGATGCCCTGGCTGGAGGCGAAGCTGCCCTCCCCCGGTGTGGCCGTGCTCGACGTGGCGGGCAGCGAGGTCGAGCTGGTGCTCACGGGCGAGGCGAGCATCCTGTTCACCGACGAGACCTCCGGCCCGGAGAGCGCCGACTGGCGACAGGTGCGGGCGGAGCTCGACGGTGATCAGGTGCGGGTGGACCTCAACTACGCGCTGAACTTCCCCTCCGCCTTCAGCGCCTGGGGCACCTGCCCGAAGCCGCCCGCAGGCAACCACCTGCCCCTCGCCGTGCGCGCGGGCGAGTCGCGCGTCGAGCAGACGGAGCACTGAACGGCCGTCACCACCTAGGATCGCGGGATGCCCGAGCACCCTGTCGACGCCCCGGACCCGCGCTCGAGCACGCCGTCGAGCGACAGCACCAGCACCAGCACCAGCACCAGCACCAGCACCAGCAGCAGCAGCAGCAGCAGCAGCAGCAGCAGCGAGAACCGTACGCGCTCCACTCCCTGGGCCCGTCGCGGCGACGTGCCGTGGGGTTCAGTGCTGCGCAACGTCGCCCTCGTGCTCGCGGTGCTGGTCATGCTCTGGCTGGCGCTGAACGTGCGCCTGCCCTCCCTCGAGGAGCTGCGCGAGGACTTCGCCGAACTCGGTGCCTGGGGGCCGCTCGCCTTCATCGGCGCCTATGCGGTGGTCGCGCTCACGCCGATCCCGGTGACGATCATGGCCGTGGTGGCGGGCCTGCTGTTCGGTCTGCCCGGCGGCACGGTGCTGTCGATGATCGGAGTGGTGATCGGCTGCTGGGGCGGCTACTGGATCGCCCGCGGGCTCGGCCGCGAGACGGTGATGCGGGCACTGGGCTCCCACGCCGAGATGATCGAGGACCGCTTGGAGAACGGCGGCTTCTACGCCGTGTGCACGGTGCGGCTGATGCCCGGGATCCCCTATTGGCCGGTGAACTACGGCAGCGGAGCGCTCGGCGTCTCCAGCCGCGACTTCCTCATCGCGACCGCGCTCTCCGCCCTGCCCGGTCAGGTCTCCCTGATCGCCATCGGCGCGTTCCTCGGGAGCCCGACCGTCCTCAACGGTGCCGTGGTGGTGATCTCGTGGATCGCGGTGATCATCCTGACGGTCCTCTCCTACCGTCGCTGGCGGAGATCGCTTCCTTCCACCGAGTAACCTCGCCGCCACCGGTTCTGCGCCCTCACCTCGGAGAACTCCCGCACCGAGACTCGGGGCGGGCGGGCGATTCCGGGCCACCCGGACTACACTGCTGGCACGCCGACGGAGCATTCCTCTGATCCCTGACGGGGACCGCCCCGCCTGGCTGCGGCGCGCCGACCGGAGCGCTCCGCCGCCCGAACGGGACCCCGGCTGGCGGTCCCCAGTTGCCACCGAGGACGTGTCATGACTACAACGACCGAGGCCAAGAGCGGTTTCAGCCCGCGCGTGGCGTTGCAGAAGGTCGGCACCTCACTGTCGAACATGGTGATGCCGAACATCCCCGCCCTGATCGCCTGGGGAATCCTCACCGCCTTCTTCATCGAGGACGGCTGGACGCCGAACGCGCCGCTGGAGAGCGCCGTCGGCCCGATGATCCACTATCTGCTGCCACTGCTCATCGCGAACACCGGCGGCCGGATGATCTACGAGGCGCGCGGCGCCGTGGTGGGCGTCATCGCCACCATGGGCGTGATCGCGGGCTCGGACTGGCTGATCGCGCAGGACAATGCCGCTGCCCTCGAGAAGTGGCTCGCCGCGGGCAACGCCGAGAGCGCGTTCGAGGCACTGCCCGAGGTCCACATGTTCATCGGCGCGATGATCATGGCACCGCTCGCGGCCTGGATCATGAAGAAGCTGGACCAGCTGTGGCAGGACCACATCCCGGCCGGCTTCGAGATGCTCGTGAACATGTTCTCCGCGGGGATATTCGGCTTCATCGCCCTGGTG
Organism: Brachybacterium sp. JB7; assembly: GCF_003335205.1. Taxonomy (NCBI): domain Bacteria; kingdom Bacillati; phylum Actinomycetota; class Actinomycetes; order Micrococcales; family Dermabacteraceae; genus Brachybacterium; species Brachybacterium sp. JB7. Next base: position 338,717 of record NZ_QPGN01000003.1, on the reverse strand, counting down.
GCCGGATTCTTCGGCCTCGCCCCGCTCGTGAACGGCCTGATGACTCTGCTGGCGGAGGGCGTCGCCGCGCTGATCAACGCGCACCTGCTGCCGGTGGTGTCGATCCTCATCGAGCCGGCGAAGGTCTTCTTCCTCAACAACGCGATCAACCACGGCGTGCTGACCCCGCTGGGGATCTCCGATGCCGGCACCAATGGCAAGTCCGTGCTGTTCCTGCTCGAGTCGAACCCCGGCCCCGGCGTCGGCATCCTGCTCGCCTACACGTTCTTCGGCCGGGGCGCCGCACGTGCCTCCGCGCCGGGCGCCGCGATCATCCAGTTCTTCGGCGGCATCCACGAGATCTACTTCCCGTACGTGCTCATGAAGCCGATCCTCATCCTCGCGGCGATCGGTGGCGGCATGGCCGGCGTGGCGGTCAACGTCGCCTTCGGCACCGGCCTCATCTCCCCGGCCGCTCCGGGCTCGATCCTCGCGATCTTCGGCGTCGCCGCGCGCGACTCCTATCTGGGCATCGCCCTGGCCGTGCTCGCCGCCGCAGGGGTGAGCTTCCTGCTCTCCACCCTGTTCCTGAAGATCGGCAAGCAGGACGACGGCGACATCGCCTCGGCGACCGCCAAGATGGAGCAGATGAAGGGCAAGAAGTCCTCCGTCTCGGGTGCCCTGACCGGCGCTGGTGCCGGCGCAGCAGCGGCCGGAGCAGCCGGCGCCGCCGGTGCGGCCGACGGCTCCGACCACACGGGCCCGATCTCCAAGATCGTCTTCGCCTGCGATGCCGGCATGGGCTCCTCCGCGATGGGCGCGACGGTGCTGCGCAAGAAGGTGCGCGCCGCCGGCTTCGACGACGTCGAGGTCACCAACAAGGCGATCTCGAGCCTGAACGACGAGTGGGACGTGGTCGTCACCCAGAAGGAACTCACCGACCGGGCCCGTCAGCGCACGGGCTCCGCCATCCACGTGAGCGTGGACCAGTTCATGAACTCCCCGCGCTACGACGAGGTCGTGGAGCTCGTGGACGCGCGCAACAACCCCGACTCCGCCGACGACGCACCGACGGCCGACGCGGAGGCGGCTGACGCCGGTGCCGGTGCGCCCGCTGCAGCGGCCTCCGGAGCCCACGGCCGACGTGCCGCGGAGCGCCCGGCGGAGGACTCCGCTGCGGCGGCACCGGGCACGGCCACTCCGGCCGACGCCGGGGCCGAGCCCGACACGGGCGAGGGAACCGAGATCCTCTCCCCCGACAGCATCGTCCTGACCGGCACCGCCTCCGATTCCGCCACCGGCATCGACGAGGCCGGGGCACTGCTGGTCGCCGCCGGCGCGGTGGACCAGGGCTACGTGGACGCCATGCACGCGCGCGAGGCCACGGTCTCCACGTTCATGGGCAACGGCCTGGCCATCCCCCATGGCACCAACGACGCGAAGTCCACGATCAAGCGCTCGGCCATGTCGTTCGTGCGCTACCCCGAGGGCATCGAGTGGAACGGCAACCCCACGAAGTTCGTGATCGGCATCGCCGGGGTCGGCGACGAGCATCTCGTGCTGCTCCAGAAGGTCGCGATGACCTTCTCCGATCCCGCCCAGGTCGAGCGTCTCGAGCAGGCCACCAGCGCGCAGGAGATCCTGGCGATCTTCGGCGACGAGAAGGAGTGAGCGCATGAGCAAGGCAGTCCATTTCGGTGCAGGGAACATCGGCCGCGGTTTCGTCGGCCTGCTGCTGCACGAGGCCGGCTATGAGCTGGTGTTCGCGGACGTCGCCGACGCCCTGATCACGCAGCTGCAGGAGACGGACTCCTACGAGGTCCGCACCGTCGGCCAGAACGCGGCGACGACCGTCGTCGACGGCTTCAGCGCGATCAACTCGACGAACGACCCCGAGGGCCTGACCGAGCAGATCGCCTCGGCGGACATCGTCACCACCGCCGTCGGCGCGCACATCCTGCGCTTCGTCGCGCCGAACATCGCCGCCGGGATCGCGGCCCGCCCCGCCGGGGCGCCCCGCCTCGCCGTGATGGCGTGCGAGAACGCGATCAACGCGACGGATCTTCTGGAGCAGGAGATCCGGGCGAACTATCAGGGCGAGGACCTCGACGAGAAGGCGCTGTTCTCGAACACCGCCGTCGACCGCATCGTGCCGGTCCAGGCCGAGGACGCCGGACTGGACGTCACGGTCGAGGACTTCTACGAGTGGGCCGTCGAGCGCGGCCCCTTCGGCGGCCAGGAGCCCGAGGTCCCGGGCATCACCTGGGTGGACGACCTGGGCCCGTACATCGAGCGCAAGCTGTTCACGGTGAACACGGGCCATGCGACCGCCGCCTGGCACGGCTGGGCGGCGGGCCACGCGAGGATCGCCGAGGCCATCGCGGACCGGGCCGTCGCCCAGCAGGTCGAGGCGGTGCTCGGGGAGACCTCTGCGCTGCTGGTGGCCAAGCACGGCTTCGCCGAGGACGACATGGCGAGCTATCGCACCAAGGTCCTGGGCCGCTTCGCGAACGAGGCGCTCCCCGATCCGGTCGAGCGGGTGGGGCGGGCGCCGCTGCGCAAGCTCTCCCGGCACGACCGCATCGTGGGCCCGTCCGCGGAGCTCGCCGAGCGCGGTCTGGGTTCGGAGGGCCTGCTGGCCTCCTTCTCGGCAGCGCTCGCCTTCACCCCCGAGGGCGACGACGAGGTGACACGGCTGCAGGAGATCCTGCGCACGCAGGACGCCGACGCCGCCGCCTCCGAGATCACCGGTCTCGACACCGACCATCCGCTCTTCCCCGCCGTGCGGGAGGCGATCGCCGCACGGCAGTCGGCCCTCTGAGGGCGAGCGAGCCTCCGTTCACCGGGCTCACTGGCCAGCCCGGTATATTCCACGATGACACCACGACCGTTGGTCCCCGACGCGGGCGACCGCGTCACCTCACCCGTCGCGCACCGCGCGGCGGCTCGTCGAAAGGCACACACCATGGCAGAGCGCACCGTCACGATCGCCAGCGCCTCCGGGCTCCACGCGCGCCCCGCGGGCATCTTCGCGCAGGCCGCCGGCGAGCAGCCCGCGACCGTCACCATCGAGAAGGCCGGCGGCAACGCCGTGCAGGCCTCCAGCATGCTCATGCTCATGACCCTGGGCGCCGGCCACGGCGACGAGGTCACGCTGCGCGCCGAGGGCGAGGGCGCCGAGGAGTCCGTCAACGCTCTGGCGGACCTCCTCGAGAAGGATCTCGACGCCGAGGAGTGACCGCTCGAGGTCGGCATCACGCCGGCCTCGCGAGAGCATCAGCACGAAACCCCCGATACGCACCGGAGACGGCGCATATCGGGGGTTTCGTCGAGCGGGGCTCAGCGCCTCACCCGCTCATCGGCCCGCGGGCTCGCTCACAGCCCCAGCTCGCCGAGGATCGGCAGCCCCGCGCGCACGAGGCTGTTGGCCTCCTCCGCGGTGCGAGCGGCGACGGCCTTCGCGGCCAGCTCCTTGGCCTGCTCGAGCGTGACCGTCGAGAGCACCTTGGCGACCGCGGGCAGGGAGCGCGGGGTCATCGACAGGCTGTTCACGCCGAGCCCGACGAGCACCACGGCGAGACCGGGATCCCCGGCCGCCTCGCCGCACACGCCGACGGGCTTGTTCGCGGTCTCCCCGAACGCCTCCGGATCGCCGCCGGCGACGCGGGCCCCGTCGCAGGTGGCTCCCACCAGGGCGAGCACGGCCGGCTGCCACGGGTTGTTGAGGTGGGCGAGGGAGCCCAGCTGACGGTCCGCAGCCATCGTGTACTGGGTGAGGTCGTTCGTGCCGATGGAGGCGAAGTCGCACGCGGCGAGCTGGCGGTCCGCGGTGATCGCGGCCGATGGGGTCTCGACCATGATCCCGGCCGGCTCGAGGCCCCGCTCACGGCACAGGGCCACGAAGTCCTCGGTGTCGGTGACGGTGGAGATCATCGGCGCCATCACCCAGGGCTTCGCGTCGGACTGCGCCGCGGCGGCCGCGATCGCGTCGAGCTGGTTGGTGAGCACCGAGCGCTTCTCCCACGAGGTGCGGAAGGCGCGCACGCCGAGCGCCGGGTTCGGCTCGTCGGCGTCGGTGAGGAACGGCAGGGGCTTGTCGGCGCCGGCGTCGATCGTCCGCACGACGACCTTCTTCCCGGGCAGGTGCGCGAACGCCTCGACGTACGCGGCGGTCTGCTCCTCGACCGTCGGCTCGTCCTCACGGTCCAGGAACAGGAACTCGGTGCGGAACAGGCCCACGCCGTCGGCGTTCGCCTCCGCAGCCTTCTCGGCATCCGCCGCGCCGCCGATGTTGGCGAGCAGCTGCACCCGGGTGCCGTCCTCCAGGACGCCTCCCCCTCCGTCATAGGTGAGCGGGTTCTTCTGCAGCTCGGTCCACGCCTCGGCGAAGCGGTGATGCTCCTCGGTGACCTCATCGGTGATGGTGCCCAGGCCCGCGTCGACGAACACCTCGGTGCCGTCAGAGAACTCGTGGATGCTCTTGGCGGCGACGATCGCGGGCAGGCCCAGCTGGCGGGCGAGGATCGCGGTGTGCGACTGGGGGCCGCCGTCGGACGTCACCAGGGCGAGCACGCGCTCCGGGTCGAGGGTCGCGGTATCGGCGGGGGCGAGATCGATCGCGGTGAGCACGAAGGGCTCCTCGACGTCGGGGATCCCGGGGGCCTGCTCGGAGCGGAGCTCGGCGACGATCCGCGAGCGCACGTCGCGCACGTCGGTGGCGCGCTCGGCCATGTAGCCGCCGAGTCCCTCGAGCATGGAGGCGACCTGGTCGCCTGCCTCCCAGACGGCCCGTGCCGGGGACTTGCCGCCGGAGAGCACGAGGCCCTGCGCGGTCTGGGTGAGGGAGGGGTCCGCGGCCATCTGCGCGGTGGCCTCGAGGATCTTCTTCCCGTCGCCGCTGGCCCGCTCGGCCAGTCGGATCAGCGCGGCCTGCACGGCGGCGGCCGCGACCGGGATCCGCTCGGCCTCGGCCGCGGGGTCCGCGCCCTCGGGCAGGGTCTCCTTGGCGGCCGGCTCGGCCACCGGCGGCGCCATCGCGCGGATCGTGCCGACCACTCGGCCGGGGCTGACTGCAACACCTGTGTACTGGGCCATCGCTGCTTCTCCTTGCGGGATCCGTGGGCGCGTCGCAGGGGGAGGCCGGCGCTCTGGCACCGTCACCTGACCGACCCGGTTCGACGACAGCTTCATCGTACGCGGCGCAGACCCGACTCCCTCCGGCGGCGAGGCCCTGCCCGCACCTCGCAGGTGCAGTCCCTACGATGACGCGATGAACGCCATGGCATGGGAGCACCTGAGCGAGCCCGATCTCACCGGTCGCACCGTCGTGATGACCGGTGCCAGCGACGGCCTGGGCCGCGAGGCGGCGCTCCAGCTGGCCCGCTGGGGCGCGGATCTGGTGCTGCCCGTGCGCACCCGGCACAAGGGCGAGACCGTCGCCGCACGGATCCGCCGCGAGACCAGCCGGCCGCACTCGGTGCAGCTGACGGCCCTGGACCTCGCAGACCTCTCCTCGGTGCGTGAGGGGGCCGCGCAGATCGTGCAGGCCGTCGGCGAGCGCGGCATCGATCTGCTGATCAGCGTGGCCGGGACGGTCTCCCGCCATCGGGAGGAGAGCGCCGACGGCTTCGAACTGATGACCGGGGTGAACGCGCTGGCGCCGCTGCTCCTCACCGAGCTGCTGCTGCCGCACGTGCGCGAGCGGGTCGTGGTGGTCGCCTCGGGGGCGCACACCGTCGGACGGATCGACCTGGACGACCCCCACTTCCGGCGCGGCGGCTGGTCTCTGCGCGCCGGCTACGGCCGCTCCAAGCTCGTGACGATGCTGTGGGGCCTCGAGCTGGCCGAGCGCCTGCGCTCCGGCCGCACCAGCGGCGTCGGCCGCACCGGGATGGACCTGCAGCTCGTGCATCCGGGATGGGTGCTCACGAATCTGCAGAACGCGACCGGCTCCCCGCGTCTGGACCGTGTGGTCACCGAGGTGACCCGACCGATCGCGATGCCCGCGGAGCAGGGCGCCGCGTCGGTGCTGTTCGCGGCCACCCAGCCGCTGCCGCCCGGCTCCTACATCGGGCCGGACGGTCCCGGGGGTCTTCGCGGGAGGCCGACGTTCCTGCGCCGCTCCGCGGACGCGCTGGACCGGGACCTGGCGCGGGACGTCACGACCTGGGCCCGGGCGGAGATCGGCCTCTCAGAGGGTGCCTCTGAGCTGGACCTCTAGAGCGTGAAGCCCGCGGGGAAGGGGTCGGTCGGGTCGAGCAGCAGCTGCGCGGTGGCGATGATCCAGGCGCTGCCGGTGATGGTGGGGACCACGGCGTCGATCTCGCCGACCCGGGTGCGCTCGACGAGGCGTCCGGTGAAGGAGGTGCCGATGAACGACTCGTTGACGAAGTCGGTGTGCAGGTCGAGCTCCCCGCGAGCATGGAGCACGGCCATCAGCGCGCTGGTCCCGGTTCCGCCCGGTGAGCGGTCCAGCCATCCCGGATGGTTGATCAGCACGTGGCGGGTGCGCCGGGCATCGGAGCCCGGTGCGAGCAGGACCACGTGCTCGCAGCCCGAGAACCCGCTCTCCGGATGGGTGAGCGGGATCTGCTCGTCCACGGCGGCCATGATCGCCGTACCGGCCGCCACCAGGCGTTCCGCTGCCGCATGCTCGAAGGGGATGCCGAGGTCCTCGAGGTCCACGAATGCGTAGAAGTTCCCGCCGAACGCCAGGTCGCAGATGAGCGTGCCGTACCCGGGCACCTCGACGGTCGCGTCCAGCGCATGGACGTAGGAGGGGACGTTGCGGATCGTGGCGGAGGTGGCCTTGCCGTCGGCGACCTGCACATCGACGGTGATCAGGCCGATGGGCGCGTCGAGGCGCAGTGTCGTGACCGGTTCCGTCACCGGCACCATCCCGGTGTCGACCAGCACGGTGGCCACGCCGATCGTCCCTGCGCCGCACATCGGCAGCACGCCGGTGACCTCGATGAACAGCACACCGTAGTCGGCGTCCGGACGGGTCGGGGGCTGCAGGATCGCGCCGGACATCCAGCCGTTGCCGCGCGGCTCGCACATCAGCAGCGTGCGCAGGTCGTCGGAGCTCTCCAGGAACCAGCGGCGCCGCTCGTCCATGCTCTCCCCGGGGAAGGTGGGCACTCCCCCGGTGACGACGCGGACGGGCAGACCCTCGACATGGGCGTCGACGGTGTGGATGACTCGGGTGCTTCTCATGCGTTCTGTGCTCCTGGTGGTCGCGATGGACGATGGGCGCCGCCGGCCGCGCACCGGGCTCAGCCGGCGAGCAGCGCCTGGTAGAGGTCCTCGGGCAGATCGATCCGGGTGCGCGGGGGCTTGCGTCGGCCGAAGTCGACGCCGTGCTCGCCGGTCAGGCGCTGGAGGTGCTCCTCGACGCGCTCCTCGTACCGCGGGTCCACTGCGGTGGGATCGATCGCGGCGATGAACAGGCCCAGGTCGGGCGGTTCGGCTCCGGTGTCGAAGGGGGCGGCATCGAGGGAGAAGGAGCCGCCGGACATGGCCGCGAGCATCTCGATCATCATCGCGATGTTGGCCCCCTTGGCACCGCCGAACGGCAGCAGCGCTCCGGCGAGCGCCGCTGTGGCGTCCGTGGTCGGTTCGCCGTCGGGGCCCAGCCCCCACCCGTCCGGGATCGGTTCCCCGCGCTGGGCGGCATCACGGACCTTCACCCAGGCTGTCGCGCTGCTGGCCTGGTCGAACACCCGCGGGCCGTGACGGTGGGGCAGGGCGAAGGCGAGCGGGTTCGTGCCGGCGACGGCCTCGCGGGCCTCGTGCACGGCCATCAGCGGCGAGGAGTTCCCGCACACCAGGGCGACCAGCCCCTCCTGGGCGAAGCGGGTGGCGTACAGGGCGAGCTCACCGGCCGGGTAGGAGTTGAAGGTGGTGAGCACGGCGATGCCGCAGTCCCGGGCCGCCTCGACCAGGGCGCCGGCCGCACGATCGACGGCGAGCTGCGCGGTGCCGTGGTCGGCATCGACCCTCACCACGGCGGCGCGGGGTCGGTCGATCCGCGGGGAGGCGTCGCCCTTCAGACGGCCCTCGCGGAGGGCAGCGAGGTAGTCGAGGAGGTGCGCGGCGCCGACGTCCCGCTTCCCGCGACGTTCTGCCGCGACCGTCGCCTCGGCGAGGCTCGTGGACATCTCGGGCGAGCCACCGGCCGCGAGCACCGCGTCACGGCAGAGCACATGGAGCGCCTGCGGCGTGAGGCGACGGGAGCCGGAAAGTTCAGTCGGGGCCGGCAGGGCAGGCGGGGCAGGCATGTCGGTCATGTCCTGCCAGGCTATCGGTCCCCCGACGCGGTGGGCCGAGCCGTCCGCGCGGCCCCACGCTGGATCACCCACCACAGCAGAGAGGACAAAGGCCCGAACCCACACGACGTGGGGTCGGGCCATGCCGATGTCCAGCGACATCACAGGGCGGAGGGTGCGGGATTCGAACCCGCGGTACGGGGTGACCGCACAATGGTTTTCAAGACCATCTCATTCGGCCGCTCTGACAACCCTCCCGGTGCCCGGAGACACCTGAGGAGTCTACCGGGAGCCGGGCAGGCTCAGCGCACCTGCGTCCGTCGCACCAGCAGCACCCAGGTGCCCGCCGCAACCAGGCCGACCGCGGCGATCACGCCCATCCACGAGCCCCAGCTGAGCGTGAGCAGCTCCAGCAGTCGCCCGCCGAAGCCGTCCACCAGGACGATGCCGGCCACGATCGCCACTCCGAGGAGCCCCAGGAGGCTGCCGGAGATCCACAGGATCGGCTGGCCGAAGCGCAGGAAGGCGGAGGTGATAGCGGCACCGAGGAACAGTATGGCCACGATCAGCAGGAAGGTCTGGACGAAGGTCTGCCAGGAGGCACCGGTGCCGGTGTAGAACACGTCGAAGAAGCGGATCCCCAGGCCGAACCCACCGGTGGCGGCCTCGACCGTCTTGCCGAGGGTGACCAGCAGCGCGTAGGCCAGTGCGTTGCCCAGGAACAGCAGGCTCTGCCCGGCCGCGAATTCACGGCGGGTCACTCCCAGGCCCAGGGCGAGCGGGAAGTACTGCCCCATCGAGACGAAGCCGTAGCCGATCAGCGGGCCGAGCAGGGAGAAGATCGCTCCGCTCCAGGTCATGCCCTCATACATCTCCGCTCGGACCTCGGCCCCCTGGGTGCCGACGATCGCACCGATGGAGAGCACGATGACCAGTGCGATGACCATCACGAGGAGTGGCCAGCCGTAAGCCTGCATGCGGTTGACGAAGTGCATGTCTATGACGGTGCGGTATCGCATGTCGGGGTTCCTCTCAGCGGGCCGCCGCGGGCGCTGCGGCGGTCGTGCGATGGACGATGTAGTTCTGCAGGGACACCGGCGCGACGTCGAGCCCAGCGGCGCGAGCAGCTGCTGCGGTCGTCTCGCCGTCGGTGAGAATGGTGGCGGTGGCGAGAGCTCCGATGCGGGCTTCGTGCAGCACCTCGGACCTCGCCGTGAACTCCTCGACCTCGGCCAGGCGCCCGGAGACCTCGATCGCGGCGCCCTGCAGGGCATCGGCCTCCTCGTCGAGCATGACCCTGCCCTGGTCCAGCAGCACCACGTGCTCGAGGAGGTTGGAGACCTCATCGATGTGGTGGGTGGACAGGACGATGGTGCGCGGATGCTCGGCGTAGTCGGCCAGGAGGCGATCGAAGAACAACCGGCGGGCTACGGCATCCAGGCCCAGGTACGGCTCGTCGAAGAACGTCAGCGGGGCCCGCGAGGCGAGGCCGATGATGATGCCGACGGCCGATAGCTGCCCTCGGGAGAGCTTGCGGATCGCCCGCTTCTCGGGGAGCCGGAAGTCAGCCACCAGATCAGCGGCCAGGCCCTGGTCCCATGCCGGATAGAGCTTCTGCGCGATCCGCAGCACGTCGCGGGGACGGAAGCCGTCGGGATACTTCTGGCTCTCCTGGATGAAGCAGGTCCGAGAGAGGACTCCGGCGTTCTCCACGGGGTCCTCCCCCAGCACCTGCATGCTCCCGGAGCTGGCGAAGATCTGAGCGGTCAGCAGTTTCATGAGCGTGGTCTTGCCGGCGCCGTTGCGTCCGAGCAGGCCGTGGACGCGGTTCTCCTCGAGGGAGATGCTGACCTCATCGATGGCGGCGACGTCGCGATAGTGCTTGCTGAGGTCCCGGGCTTCGATGGCGTTCATCGGGACGCCTCCTTCGTGATCATCTGGACGAGTTCGTGGGGCGGGATGTCCAGCCGAGCGGCTTCGCGCAGCAACGGGACGAGATAGGTCCGGGTGAAGGCCTCGCGTCGCCGTCTGCGGAGCAGCTCGACCGCGCCGGGGGCGACGAACATCCCGACACCGCGCCGCTTGACCAGCACGCCGGCGTCGACCAGACGGTTCAGGCCCTTGCCGGCGGTGGCGGGGTTGATGCGGAGGAAGGCGGCGAGCTCATTGGTCGACGGCACGGGCTCGTCCTCCACGTAGGTGGCATCGAGGATCCCCTCCTCGATCTGTTCTGCAACGGCGATGAACAGCGGCTTCGACTCGTCCAGCACACCGCCTCCAGGTCGGATCGTCGGGGCCGAGCCTCCGAAGGTTGCTCGGTTCATTACTCCACTAATGAACCATGGAACCGAGGGGCCGTCAACCCCTTCCCGGGACCTGCTCCGATCCGGAGCATCCACCGCGCACGCCGGCGTCGACAGCGTCATGGCCCATGGCAACTAAGCTGACCGGACCCGCCCCCGAGGGAGAGGACATCCCGCATGCGCGCCATACTGATCAAGTCCGACGGCGCCGACGCCCGCCTCGTCGAGGACGCCGACGAATCCCTGCTCACCGGCGATGTCGAGCTGGACGTGCTGTGCTCGAGCTACAACTACAAGGACGGGATGGCGATCGCCGGCAAGGGCATCGCCCGCAGCTTCCCGCTGATCCCCGGCATCGACCTCGTGGGCCGGGTGACCGCCGCCGAGTCCGGGCCGTACTCCGCCGGCGACCTGGTGGTGCTCAACGGCGACGGCATCGGCGAGTCCCTCCACGGCGGTTTCGCGACCCGCGCCCGGGTGCGGCCCGACGCCCTGGTGCGGCTCCCGGCGGAGATCTCCCCCGAGCGCGCGGCCGCGATCGGCACCGCCGGGTTCACGGCGATGCTCGCCGTGCTGCGCCTCGAGGACGGCGGCGTCGAGCCCGGCAACGGGGACATCCTGGTCACAGGCGCTTCGGGCGGAGCCGGCTCGGTCGCCGTCGCACTGCTCGCGGGGCGCGGCCACCGGGTGGTCGCCTCGACCGATCGGGTCGAGGCGAACACGGAGTACCTCCGTGCCCTCGGTGCGGCCGACGTCATCAACCGTCGCGAGCTCTCCGAGGAGCCCGGACGTCCGCTGCAGTCGAAGCGCTGGGCCGGCGTGATCGACGGCGTGGGCAGCACGACGCTCGCCAATGCGCTCGCCCAGACCGCCTGGGGAGGGACGGTCGCCGCCTTCGGCCTCGCGCAGGGCCCGGACCTGCCGACCACCGTGCTCCCGTTCATCCTGCGCGGCGTGACGCTCGCCGGCGTCAACTCGGTCGACGCTCCCCTCGCCCTGCGCGAACGGGCCTGGGACGCCCTGGCCCGGGAGCTCGACCTCGACCAGCTGGATGCGATGACGACCAGCATCGGGCTGTCCGAGGCCGTCCCCTATGCCGAGCGGATCCTCGCCGGCGAGGTCCGCGGCCGCACGGTCGTGGAGGTGACCCAGTGACCATGCGCGCGATCGCCATCACCGAGGACCACCAGCTCGAGCTCGTCGAGCTCCCCGAGCCCGTCCCCGCACCCGGCGAGGTGCTCGTGGACGTGGTCGCCGCGGGCGTGAACCGGGCCGACGTCGCCCAGACGGCCGGCAAGTACCCGCCGCCGCCGAACACCTCCGAGCTTCCCGGCCTGGAGGTCTCCGGCCACCGCCGGGACACCGGGGAGCCGGTCCTCGCGCTGCTCGCCGGTGGCGGCTACGCCGAGGTCGTCGCGGTCCCCGAGGGGCAGCTGCTCCCGGTGCCGGAGGGCCTGGACCTGGTCGACGCGGCCGGCGTGATCGAGGTGTGCGCGACCGTGGTCTCCAACCTCGTGCTCGAGGGTGCTCTCGCGGAGGGCGAGACCGTGCTGATCCATGGCGGCACGGGCGGCATCGGCACCGTCGCGATCCAGCTGGCGCGGCACCTCGGCGCACGGGTGCTCACCACCGTCGGCTCCGACGACGGGGTCCACCAGGTGCGCGCCCTCGGGGCGGACATGGCCTGGAACCGTCGCACCACCGACCTCCTGGAGGCGGTGCGCGAGACCGGCGGCGCCGACGTCATCCTCGACATCGTGGGCGGCCCGGCCCTCGCGGACAACGTGGGGATGCTGCGGGAGCACGGCCGTCTGGTCATCATCGGCACCCTCGGCGGTGCGCACGGCGAGCTGCCGATCGGGATGCTCATGGGCAAGCGGGCTCGGGTCATCGGCACCACGCTGCGCTCCCGGCGCACCGAGGAGAAGCGCGAGATCCTCGAGGCCACCGAGGCCCTGGCCTGGCCGTTGCTGACGGACGGCTCCCTGACGGTCCCGGTCCATGCGCGCTTCCCCCTCGAGCAGGCCGCCACGGCCCACGAGGTGCTCACGACGGGAGGGCACCTGGGCAAGGTGATCCTGGAGGTCGCGCCGCGGACGAGCTGAACAGGTCCCGACGAAGCCGGCTCAGCGCAGCAGCGTCTGCAGCACGAGCACGGTGCCGTCCTCGTAGACGGAGTCGGTGACGATGTCCGCGACATCCTTCACGCCCTGCGGCGCCTGGCCCATCGCGACCCCGACGCCGGCCCACTGCAGCATCTCGGTGTCGTTGAAGCCGTCGCCGACGGCGACGGTGTGCTCCAGCTGCACCCCGAGGCTCTCGCGCACGGTCTCCAGCGCGGTGGCCTTGGAGACGCCGGGGGCGGCCATGTCGAGCCAGGCCGTCCACCCGATCGAGTACTCCACGCCGTGCACGCCGGATTCCGCGATGACCCGGCTGAACTCCTGCGGGGTCAGATCGGGGACGTGCACCACCACGCGCACGGCCTCGAGCTCGAGGAGGTCGTCCAGCGGTCGCTCCTGCGCCTGCACACCGAAGCTCGAGTCCTGGAACCCGGTGGTGGCGTGGAAGGACCCGTCGGCCTTCTCGACCGCGTAGTGCGCGTCGGGCGCCACGTCGCGCAGGGTGCGCAGGGCGTGGCCCGGCTGGAAGACGCGGGTGTCGATGATGCGGTAGCCGCCGTCGGCCTCCGGATCCAGTTCGAGGGTGACCGCGCCGTTGGAGCAGACGGCGTACCCGCTGGTGATGCCTGCGGCCTGGACGATCGGCAGCGTCGCCCCGAGGGAGCGACCGGTCGAGATGACGACGACGTGCTCGTTCGCCGCCTTCTGCAGCACGCGGCGCATCGGCGGGGACATCACACCGTCGTGGTCGACCAGCGTGCCGTCGACGTCGAGCCCGATCAGCAGACGATTCCCGGGCAGGGAGACGAGGTGCTCCCCGAGCCGAGTGCGGGTCGCATCGCGATCGGTGAGCTCAGCGGTGGGGTTCATGCCGCCGAGTCTGTCACCGGCATCTGACATCCGGGTGAACCGGCGGTGACGCAGGCGGTCGCGCAGACGGCGCAGGACGCTGGTTCCGGGGAGGTGGGTCACGTCAGGACACGACCTCGAAGACCTCGCGGCCGCCGAGGTACGGGCGGAGCCCCTCGGGGACCACGACGGAGCCGTCGGCCTGCTGGTGGTTCTCGAGGATCGCGGCGATGAACCGGGTGGTGCCGAGGGTGCCGTTGAGAGTGGCGACCGGGCGCAGCCCGTCGTCCGTGCGCTCGCGGATGTTCAGCCGACGCGCCTGGAACTGGGTGGTGTTCGACGTGGAGGTGAGCTCGCGGTAGGTGTTCTGGCTGGGCATCCACGCCTCGCAGTCGTACTTGCGGGCGGCGGAGGTGCCGAGGTCGCCGGCCGCGGTGTCGATGATCCGGTAGGGCACATCGATGCGGGCCATCATCTGGCGCTCGAGATCCAGCAGGCGCTCGTGCTCCTCGTAGGAGTCCTCGATGCGGCAGTAGCTGAACATCTCGACCTTGTGGAACTGGTGCACCCGGATGATGCCGCGGGTGTCCTTGCCGTAGCTGCCGGCCTCGCGGCGGTAGCAGGCGCTCCAGCCGGCGTAGCGGATCGGACCGTCGGCGAGATCGAGGATCTCGTTCTTGTGGTAGCTGGCCAGGGCGACCTCGCTGGTGCCGACGAGGTACAGGTCGTCGTCCTTGTCCAGGTGGTAGACCTCGTCCGCGTGCTCGCCGAGGAAGCCGGTGCCCTCCATCGACTCCGGCAGCACCAGGGTCGGGGTGATCATCGGGGTGAAGCCGGCCTGAGTGGCCTGGTCGATCGCGGAGTTGAGGATCGCGAGCTCGAGCTGGGCGCCGACGCCGGTGAGGAAGTAGAAACGGGCGCCGGAGACCTTCGCGCCGCGGGCCATGTCGATCGCGCGGAGCCCCTCGGCGATCTCGAGGTGGTCCTTGACGTCGAAGTCGAAGCTCGGGTTCTCGCCGACGGTCTCGCGCAGCGCGAAGTCGTCCTCGAGGCCCTCGGGGGCGCCCTCGGAGAGGTTCGGGATGGCGCGCAGCGCCGCGTCGCGGGCCGCGATGGCCTCTCCGGCTTCCGCCTCGAGACGCTTGACGTCGGCGGAGAGCTGCTTGACCTCAGCCAGCAGCGCCTGCTTCTCCTCGCCCTTCGCCTGCGCGACCTTCTTGCCGAAGGCCTTCTGCTCGGCTCGCGCGGATTCGAAGGATCCCGTCGCCTCGCGCCAGTGGGAGTCGGCCGCGAGCACGGCGTCGACGATGGCGGGGTCTCGTCGGCGCGCCTTCTGGGCGTCGCGGACGGCATCGGGATTCTCGCGCAGGAGCCGCAGATCGATCATTGCACCAGGGTACCTGCGCCGCGGCGGTCACCGGAGGGCGGCAGGCTCAGTAGTGTGACCTCATGGATCACACACTGCTCGCACTCAGCATCGCCTCGGTCGTGATCATGGTCGTGGCCGTCGTGCTGCTCGTGGTGGTGCTGCGTCACCTGACCCGGCACCGTCGCGAGATCTCCGCCCTGCGGGAGACTGCTGAGCGGTACGAACGCGAACTGGCGCCGCAGCGCTCCGCGGGCGACGGCTCCGACGACGCGGCGGGCGGCGACGCCGCCGACGCCGGCGCCGGGATCGAGCCCGCGGTGCGGAAGGTCGGTGTCGTCCTGAACCCCACGAAGTTCGACGACACCGAGCTCTTCCGCCGCCGCGTGCGCGAGGTGGTCGAGGGCCTCGAGGGGGCCGAGGTCCGCTTCTACGAGACCTCGGTCGATGATCCGGGCCGTGGCCAGGCGCGGCTGGCGCTCCAGGACGGTGCCGATCTGGTGATCGCGGCCGGCGGCGACGGCACGGTGCGCCTGGTGGCGTCCGTGCTCGCGGGCAGCGAGGCGCTGATGGGCATCATCCCCTCGGGGACCGGCAACCTGCTGGCGCGCAATCTGGACATTCCTCTCGAGGACCCGGCGGGCGCGATCACCGCCGCGATGGCCGGCCAGGACAAGCGGATCGACGTGGGATGGCTGCGCACGGGCGGATCGGTCTCCGAGGCAGCATCCTCCGCCGAGCAGATCTTCCTGGTGATCGCTGGCTTCGGGGCCGACGCCGAGATGATCGGCCACACCGATCCGACCTTGAAGCGGCGCCTGGGCTGGGTCGCCTACGTGGTCGGCGGCGTGCGCACGATCCTGGGACGCTCGGTCGACGTGGTGCTCGATCTGCCCGACGGCACGCGGCACGCTCACAAGGCCCGCACGGTGCTGCTGGGGAACGTGGGTCGGCTGCCCGGCGGCTTCGTGCTGATGCCGGGGGCGACGGCGGACAACGGTCGCCTCGAGATCGTGGTGGCGGGCTGGCGGGGCGCTGCCGGCTTCAGCCAGGTGCTCACGGAGGTCGTCACGCCGAAGCTGGTCCCCCGCGGCCGGTTCGCCCAGGCCACGAAGCTGTCGACCATGGAGCGCTACCAGGCCAGCGAGGTGCGGGTTGCGACGACGAAGGCGCAGCCCGTGCAGCTGGACGGCGATACCGATGCGGAGGCGACCCATCTGATCGCGCGCATCGATCCGGGAGCCCTCCGGCTACGGGTCCCGGCGGGGACGGATCCGTCCCAGCCCTGATCAGGCGTCGGGTTCCGGCCGGGCATCGACCGCCGCGGGGCTGCCGGTCCCCGCGCCTTCGACCTCGGAAGCCGGCGTCACCATCGCCGTGAGCTTCTCGATCCAGGCGTGCGCCTGGTCGTAGGTGGCGTCGGCGAACTCCTCGCGAGGCTCCGGGGCCTGCCCGTCGATCCGCGGATACGACCCGAGGAAGTGCACGACGGGGCAGATCCGGTGCAGCGCACGGAGGGACGCGGCGACCCGACGGTCCTCGATGTGGCCCTCGGCGTCGATCGAGAAGGAGTATCGGCCCAGGAAATCGCCGATGGGGCGGGATTCGATCCGGGAGAGGTTCACGCCGTTGCTGCTGAACATCTCGAGGGTCTCGAGCAGGGCGCCGGAGCGGTTGTGCGGCAGCTGCACCACCAGGGTGGTCTTGTCGGCA
Organism: Brachybacterium sp. JB7; assembly: GCF_003335205.1. Classification (NCBI taxonomy): domain Bacteria; kingdom Bacillati; phylum Actinomycetota; class Actinomycetes; order Micrococcales; family Dermabacteraceae; genus Brachybacterium; species Brachybacterium sp. JB7. The sequence goes on along the minus strand of NZ_QPGN01000003.1, from coordinate 322,117 downwards.
CCGGTGCGCGCAGGGATGCGGCCCTCGCGGGTGACGAGCACGAATCGGGTCTGTGCGCCGGAGTTGTCCTCGATCTGCTCGGCGAGCACGGTGAGCCCGAAGTGCGCGGCGGCCAGCGGGGAGCAGACGGCGGCGCGGCCGTGGGCCTCCTCCGAGCTCATCGACGCGAGGTCGCGAGCGGCTGCTGCGGTGGATGACGCGGTGGCGACGTTCGCTCCGGGCACGTTCTCGCGCAGCCAGCCCTGCACCTGGGCCTGCGCGTGCGGGTGGGAGGAGACGACCCGGAGGTCTTCGAGCGCGGTTTCCGCACAGGCAGCGAGCACGAAGGTGACCTGCACGATCTGCTCGGCGACGATCGTGATGGAGTCCGTGGCGGCCAGGACGTCGAGGGTGCCGGAGACCCCGCCCTCGACGGAGTTCTCGATCGGCGCGATGAGCGCGTCGATCTCTCCGGCGAGCAGGTCGGTGGTGGCGGTCGCGACGGCCGCGAACGGCACCTGCTCCACCGCGTCCGTGAACTCCCGGGGCATGACCTCGAGGGCCTGCAGGAGTGCCTGGTGGGTGAAGGTGGTCTCGGGGCCGAGGAATCCATACCGCATGGGATCCAACAGTACTGGTCCGGACGCTGTCCCCGACCGAACCCGATCCGGTCGAGACGAGGCCGACGTGCTTCTGCCTCAGAAGGTCGACGCGCTCCTGGATCAGAACGGCGGGTCGGCGTCGTAGCGGGCGTTGCACGGGGGCGTGCCCCAGACCGGTTCGACGCCATAGCCGATGTCGAGCGCGGGATCGTACGGGCCCGCTTCTCGCTCGAAGCGCTCGAACTCGCCCATCCGCTCGAGGGCATCCAGTTCGAGGGTCCACTCGTACTGCGCCCAGGAGTCCGCGAGCGCTGCGGCAATGATGGGCGTGACGAGATCCGTGCGGGGAGCGATGGTGACTTCGGCACGCGTGGGTGTGCCCACCGTCCAGGTGGTGGAGCCGTCCGCGTTGCGCACGGGATCGGTGCGCCCCTTGGTCTTGGCATCGTGGTGCGCCCAGTGCAATCGATGAAGGTTCTCGATGCTGGTGGGCCCGCCCCGTTGCGGGTCGGAGTGGTCGAACTCCTCGATGTGGTCGTTCTCCGCATCGGAGCTGGTGGTCCGGGTGCATCCGGGGGCCGCGCAGACGGGATCTCGGAGACGGAGGTGCTCGACCATCGCCGCGGTGGGACGGTACTGGTCCGCCGGGAGGGGCAGGAACTCCCCGGTCGTCGGATCGGTGAGCACCCGGTGCCAGACCTCCTCGCCGGCGGCGAGCCGTCGGGCCATGTCCGCGGGCAGCGGGATCACACCGTCGTAGGTCGCCGGCGCGTCGTCCAGACCCATCAGGGTCAGCACGGGCACGACCACGTTGATGCGATGGCGTTCACGCGGGACCTCGACGCCCGCCGTGTCGAGCATGGTGCGGGTGATCAGTGCATACCTGATCGCCGCGAGCGGCATCGCAGAGCCCTCAGCCGCCGTGTCACCGTCGAGGTCGAAGGGGACCGGGCTGCCGTCCTCGAGCGCGTGACGCTGCTGCGCCTGGACCGCCCGCGCACTGGTGTCGAGGCGGCGGGCAAGACCCAGGATCTCGTGGAGCGGTCCGGTGATGCGCAGGCAGGCGGTGCCGTCGTCCTGCGGGGAGCGCTCGAGAGCGACGTCGCGCATATCTTCCGGACGAGGGCGTGCCCCGTCAGCATCGAACCATGCGACGAGAAGCCGAAGGCTCTCCAGGAATCGTGGTGCAGGAATGGAAGCCAGATCCCACGTGGATACTCGCTCATCCACTTCTCCGCGTTGAAATGTCGTCAGCTCGCGCACGGATCTCAGGAGTCTGTCGAACCATTCCGCGGGCATATCTCCCGCCGCCAGGCGACCGAAGACCAACGGCATCTCGTCCACCGCGATATGAGCGTCACGCAGCAGCGTCGCCGCTCGCGAGGTGGTGGTACGCAGAGCGATGGCGATCGCGAGATCCGCCTCTTCGCGGTCGTCGGCGAGGTCGGGATCGCCCCTGTCCACCCAGAAGTCCGCAACTGTCCGCAGCAGATGGGCGCGTGCTCTCGAGGCATCGCGCTGCATCCCCATCAGGCGGGTCGCCGCTGCCGCGTCGGCCGATCCGGACTCGAGCCCGCCTCGCTTGAGCAGGGACTTCTCGGTAAGAGGCGTCCTGGCCTGCACGCGCTGTCGGGGCGGCTCCACCCCGTCGGCACGCCGGGCCCCCTGGCGCGTCCGGGACGACCGGGACATCCGGGCGGACGGCGACATGGACTCGCCTGGCTCATGCTCCAGCAGCGTCATGACACTCACCCCTCCCCCGAGACGATCGAACCGGCGGTCGCTCGTTCCGCCGCACCCACGACGCGACGCCGAGAACCCCTCACACCCTTTTTGCTATGCGTCCATTTTATGGTTTCGAGTGGTTACTCGCAAGCAATTTACCGATATCGTGGGAATTGTGGATAACATGGCTTGGGGAGGAAAGGAGACCCCATGAGGCACTTCAACGGTGCAGGTGACGGCGTCCTGTGGATAACCCTCCATTGGGGAGGAAAGGTGGTCATTGTGGATGACATGCGTGTGGGGAGGAACGGTGCCGCGCGATCCTGAGCGCATTGCTGCCCGTTCTGCTGCCCGCATTGCTCCCCGTCCAGCACCTTCCCGATCAGCGCCTCCCCGATCAGCGCTCACGACGCGTCCAGGGCGCGTCCAGGGCGCGACGCCCTCAGCGCAGGTCGAGGAGCCAGCGGTGCACAGTGCGCATCGGGTCGGCCGGATGCTGCTCGAGCTCACCCTCGGGCCGCGCGCCGAGGCCGCGGGCCACTGCCTGCGAGGCGGCGTTGTGCGGTGCGATGAAGAGCACCAGCTGCGAGATCCGGTGCTCATCGCGGGCGCGGCGGACGAGGTGCCGCGCAATCTCGCGGCCCCAGCCCTTCCGTCGCCGGGCCGCGGTCACCCAATAGGTCATCGCGGCCTGGCCACGGTCGATTCCCGGTGCCAGGAGGTTGAGCCCGCCGCCACCCACGAAGGTCATGCCCGACAACGACTCGGTCGATGCCCCTGCGGAGGCGCGCTCCGCATGATCTGCGGCCGCAGGAGCCGCGAGCGCAGCGAACTCCCGGATCGGGCCGTCCTCCTGCCATCTGGAGGCACGGTCCAGGAACTCGGTGATCGCCGTCGAGTCCCACCGTCGGCCCGAGATCTCCTCCGCCAGGGCGTCATCCTGACCAGCGAGGATGGCAGTGGCATGCTGCACTCCGAGCGGCTCCAGCGTCAGGCGTGCGCTGGACTGGCGGGTCACCTCTCGCGGAGGAATCACGACGTGCCGGCAACGCCCCGAGCGGCCAGCGCCGCACGCACCGCGGCCAGGATCTCCACGTCACCATGCCCCTTCGCACGCGCCTCGGCGACCGGGCCCGCGAACAGCGCGACAACCACAGGATCGGCGACTGCGCCGGACTCGCGACTCGTCGCCGCCGCGGACTCCTCGCACGCCGCCACTGCGCCGGGAGCCACGGTGGTGCCCGCACCGCGCCTGGTCACGATGATCTGCGCTTCCTCGAGGAGCTTGTATGCGCGAGCCACGGTGCCGGCGGCCAGGCCGAGATCGCCGGCGAGCACACGGATGGCGGGGAGCCGGTCGCCCGGGGCGAGCTCGCCCGCACGCACCTGCTCGACGATCTCGCGGCGGACCTGCTCATAAGGAGGAGTCGGGATGTTCATGTCGACAACGATATTGCTCTTCGGCCGCCTCGTGGAGTTCGCGGGCATGCCCCGTGAGGAAAGCGTGGAATCTCTGCGCCTGTCGGCCCTCACCAGCGCTGCAGCGCTCGATGCCCCGTAGCATCGTCACGTGCTTCAGGATTCGCTCGCCTCTTCCTCCGCCCGCCGACTCCATGTGCTGGCAGGGCTGCTTCTCGCCGTTCTCCTGAGCTCCCTGATGCTGGGTCTCACGCCCGCCGCCGAGGCCGACGAGCCCGACGACGCGAGCGATCCGGTGCGTCTGGTCCTCGTGACCGCGGGCCTCACCTGGGAGGACATCTCCGCCGAGGCGACGCCGAACCTGCAGTGCCTCGCCGATCGCTCGGGCGCTGCAGCCATGAACACCACGTCCACGTCGGTGGTCTCCACGAAGCGGCAGGGCCTGGAGACGCTCCATTCCGGCTATCGCGGGCTGGCCGAGGAGGCGCCGCGCACCGCCGGGATCCCCACGCCCGCGCAGGATCAGTGGGAGCGACTGCCGGTGGACACGGCCGAGGTCGACGCGTCCTCACACGCCGATGGCTCCGCCGCCGACGTCTCGGACGCGCTGGCCGGCGACGAGATCGTGCAGGTCGATCTGGGCTCCGTGCCCGATCACGACGACCCCGCCCGCGAACAGGCGCTGGCCGAGCTCGACGAACGTGCGGGCACTGCGCTCGAAGCCGCCGGGGGCTGCGATGCCGCGGATCTGCCCCGTACTCTGCTGATCTCCGTCGCCTCGACCGATCCCGCCGACCCGGACGATGTCGAGACGACCGGAGCCGTCGCCTCCCGCACCGTCGGCCTCCAGGTCGCCCTCGACTCCGCCTTCCCGGGGCAGGCACTGACCAGCGGCGCCACCAAGCAGAACGGTGTGGTGGTGCTGACCGACGTGCTCGCCACCGTTCTCACCTCCTATGACGCCACGGCCGACGGCCTCATCCCCGGCCAGCCGTTCCGCGGCGTGGATCACGACGATCCGCAGCTGCTCGCCCTGGACCGCTCACGAGCTGCAGAGATCGTGGATTCGGCGACCGTGCCGGCCCTCGGCTCCTGGCTCGCGCTGGGCGTGATCGGTCTGGTGATCCTCCTGGTGCCTCCGCTGGCGCGGCGCCCCGGGCTCCGCCGGGTGGGCCGTGCTCTGGCGACGATCGCTCCGCTGGCGCTGCCCGTGGGGCTGTGCGCGTCGATCGTGCCGTGGTGGCGCGGAGACCACGACATCCTCGCGCTGACGGGCGTGGTCTGGGGCGCCTGCGCCCTGCTCTCGGCGATCGTGCTCGGCGGGCCCTGGCGGCGCCACCGCTTCGGGCCGCTCGGCGTCTCAGCGGCGCTGGTCGCCGTGGTGATCCTGGGCGAATCGGCGCTGGGCTCCCGGTTCCAGCTGGGCTCGCCGCTCGGCGCGCAGCCGATCTCGGGCGGGCGCTTCTACGGGCTCTCCAACCACCTGTTCGGGATGGTGTTCGCCGGGGCGATGATGGCGCTGCTGTGTCTGTTCACCGTGCTGCGCACGCCGCGAGCGCGCGTGGTCTGGACCATCGTGGTGGGTGCCGCCGTCGCGATCGTGTGCGTCGCCCCGTCGATGGGAGCGGACTTCGGGTCGATGCTGGCCACGATCCCCACCTTCGGCCTGCTCGCTCTGCTGGTCTCCGGTGTGCGACCGCGGCTGTGGCACATCGTCGCGCTGTGCGCGGGAGGAGCGGTCGCCGTGCTCGGGGTGTCCTTCCTGGACTGGCTGCGCCCGCCCGAGGACCGCACCCACCTGGGACGTTTCATCGACGAGCTGCTCAGCGGAGAGCTGTTCTCCGTGATCATCCGCAAGCTCGCCCAGAATATCGCGATGACCACGGGCTACTGGGCGCTCGCGCTGGTGATGCTGCTGGCCGTGCTGGCCTCGATCGCCATCCTCGCACCGCGCAGGTTCCATCTCGCGCGGCTGGTCGAACTCGATACGGCCCATCCCGCCGCGTACCGGGTGCGGGTCGCGACCGTGGCAGGCACCTGGCTGGGCTACGCGGTCAACGACACCGGTCCGGTGCTGGTCGCCGCCGTCTTCGGGATCTGGCTCGCCTTCCTGCCGGCGGCGCTCCCGGCTCCGCGGCCGACGGGGACGGGGGCCGCGGAGCCCCTGAGTGATCCGCGCTCCTGAGTGATCCGCGCCGCGCCGATCAGGCGTCCGACGCGTTGCCGGCGTCGACCGCGGCGTGGACCACCAGTGAGGTGTACTCGTCGCTGGTCAGCGGCGGACGGATCGACGGCGGCAGCTCGGGTTCCGGCACCGACAGGTGCGAGGCGATGATCACGGCATGCTCGGGCTCGAAGCGCTCCTGGACCGGCGCAGAGTTCAGCCGTGCCGCGAGCGCCTCGAGGTCCACGCCCGCGAGGTAGACGACGTCGTCGGGCGCGAAATCTCCCGCCACGGGCAGGGCGCGCAGCTGACGGTTCAACGTCTCGACGTCCAGGTCGCCCAGGGCACGGGTCTCGCTGTCCGAGAACCCACCGCGCACGGGCAGCGCCTCGAGCCGGTCGCGACGGCGCTCCGCGAGGGCGGCGCGGTCATCGGCGGCTGCGGTGCGGTCGACGGCCTCCGCGGCGATTCCGGTGTCGGGAACGGCGTCGGTGTCGGCATCGGCATCCAGATTGGGAACGGCGTCCTCGTCCGTCGCCGCCGCCGGGTCCTCCTCCGTCTCCGTCCGCTTCTCGGTCTCGCGATCCAGGGTCGGCTCGAGGTCCACGTCCGTCTCGAAGCTCGCGGCCGAGCCCGTCGCTGGAATCGCGTCGATCTGGTCCCAGGCGTTGACCTCGTCGACGTTCTCGTCCTCGAACGCCAGCGGGGTCGCGCCCGTTGTCGGAGTGTCCGCGGACTCCGCGTCGACGTCGCCAGGGGCGTCAGGGGCGTCGGGCGCGTCGACCGGTGCCTGCGTCGGGGGCGTCTGGACCTCGGTCCCCTCGTCCAGCTCGTCGGCCGGTTCGTCCGGGAGCACGTGGCGGCGCCGGGCGAGAGCGCGCATCACGTCGCGCAGCTGGGCGGCGCGGTGGAGCTGGCCCCGCAGGTCCTTGCCGGTGGCCCGGTGACGCAGGTCCGCCTCGATCTCCTTGACCCAGAACCCGCCGGTCAGAGCGTCGATGGTCAGCGAGGTCTCGACGCCCCAGCCGGGTGCGAGCGGCTGGCAGGCATCCCAGGTCTCGCGCGTGATGCAGCGAGTGCCCGACAGCGGCTGGGCCGCCTCCCACCCGGTGGCCCGCTGGATGCCCTTGCGCGCGGTGCGCACCACGATGCCCATCCCGGCAGCGCCGTCCTGAGGGGGCAGCAGCGCGATCGCCATGTCCACGCCCTGCCCGAGCACAGCATCCACGAGCGGCTGCGAGGCGATCGCAGAGGTCTCCATGTCGGCGTCCAGGAACAGCAGCGCGCGCGGAGGCGGAGCCGTTCCCCCGATCACGGGGAGCGGACCGGTGTGGCCCGGCGAGCGCGGTTCGGCGTGCAGCTCCTCGGAGAAGTGGTCGCCACCGTCAGCGCGCTCGGCGTCCTCTCGGATCGCGACCATCTGCGCGCCGGTGGCCATGGCGGCCGCCTTGCCGCGGTTGGACTTGTGACGCACCACGAGCGCGTCGGCCCCCATGGCGACGGCGGAGGTCGCATCACTGGACCCGTCGTCGACGACGACGACGAGATCCACGCCCCGGATCTCCCGGGCAGCGCCGATCGTCGCCTCGATCCTCTCCGCCTCGTTCTTGGCGGGGATCACGACGGCCACCCGCTCGGGGCGGTATGCCGTCAGCGGCCCCGCAGTGCTCATCGCAGGGTCACCTGGCGAGCCACGATGCCGCCGCGCGCACGCCGCTCGAGCGCGGTGAGGGGCTCCTCGGTGGTCAGGGCCTGCTCGAAGCGGGCGCGGAAGGCCTCGGCCTCCGCCTCGACGCCCTCCGCGCCGAAGCCCTTGGGCAGGTCCCAGACGGGGACCGAGAGACCCTCGGCACGGAAGGACCCCACGTACTTGGTGCCCTCGCCGATGCCGGACTCGCGGCGGGCGTGCAGGCGGGTGACCGCATCGATGACCGTCTCCTCAGCGGCGTCGAGCACCCAGCGCAGGTGCTCCTTCGGACCGGCATCCACCCAGTAGGCGTGCGGGAGACCCTCGACCGGCCGAGTGGGCATGATCGAGTCGTTGGCCTGCTGGATCGACGACTCGATCTCGGCGGTGCGCTCGGCGCGCGGATCGAGCCAGAACTCGAAGGTGTCCTCCACGGAGATCTCGAAGTCCCCGTCCAGATCGAGGATCTCCTGCAGGCGCGGCGCGTCGTCGTCGAGAGTCACCGCGGTGACCGGGTTGCCGGGCTCGAGGGCGAGGGCCTGCTTGATCGCCTGGCCGAGACCGCGCGAGAGGTCGCCGCCGGGGAAGCCGGCCTGGATGCCCACGGTGACCGAGCCGTCGGTGCGGCGCACGGCGGGCCAGGCCATCGGCAGGATCGTCGCCAGTTCGACGTCGACCGAACCGTACTCGGCGGTGGTCTTCGCGGCCATCGTCGCCGCGGGGATGAGCTGCCGCATCGCGACCAGGTCGCGTTCGTTCGGCAGCCCTTCGAAGGGGCGGAGGACCAGGGCATCATGCGAGGCGGAACTCATGCGAGAAGTCTACCGATCCGCAGGGGTGCCTCGTCGGACGCTCACGCCCCGGGCTTCGCGTCGCTGCCTGACGCGCTGGCTGTGGAGCTGGGTGAGGCGCTGGCTGAGGTGCTGGGTGAGGCGCTGGCTAGAGCCGGTCGTTCCATGAGCAGTTCGGCGTCGTCGTCCGGATTGCGACCGATCACGGCGAAGCCGCAGCCCTCGTACAGCCGACGGGCGGGCATGTTGGTCTCGACGACGGCCAGGCGCAGCCGGGTCAGCGGATGGTGAGCGGCGAGGTGGTCGATGCCGGAAGCGACGAGCGCGTGGCCGACGCCGCGATCACGAGCCTCCGGGGCGACCCAGACGGAGATCAGCTCGGCGCGATCAGGATGGTCGGGGAACATCAGCCGTGCCATGCCGGCGGGCGCCCCGTCGACCTCGGCGACGAACGGGACCATCGGCGGCGAGACGCCCTGGCGCCAGTAGTGCTCGGTGTCGCGGGCGATCACCTCGGCCAGGGTGCTGCCGAAGGCTTCGGGCGAGTCCTCGAGGGCGCGCAGGCGCAGGCCCCGCCAGATCGGCCATTCATCGGAGTCCAGGGAGCGCACGGTGATCACCCCGCAAGTCTTCTCGTCGGCCGCCCGCCGCGCAACCGGGTTCGCCGACACCCGCTCGGCACGACCAGAAGCCCGCACCCGGACGGGCCTCACGGGGCCTCACAGATGCGTGCCGACCTCCATCAGCTCCCGGGCGCGCTCCTCGAGGTCCACGGGCTCCACCCCGTCGAGCATGTGGAGCACGAAATCCTCGCTGAAGCGTTCGAAGAACAGCGTGCCGCGCACCGAGTTGCCGTGCAGATCGAGCTGCGGGGCGTAGCTCGCGATCCCGTAGCGCGAGGGCAGCGCCGCGATGATGCCGCCGCCCACTCCGGACTTCGCGGGCAGGCCGACGTCGCTGACCCAGTCGCCGGCGTTGTCGTACATGCCGCAGGTGAGCATCACCGAGAGCACCTGCCGAGCCGCGACGCGGGAGAACACCCTCTCGCCCGTCAACGGATTGGTGCCGCCCGAGGCGAGGGTCGCCGCCATGACCGACAGGTCCGAGACGGTGGTCTGCACGGCGCAGCCCTCGATGTAGCCGGCGACGACCTCCCCGGCGTCGTCCTCCATCGAACCGGCCGCGCGCAGCATGTACGCGAGCGCGAGGTTGCGGTCGGCGATCGTCAGCTCGGTCTCGAGGGTCTCGCGATGCACCTCGAGACGGCGCCCGGCGGCGGCGTCGAGCACCTCGCGCAGTCGCTGGGTGCGCTGCGCCTGCGTGGTGCCCAGCATCGCGTGCGTGCGGATCGCCCCGATGTTGACCAGGGGGTTCTTCGGCTTCTTGGTCTGCGCATCCAGGCTGAGGGCGTTGAACTGCTCCCCCGTCGGCTCCTCGTCGACGACGCAGTCCACATAGTCCATGCCGTGCAGATCGATCGCCGCCCCGTAGGCGAAGGCCTTGGAGATCGACTGCATGGGGAAGGCATGGTCGGTGCCGGCCCCCGTGATCTCGCCCTCGACGGAGCACAGCGCCACACCGAGGTGGTGGGACTCGGCGCCGGAGACCAGCGAGAGCTCGGGAATGTCGCCGTCGGCCTCAGCGCTTCCGGAGATGCCGCGATCCGGGAGCACGACGTCGGGATCACCGGTCGCCGAGGCGGTGGACAGAGCCCGAGTGAGCCGGTCCAGGTACGTGGTCAGTGCGCTTGTCACGCCCCTGACGGTACAGGCCGACGGCACAGGCCAGGGCGGTGCGCCGCACGGGAACGCCTCGCCCGCCGGACCTCGCGGAGCCCCGTCGGGCATGGCGCGTCGCACCCCTGCTCGGCGCCGATGCCGTCGCCTCCCCCACCGACGCGGCCCCCGCGCGCCCCGCAGCCCCCGCGGCCGCGAGGTGCCGCGAGGCGACGGCTGGGCCGCGCGCCGACTCCGAGGTCGCCTGCACCATCGCGGCGGTGATCGCCAACAACTCCTCCGGGATGGCAGCCGGGCTGCACGGCGACACGGCAGCACGGCGGCACGACGGCAGCGATTCGGCGGAGCACGCGCCAGGACTCGACTGGACTCGCCTGTCATGACCCGCCGGTAGTCTTCCCGGCGGCCCTCCTCCCCCGGTGACGACCTGTGTCCCACCAGCGGCTCCGTCCGCATTCTTCCCCTGGTGAGGCCATGTCGACCATCTGCCGAGGAGGACGATGCCCATGATGGGCGGACACCATGCGATCAGCGGCACCGCCGCCTGGCTGGCCCTGGCGGGCTCCGTCCCCGTGATGGGGCATGCGGCCGGCCTCGACCTGTGGGACCTCGACCCCGCGCAGGTGGTCTCCGGTGCCGTGGTCGCCACCGGCGCCGCGCTGCTGCCGGACATCGACCATCCCAGCGCCACCATCTCCCGCTCCGGCGGCGGCCTCACCAAGGCCGTCACCCGAGCGGTCAGCACCGTCGCGGGTCATCGCGGCGCGACCCACACCCTCCTGGCCGCCGTCGCCTTCACCGCGCTGGCGGTGCTCGTGAATCGCCTGGACTGGCAGGTCCGGGTGCCCGTGCTGGGCGAGATCGAAGCGGGCGCCGCCCTCCTGGTCACCGTGATGTGCGCCTTCGGCACCCGGGCCCTGAAGATGGTCGAGGGACGCCTGCTGCCCTGGGCGGTGGGCATCGTCGCCGGTCTGCTGGTCGCCGCCATCGCGCCGGACACCTCGATCTGGCTCCCGGCCGCCGTGGCCGTCGGCGTGCTGACGCATCTGGTCGGCGACCTGCTCACCACCGACGGCATCCCCTTCCCCACCTGGCCGCTCGTCGTGAAGCCGCCGAAGCGGATGGCCTCGGGCCTCTGGCAGCGCAGCGGGGACATCGCGGTGCCGCTGCTCGGCGACGCCGGCAGCCTGCGGGAGTGGCTGCTCTGCACGGCGGTCACGGCCTATGCCGTCGTCGGCATGATCGGCACCCTCGTCGCAGAGCCCTGGGTGCTCGGCATCTGAGGCCCCTCCGAGCTGCGGGGGCGTCAGAGCCGGACCGCAGGCCGTTCCGTGCGCTCCCTGCATTCCCTGCGTTCCCTGCGTTCCCTACCCTGGAGGGGTCCGGGCCGACACCGTCGTCGGCCCCGCATCCAGGAGGTGCCGCCATGACCCAGCTGCTCGATGTCGCGCACACGGCCCGATGGCTCCGGCGCGACGGGGTCGAGAAGATCCTCATGCGCATGACCGACTGTCTTGAGGCGGACTTCCGCCGCTGGCAGAGCTTCGAGAAGATCCCGCGGATCGCCAGCCACACCCCGCTGGGCGTGATCGAGCTGATGCCTGCCTCCGACGGGGAGCTCTACTCCTTCAAGTACGTCAACGGCCATCCCTCGAATCCGTCGCGCGGCCTGCAGACCGTCACGGCTTTCGGGGTGCTGGCCGACGTCGACACCGGCTACCCGACCTTCCTCGCGGAGATGACGCTGCTGACAGCGTTGCGCACCGCTGCGACGTCGGCCCTCGCGGCGAGACTCCTCGCCCGGCCCGATTCCCGCACCCTCGCCCTGATCGGTGCCGGCTCGCAGTCGGAGTTCCAGGCTCTCGCCGCCCGCGGAGTGCTCGGCATCGAGGACCTACGGGTGTTCGACATCGATCCTGCCGCGATCGAGAAGGTGCGCAGGAACCTCGAGCCCCTCGGTTTCCGGGTGCACGCCGCCGCCTCGGTCGACGACGCGGTCGCGGGGGCCGACATCAGCACCACCTGCACGGCGGACAAGGCCCGCAACACGATCCTGGACATCGCCCAGGTGCGGCCGGGCGTGCACGTCAACGCGATCGGCGGTGACTGCCCCGGCAAGACGGAGCTCGACGCCCGGATCCTGCAGGCCGCGCAGGTGATCGTCGAGTTCACCCCGCAGACCCGCATCGAGGGAGAGATCCAGCAGATGGCGCCGGACTTCCCCGTGACCGAGCTGTGGCAGGTGCTCACCGGTCGGGCCGCCGGACGTATCGATCCCGAGGCGATCACGGTGTTCGACTCCGTCGGCTTCGCGATCTCCGACTTCTCCGCGCTGCGCTGCGCCCGCGACGCCACCGCCGGGACCGACCTGCAGTCAGTTGTGGACCTGGTGGCCGACCCCGACGATCCCAAGGACCTCTTCTCCCTGGTGGACGTGCTCGCACCGGTGGGCTGAGGGGGCCTGAGGGGCCCGAGGGGACGTGAGCGAGCTGAACGACCTGAGGGAAAGGGAATCTGAGCGACCTGAGGCGATCTGAGCGCCCCGGAGCAGCACCCGACCGCGAGAGGAGCGGCAGCATGGATCCGCCGGGCTCGCACCGCCCACGCCGAATCGCTCAGGTCCGCCAGCACCCGGACCACCCTCTCGTCCTCCGTGAGCTCCTCCCCCAGCACCTGCGTCCCGTCCGACGCGACAACGCGACAGCGCGAAGCTGGCCACCCCAGATCCTCGGCCCGCAGTGGCCGACGCTCCGGCAAGGCTCCGGTAACCGGGCGTAATAGGCGTTTAGAGCGCCCTATACCGCCTATTACGCCGGGGTGGCGGGAGGTGCGAGGCGGGCGGACCGGCGAGAGCACTTCTGTCTGCCCGATGCTCGGTGCCCGGCACCCGGCACTGGAGCGTGCCGCGTGCGCTCACACGCGGGAGCGCCAGAGCAGCCAGACGAAGTAGGGCGCGCCGATCAGGGAGACCAGCAGCCCGGCGGGCACCTGTGCCGGGGCGATGAGCGAGCGGCCCAGCGCGTCGGCCAGCCCCACCAGGACGCCGCCCAGCAGCATCGCCACCGGGATGCTGCGCAGGTGCCGGCCGCCCACGAGGGATCGCGCGAGGTGGGGAGCGATCAGACCCACGAAGCCCACCACGCCGACGGCGACCACGCTGATCGCGGCGAGCACCGCGGCGAGGCCGAGCACCGCCATGCGGGTGCGTTCGAGCCGCACGCCGAGCAGACGCGGGGAGTCCTCGTCGATCGCCAGCAGGTCCAGCTCGCGGTGCAGTCCGAGCATCAGCGGCACCGCGATCGCGAGCACGACCAGCACGGGGACCACGTCGTTCAGAGTGCGGCCGTAGGTGGTGCCCGAGAGCCAGGTGAGGATCCGCGGGGTGTCCCAGGCATTGGCCTGCAGGAGCAGGAAGGTGGTCAACGAGCTCATCGCGTAGCCCACGCCGATGCCCACCAGCACGAAGCGCTCCGGGGCCAGACCGCCACGCCAGGCCAGCAGCCCGATGAGCGCGAAGGTCGCGATCCCGGCGAGCACGGCGGCGAGGATCATCAGCGTTCGGCCGCCGCCGAGCGCCGTCACGACGATCACGGCGCCGAGGCCCGCACCGGCGGTGATGCCCAGCAGGCCGGGCTCGGCGAGCGGGTTGCGCACGGTGGACTGGACGACGCAGCCGGCCAGGGCCAGCGCCGCACCGGCGAGCACGGCGGCGCTCATCCGCGGCACGCGCTCCCCCAGCGCCCGCGCCACGAGAGAGGGGGCGTCCCCCTGGAACCAGAGGGCGATGTCGCCGGTGCGCAGCCACAGGCTCCCGGCCAGCAGGCCCAGCAGCGCGATGCCCAGCAGTGCCGTCACGCACGCCACGAGCACGATCACCACGCGGCGTCGCGAGCGCAGGCCGGTGCGCGCCTGCGGCGGCTGGGCGGCGGCCCCGGAATCCGGCAGCCTGCGGGCCATGAGGATGATGACGATCGCGCCGAGCAGCGCGGTGGGGATCCCCGTCGGGACCGAGGTCGCGCCCTGCGGGCCGAGGATCGCGCGCACCGTGGCGTCGGCCAGGAGCACCACGAGGGCGCCGATCAGTCCGGCGGCGGGGATCAACAGCAGGTGGCGGTTCAGGGAGCGCACCACGCCGCCCAGCAGACGGGCGAGCACGGGGGCGCCGAGGCCGACGAAGGCGATGGGCCCGGCGACGGTGACGGCGGTGCTGGTCAGCAGCACGGCGGCGAGCACGGCGAGAACCCGGGTGGAGCGCACCGGGACGCCCAGCCCCGAAGCGGCGTCGTCGCCGAGACCGAGCACGTCCAGGCGCCTGCTCAGCACCAGGGCCAGGATCAGCACGGCGGCGATGAGCGGGAGCGCGCGCAGGGAGGCCGTGAGGTTCAGCTGGGACAGGGAGCCGCTGCCCCACGCGTACAGCCCCGTGGTCTCGGCCTCGAAGAGGATCAGCAGCATCGAGGTGCCCGACTGCAGCGCCATCGCGACCGCGGAGCCGGCGAGGATCAGGCGCGTGGTCGAGGAGCCGGCGCCGCCGGCGAGGGCCAGCACGATGCCGGCGGCGAGCAGCCCGCCGACGAAGGCGACGCCGCTGGAGGCCCACAGCGGCACCGCGATGTTCAGCGCTGCGACCAGCGACAGGGCGAAGTAGGATCCGGCGGTGACGGCGAGGGTGTCCGGCGAGGCGAGCGCGTTGCGGGACACGGACTGCAGCAGGGCGCCGGCGCAGCCGAGGGCCACTCCGACGGCGACCCCGGCCAGCAGGCGCGGCAGCCGGGACGCGGTGACGACGTCGCTGATCGCGACCCCGCCCACCGTGTCCTCTCCCCCGGCCAGGGCGGCGAGCAGGTCTCCCAGCCCGATCCCGGAGGTGCCCTGGGTCAGGTGCCAGGCGCCGACGAGCGCCACGCCGAGTGCCAGCAGCACCAGCGTGGAGATCCCGCCGAGGATCCCCCCGGCGCCGACCCGCAGCGACTCGCGAGCCCTGCGGCCCGGGGCCTGATCGGGCGAGGGGTGAGCGGGCGAACGGCGAGCGGGCGAGGGATGGGTCGCCCGGGACGTCACGAGGCGGTCAGGATTTCGACATAGGCGTCGATGGCCTGCTCGGAGGAGCGGGGGCCGCCGAACGTCCAGATGCCGGCGGGGAAGGCGTAGGCGCGGCCGTCCTGCACGGCAGGAAGGCCGGTCCACAGATCGTTCTTCTCGAGCTCGGTGACGTAGTTGCCCGCGGGGTCGTCGGTCGAGGTGTAGATGAGGTTGGCATCGCCCACCGCGGTCAGGCCCTCGATGTCGGTCTGGCCCAGTCCGTAGGCGGGGTCGGTCTCGCCGGTCCAGACGCTGGTCAGCCCGAGCTCCTCGCCGAGCGCCGTGAACAGCGCGCCCGAGCCGAAGGGCCGGATCGACACATTGCCGCCGTCGACCCAGCCGTCGAAGTAGACGAAGTCGGTGGTGGTGAGGTCGGCGTCGGCGACCTGGGTGCGGGCCTCGGCGATGTGCTCGTCGAATTCGCTGAGCACCGCGTCGGCGCGCTCGGTGCGGCCTGTGGTCTCGGCGATGAGCGAGAACAGCCCGGTCATCGTGCCGATCGGGTCCGCAGCGTCGGCGCCGACGGTCGCCAGGACGGGCACGCCGAGGCTCTCGAGCTGCTCGACGACGGGATCGTCCTCACCGGTGGCCTCGACGACGATCAGGTCCGGATCCGCCGCCGCGAGGGCGTCGAGGTTCGGCTCTCCGCGGGTGCCGACGTCGGCCGTGCCCTCGGGCAGGGTCTCGGCGGTGTTCCAGGTGCCGAAGCCCTCGACGTCCGCGACCGCGACGGGCGCGACGCACAGGGTGAGGGCGTCCTCGACCTGCTGCCACTCCAGGACGGCGACGCGCTCGGCGGGCCCGTCGAGCTCGACGGTGCGGCCGAGGTCATCGGTCACCGAGACCGGCTCGGTCGACGTGGTCGTGGTGTCCTGTGCGCAGGAGTCGCTGAGCGCGGCGGCGTCCGAGGGCGCCCCCGCGGCGGAGTCGTCCGTCTCGGTGGTGCCGCAGGCGGCGAGGGCAGCCGTGGCCGCGACGGCGGTGAGCGTGGCGAGGGCGCGACGGGGACTGCGGATCATGGGGGCTCCTGGCGGGATGAGGGACGACGTCGACGGGATCGGCGTCGGGCGGAGGAATGACGGAGAGGTCAGGCGTGGGGGTCGCGGGGATCAAGCGCCGGGGTCACGGTGGTCAGGTGCCGCGGTCAGACGCGGGGCCGCCCCGAGATCACACAGAACCCAGCGCGTCGGCGGTCAGACCGGTGCGGCCACGCGTGCGCCGTGACGTCCCAGGGCGTCGATGCGGAGACGGCCGGTGCCGGGATCGTGCGCGACGTCGATGGGGATGTCGTAGACATCGCTGAGGTGCTCGGAGGTGAGCACGTCCGCGACGGCGCCCGCGGCATGGATGCGGCCGGCGCTGAGCAGCACCACCTGATCGGCGATGCGGGCGGCATGGTCGAGGTCGTGCAGCACGATGCCCACGGCGACGCCGTGGATCTCGGCGAGATCGCGCACCAGGTCGAGGGTCTCGATCTGGTAGCGCAGGTCGAGGTGGTTGGTGGGCTCGTCCAGCAGCACGATCCCGGTGTCCTGGGTGAGGCACGAGGCGAGCCAGACGCGCTGCATCTCGCCGCCGGAGAGCTCCCCGATGCCGCGGGGAGCGAAGTCGGCGATGCCGGTCAGCTCCATGGCGTGGCTGATCGCGGCGCGGTCCGCGTCCGTGAGGCCGGCGAAGCGCCGCCGGTGCGGGTGCCGACCGAAGGCGACGACGTCGCGCACGGAGAGCCCCTGCGGGCTGGTGCGGGACTGGGAGAACAGCGTGAGGGCCCGGGCGAGCTCCTTGGCGCTCAGCAGAGCGGCGTCGCGCTCCCCCGCGGGCCCGCCCAACCGGATCTCGCCGCTGCCCAGCGGATGCAGGCGCGCCAGGGACCGCAGCACGGTGGATTTGCCGCTGCCGTTGGGGCCCAGCAGCGTCGTGACCGTCCCGGGGATCAGGTCGATCGAGACCCCGTGGACGACGGGCGTCCGGCCGTAGCGCAGATGCAGCTCCTGCCCGGTGAGGGCGGGGCGAGGGGTGGAGAGGTTCTCGGGCACGAGGGGAAGCCTAGCCTTACCTCATTACGCGCGTCGAGGCTTGTCCAATTCTGTGAGCAGCCCGTGACCGTCGGGCGCCCGACGTCGGACGCCCGAGGTCGGATGCCCGACGTCAGCATCAGCCATCGGGCTCATGCGTCGGGCTCAGCCGTGCGGCGTCGGCTCCACGGCCTCGGCCGGCTCGGAGTGCACATCGGTGCCGGTGATCCGGCCCAGCACGTTCATCGCGTGGTAGATGACCAGAGCCGCGATGGTGCCCAGCGCGATACCGGTGAGCGTGATGCCCTCGAAGGTCCAGGTCACGTTCGCGATGCCGACCACGAGGGCCACACCGGCGGTGATCTGGTTCTTGGGCTGGGAGAAGTCGACGCGACCGTCCACCCACATGCGCACCCCGACGATCCCGATCAGGCCGTAGAGCACGAAGGTCACACCACCGAGCACGCCCGGCGGGATGGTGAAGATCGCGGCGCCCACCTTCGGGGACAGCGAGAGCAGGACGGCGACGATGCCGGCCACCCAGTAGGCGGCCGTGGAGTACACGCGGGTCGCGCTCATGACACCGATGTTCTCGCCGTAAGTGGTGGTCGGCGAGCCGCCGAAACCCGCCGAAAGCGCGGTGGCCAGGCCGTCGGAGGCGAGCGTGCGACCCACCATGTGATCGAGGTTGCGATGGGTCATCAGGCCCACGCTGGTCACGTGCCCCACGTTCTCCGCCAGCAGCACCACGACCACGGGCAGGAACATCGGCAGCAGGCCGAGATGGAACTCGGGGTGGTGGAACTCGGGCAGACCGAACCAGGCGGCCTCCGCCACGGGGCTGAAGTCGACCTCTCCGCGCAGCACGGCCACGACGTAGCCGACCAGCACGCCCAGCAGCACCGAGACCCGGCCCAGCATCCCCTTGAACAGGGCCGTGCACAGCACCACGGCGAACAGGGTGACGGTCGCGGTGAACGCCGACTCCTGGAAGTTCTCGTACGCGGTGGGGGCGAGGTTGAAGCCGATCAGGGCGACGATCGCGCCCATCACGACCGGCGGCATGAGCGCACCGATCCAGCCGGTGCCGATCCGGGAGACCAGCAGCCCCAGCAGCGCGAGCAGGATGCCGGTGATCATCACGCCGCCGAGCGCCGCGCCCATGGAGTGCGCCTGTGTGGAGGCGGTGATCGGCGCGATGAAGGCGAAGGAGGAGCCCAGGTAGCTGGGCACCCGGTTCCGGGTGATGGTGAGGAACAGGATCGTGCCGATGCCGGAGAACAGCAGTGTCGTCGAGGGCGGGAAGCCGGTCAGCAGCGGCACCAGGAACGTGGCGCCGAACATGGCGATCACGTGCTGGGCGCCGATGCCGATGGTCAGCGGCCAGGTCAGGCGCTCCTCGGGCAGGACGATGGCGTCGGGCGAGATCGTGCGGCCGTCGCCGTGCAGTCTCCAGCGGAACATAGGTCTCCCAGGGGTGATCGGGGCCGGGCGACCGCAGCGGTCGCGGGGTCAGGCGGAGCAGGCCTCCGGGCGTCAGCGGCCCGGGAACGCCTTCTTGCGAGCGGTCTCCTCGGTGACGTCCGGGACCTGGCTCAGCAGCGAGATGCTGCCGGAGTCGCGGGCGCGGAAGTCCGCGAACATGCGCACGATGTCGGGGGCGCCGAACTCGTCGCGGACCGGGGCGGGCACGGTGAGCATGAGCGCGGCCGCGATGCCGACGGTCAGCGCCGTGCCGCCCGTGACGAGCCCCGCGCCGGCGCCGGTCGCGAGCGAGTTCACGATGACGTCCAGGAAGCCGACGACGACCATCAGCAGGCCTGCGATCACGCCGTTGGCCCGGGCGGTGACGGCGGGCCGCGACAGCAGCGAGGTGCGGGCGAACAGCGAGACCGCGACGAAGCACAGGCACACGGCGGCATCGATGAGGTGCAGCACGGGGCTGCCTTGGATGCGCCCGCTGGTCGCGACGACGGCGGCCAGCACGTGCCACAGGACCGCCGCGGTGTGCAGGAGGGCGCTGAACTCGAAGGCGCGCACGGTGAACACGAGCCAGTCCGTGCGCTGGAAGGCGATCGGCATGGTGCGCACGAACGACCGGGAGATCATCAGCCCGAGGGCGGCGAAGAGGAACGGCAGGTACACGTAGTCGGTCGCGAAGCTCAGCGGTGCGGCGAACTGCAGCTGCAGGGTGTTGTCCGCGAGTGCCGCGACCGCCAGGCTGCTCACCGCGGCGGTGGAGAACACGTACCAGGAGCGCTCGCGCAGCAGCGCGGAGGCCAGCACGATGCCCAGCAGCAGCGCGGAGATCACGGTGTCGCCGATGACCAGCAGCGAGTAGCTCCAGCCCGTGGTGAACAGGCGCCCGATGATCATCACGAGGGCCAGGAGCAGCGCTGCGGCCGCGGCGATCCCGACGGCGACCAGCAGGATCCTCGCGACGCGGCGGGCGCGGGCCTGCGGGAGGTAGCCCTCATGAGCGCGGGGCTCGATGCCGAGGATCGCGCCGAGCAGCAGCAGCGAGACGCCCACCCCGAGGCCGACGGGCGGGCCGTCGGGCAGGGAGGAGAACAGCACCGGCAGCGAGCCCACCAGATCGGAGACGACGGTGCCGACGGCCACCAGCAGCGCCGGGGCGAGACCCGCCACCCGCACCACGCGGATGGCGGGCAGCGGCGGCGTCGACGGGATCCAGCGCATCAGGTGCACGGCGACCAGGGCCGCCAGTCCCACTCCGATGACGATCTTGCCGACGCCGTCCACCAGCGTGCTGTGGGCGACGGTGAAGGTGGTGGTCATGGCCGCGACCATGCAGATCAGGGCCATCACGTCGCGCAGTGCGTCGAAGATCCCGAGGTTCTTGAAGCGCTCCGGGAGCACGAAGCCGTTCAGCCCGGTGGCGGGGGCGTCCTCATCCTCGGCGTTGGGCGTGGTGCCCGAGCGGGCGTAGGTGACGTCTCGCGGGGCCCGCAGCGGAGCGGTGGTGCTGGGGCCGACGGACTCCTCGGGCACGGTCACCGTGGTCGGGACCGCATCCTCCTCGGCGTCGGGGTCGATCGCGGGGATCGCGCCGGTCGCCGCGTCGGGCTCGGTGCCCGCGCGCAGCTGCTCGGGGTCCAGGCCGCTGAGGTCGACGGTCTCGTTCTCGCCCGGCGGCAGGGCGGCGCTGCGGCGCCGTGCGAGCAGCGGGGCGGAGTAGCGGTCGAATTCTGCACGGTCGGGCAGACGTTCGGTGGGCAGGGTGTGAGGGTCATCGGTCGCGAAGATCCAGTCCGAATCCTGGTTCTCCCCGTGCCGGCGCTCCTTGTCCATCGACCTGCTCTCCCGTGGTTCCGCGTGCATCGACCGGAGGGGTGTCCCCTGCTCGGCGCGCACATATCCTTCCGATCATAGAGAGACGACTCCCGCCGCCCCGTGGCGACGCGCCGCAGGGACCGGCCGTGAGGGTCGCGTGAGGGCCGTGCGAGCGCTAGAGATGCAGCCGTTTGGCGAGCTCGTGGCGCGCCGCGGAGCCGCTGGAGAGCTGCAGCAGGCCGAGCGCCAGGACGCACAGCGCGCCGCACAGCGCGGAGGGCAAGGGGGTGTTCACCCAGCCCAGAGCGAGGAAGACCAGGGGCGTCAGGCCCAGGATCACGATCAGTCCGCTGTAGACGATGTGCTCGCCCACCTCGATCCGCATCACCCGCACCACGATCATCACCGCGAGCAGTGAACTCGCACACAGGATCGGCACCACGTAGGTGAGGGACCACGCGCTCCAGCCCAGCAGGAAGTCCCAGTACACGCAGACCAGGCCCGCCAGCACGACGAAGTACACGGTGGACTTGGCGATGTTGCGTCGTTTGCGCACCGCCATCAGCGCCACCAGCCAGAGCGAGGCGACCGCGAGCCACACCGAGCGCAGCACGCCGAGTCCCGAGACCCCGGGGCTGATCAGCAGCTGCACGAGGAAGGAGGCCAGCACGAGTGCCAGCGAGGTCAGCACCAGGGCGCGCAGCAGGCGGCTCCGCGAGAACCGCAGAGGCACGTCGGGAAGCGGGCTCGGCGTCCGCTCCCCCGGTTCCTGCGGCTCCCGGAGCGCTGCGCCGCACAGCGGGCAGCGGCTCCAGGTCCCCTCGACGTCGACGCCGCAGTCGACGCATCTGCTCGGACCGGCGCTCATGAGGCATCCTCCTGGGGCTCATCGCCCTCACGGTCCTCGAAGGCCTCGGCGAGCTCCTGACCGGTGACGCGGCCCGCGGCCACGGAGATCTCCACCCCGGCGCCGGTGAGGATCCGCGCGAACTCCCGCACATGATCGGTCTCGACGAACGGGGAGGTGAACGTGACGGTCAGCCGGCCCGCGTGGGAGATCGCGCAGAACTGGGGACGCACCGCGGAGACCTCGAAGGCCAGGCGTCCGACGTGGTCGCTCACCGGCTCGGGCAGCACCACCCTGCCGAGGTTCGAGACCGCCACGCTGAGGCCCCGGTTGCTGGCCCGGTTGATCCCGCTCAGCAGCACGTCCTTGACCGGGCGCGGCATGATCCGCAGCGCGGGGTGGCGCTCGAACCGCAGGAAACGGCGCAGCTTGCCCTCGAGGGCCTCCGCCGTGGCCTTCGCCCGGAAATCGCGCTCGAGGGTGCGGGCCACGGCTCCGAGATCGTTCGGCCCGCTGCGGTAGGCGTGCTCCACCCGGGTCGTCGCGAAGAAGTTCCGGGCCGACGTGGAGGGGAAGAACTGGCGCAGGTTCACCGGCACCGTGGCGGCCAGGGTGAGGGCGTCGTGCTCGGCTGCCCGGCGCACGGCCTCGAAGAACACCGCGGTCAGGTACATCGTCAGCGCCACGCCCTCGGCGCGGGCGAGCGCGATCACCGCGGCGGCGGGCATCGTGAGCTCGACGACCCGGGTGCGGTGATCCGGCGTGCGGGTGCCGCGCACCCGATACACACGACGGCGCAGCGAGAGACGCCGTCGGCCGCCGGACTCCCTGCGCGGGGCGTCCGCCGAGTCCTCGGTCGAGCCGTCCGCTCCGGCCCCGTCCCCGGTGCCGTCACGAGAGCCGGTGCCGTCACGGGAGCCGGTGCCGTCACGGGGGCCCGGGTCGGCGTCGGCGCCCCGAGATCCGACGCTGAGCACCCGGTCCTCGGCCTCCGCCTCCTGGGTGAAGGCGGCCCGGGCCTGCCAGGCATCGCTGCCGGGACGACGCCGTCGACGGAAGTAGTGCGCGAAGGAATCACCGGTCAGATCATGCACGGGCTCGTGGGCGGCGAGATCGTCGAGGTCCTCCCCCGGCATCGCTCCCGTTCCGTCCGAGGCGTCCGCTGCGCCCGATCCCCCGGCCGCCTCCGTCGCGCCGTCCGCACCCGGATCCGTCGGCCGCCCCGTCGGGAACCGCAGGCGGACGTACGCGGTGACCAGATCGGTGAGGAACCACAGCGCGCCGGTGCCGTCGGAGAGCGCATGGAACACCTCCAGCGAGATGCGGCGCCGATGGTGCATCACCCGGAACAGCAGGGTCCGGCGGTCCGCCTGATAGATCGGAGCGCAGGGGGCGGTCAGCTCGGCAGTGACCTCCGGGCGCAGGTCGCTGTCCTGGAGGTAGTACCAGAACACGCCTCGACGCAGCACTGCGTGATAGAGCGGGTACTTCTCGTAGGTCTTCTCGAGCGCCTTGTGGAGCAGCGCCGGATCGACCTCATGATCCATCTCGGCACCCAGACGGAACACCTTGGGATCCACATCGCTGCGGGCCGCGAGGAACATGTTCGAGGCGTTGTCCAGACGCACCCAGTGCTGGCGCATCATGCGGTGCCGCCCGGTGGGGTCTCGCGGGAGCCGGCGAGGTGCCCCTCGTCGAGGAAGGTGTTGATCACCTCGTACGCATCGCGCAGCGAGCGGGAGAAGCGGGGCAGGGTGATGAAGCCGTGCAGCGCACCCTCGACCCGGTGGATCCGCACCTCGTTGCCGGCGGCCTCGAGCGCATGCGCATAGGCCTCGCCCTCGTCGCACAGCAGGTCCAGCTCGGCGGTGATCATGAGGGTGCGGGGCTGGGCGGAGAGATCCTCGGCCATCAGCGGGGAGACCCGCGGGTCCTGTCGCGCCAGCGGGTCGGGGACGTACATCTGCATGTAGTCCTGGACCTCCGTGCTGGTGAGGCGGTAGTCCTCGCCGTGGTGGCGCACCGACTCGAACGGAGCGGTGGCCGGGTCATGGTCCCAATGGGTGACGGGGTACAGCAGGATCTGCTGCCGGGCGCCGCGATACCCGCGCTCACGCAGCAGCAGGGAGACCGCGGCGGCGAGGTTGCCCCCGGCGGAGTCGCCCATCAGCACGATCCGGTCCGCGTCATCGCGGCCGGCGAGCGATGGGTCCTCCAGCAGCCGATGCACGATCTGGAAGCAGTCCTCGAGGCCGGCAGGAAAGGGGTGCTCGGGGGCCAGCCGGTAGTCGACCGAGACCACGTCGGCGCCGGTGAGCTCGGCCATCGTGGCGCAGGCCGGGGTGTAGCTCTCGATGTCCCCGGTGACCCAGCCGCCGCCGTGGAAGAACAGCAGCAGCTCGTCGCGGCGTCGCTCCTGCGGCTCGAAGACCCGCACCGGCACGCGGCTGGTGACGTCACCGGGGATCGTGCGCCAGGAGGCGGCGCGATAGCGGGGCCGGGGCAGGGCGGCCAGCTGGCGCTGCAGGCGCCGCACCCGCTCGTAGTCCTCCCGCATGTTCACCCGTGGCGCGGCGAACAGCCGCAGCGCGGCCTTCAGCAGGGGGTTCACGGATGAACGACCGGATCGGAGCAGAGACGTCCCATCGGCCCAGCATAGGTGCCGGTGCTCACCGCAGCCGGTGCTTCTCCCCCGCGAAACGCACGGCGGGGCCGACAGCGGCGAGTCCCGCGCCCTGCTCCACGACGGGCCCGATGAGCAGGCGATGGGTGGCGGCGTCGACCGCCTGCTCGATGCAGACGCCGAAGTGCGCGAGCACGCCCGGGAGCACGGCATCGCCGTCGGCCGTGCGCGTCACCTCGATCCCGCTCAGCATGCCGATCAGCGGCGCGGCCGGCGTGCCGAAGCGGTCGGCGAGATGCTGCTGGTCCTCAGTGAGGAGGTTCAGGCAGAAGTGGCCTGCCTCCTCGGCGGCCTCTGCTGCTCGGGACATCCCGTACAGGGCCACCAGCATCGTGGGCGGGTCATAGGAGACGTCGAGGAAGGAGTCCACCGTGACCGCCACGTCGTGGCGGCCCTGCCGGGTGGTGAGCACCGCGAGTCCGGCGGTGAGGAGCTCGCTGAGCTCGCGGTAGTCATCCTGGTCGACGGGCTCGCGGGCGCCGCTGGTGCTCTGCGGAGCGGTCACGGTTCAGCGTGCCGTCGGCAGCATGCGGGCACGGGCCGAGGAGGAGTTAACGACCTCCTTGCCGAAGGGGAAGCAGGTGACCGGGATGAGCTTGATGTTCGCCCAGGCCAGCGGCAGTCCGATGATCGTCACGGCCTGGGCGATCGCGGTGCCCACGTGGCCCAGCGCCAGCCACCAGCCGGCGATGACGAACCAGATCACGTTGCCGAGCGTGCCCACCGCGCCACCGCGGCCGGTGTCGACCACCTCGCGGCCGAACGGCCAGATCACGAAGCCGGCGATCCGGAACGACGCCAGGCCGAACGGGATCGTGACGATGAAGAGGCATGCCAGGATCCCCGCGAGCACGTAGGCCAGGAACAGGGCCCAGCCCGCGGTGAGCAGCCAGATGATGTTCAGGAGGAGCGAGAGAACGGTGCGCATCTGGCCACCATAGGCACTCGTCGCGGGCGCGAGAAAGGGGGAGAGCCCCCGGTCCCTCCCGCAGGTCCCCGTACCTCCCGGCAGATCCCCGCGGATCCCCGTACACCGTGCACCGTCGCGTCCTCGCCGCATTCCGTCGAGCATCACGTCCACGCCAGACGAACCGGGTCGCGCTCCCGACTAGGCTTGCCCCATGCCTTCTCCCGAGATCGCGCTCACCCAGCGTTTCCAGTCCGCCTTCGTCGCCGCCTTCGGGCCCGAGTACGCCGATGCGGACCCGATCATCCGCCCCTCCCAGTTCGCGGACTTCCAGTGCAACGCCGCGATGGGGCTGGCGAAGCGCCTGGGGAAGAAGCCCCGAGACATCGCCGCGGAGATCCTCGCCGCAGTGGACCTCGACGACATCGCCGAGACGCCGGAGATCGCCGGGCCGGGCTTCCTGAACATCCGCCTGCGCACCGAGTGGATCGCCGCGCAGGCCGCTGAGCTCTCCGCCGATGCACGGCTGGGCATCCCCGCCCCGGCCGCGGCCCAGACGGTCGTCGTGGACTATTCGGCGCCGAACGTCGCCAAGGAGATGCACGTCGGCCATCTGCGCACCACCGTGGTGGGCGACTCCATCGTGCGCACGCTCGAGAAGCTGGGCCACACCGCGATCCGCCAGAACCACATCGGGGACTGGGGCACGCCCTTCGGCATGCTCATCGAACACCTCCTGGAGGTGGGCGAGGACAGCGCCGAGGCAACGCTGCTGAAGACCGATCCCAACGCGTTCTACCAGGCAGCCCGCGCGAAGTTCGACACCGCGGAGACCGACGGCGCCGCCGGCTCCTCCGAGGACGGCCAGGACGGCCAGGACTTTGCCTCCCGCGCCCGTCGGCGCGTGGCGACCCTGCAGTCCGGGGACGCGGAGTCGCTGCGGATCTGGACGCACCTCGTGGACCTGTCCAAGCAGTACTTCCACCGCATCTACGACATGCTCGACGTGACGCTGACCGACGACGACCTCGCCGGCGAGTCCAGCTACAACGACCAGCTCGAGATCGTGTGCAAGGACCTCGAGGCCGACGGTGTCGCCACGATCTCCGACGGCGCGCTGTGCGTGTTCCCCGAGGGCTTCACCGGCCGCGACGAGCAGCCGTTGCCGCTGATCATCCGCAAGTCCGACGGCGGCTACGGCTACGCCACCACGGACCTCGCGGCGATCCGCCACCGCGTGCGCGACCTCGGCGCCGACCGCGTCGCCTATGTGGTCGGCGCCGCCCAGGAGCTGCACTTCCAGATGGTGTTCACCGCTGCACGGGAGGCGGGCTGGCTGCCCGAGTCGGTCGAGGCGCGGCACGTGAAGATCGGCTCCGTGCTCGGCGAGGACGGCAAGATCCTGCGCACCCGCTCCGGCGCTTCGCTGCGGCTGATGGCGCTGCTCGAGGAGGC
Source organism: Brachybacterium sp. JB7 (assembly GCF_003335205.1). NCBI lineage: Bacteria > Bacillati > Actinomycetota > Actinomycetes > Micrococcales > Dermabacteraceae > Brachybacterium > Brachybacterium sp. JB7. The sequence goes on along the minus strand of NZ_QPGN01000003.1, from coordinate 295,731 downwards.
CGTGGCGACCGCCCGCACCGTGATCGACGAACTGCGCCCCGACCTGCCCGAGGCCGAGCGGGAGCAGATCGCCCACGACATCGGGATCGGCGGCGTGAAGTACGCGGACCTCTCGACCGCGCACGATTCGGACTACACCTTCGACTTGGACCGGATGCTCGCCCTGACCGGCAACACTGCGCCGTACCTGCAGTACGCCGTGGCCCGCATCCGCTCGATCGGCCGCAAGGCCGAGGCGCAGGGCATCACCGCTGCGGCCGCTCCCCGGGTCGAGAACGGCGCCGAGCGGGCGCTGGCCCTGCAGCTGCTGGACTTCGGCCCGACGCTCGAGCAGGTCGGCGCGGAGTACGAGCCGCACCGGCTGTGCGCGTACCTGTTCTCCCTCGCGCAGGCGTTCACGTCCTTCTACGAGGCCTCGCCGATCCTCAAGGAGAGCGACGAGGAGCTGCGTGCCGGCCGCCTCGCCCTCGCCCAGCTGACCGAGCGGGTCCTCGTCGACGGTCTCGACGCCCTCGGCGTGAACGCACCCCAGCAGATGTGAACGCTCCCGGCGAAACTTCCCGGCGAAAGCTGAGGTGATGACCGTCGGCCGCGCCTCGGAGGGGATGCTCACAGGAGCTCCGTGACCGTTACGTCATCGGATGTTATGCAAATGTGCCCCAGTACAGGGGAAAACCCCTGGTCCGGCGAACGTTTGCTTTCTAACCTTGACTCGTGCCGCCGATCAGAACCCTCCACATCGCCCTGTGGACGGCCTATGCCCTCGTCGTGGTGGTGCATATCGGCAGCCTGCTCGTCGAGGCGGAGACCATCCAGCGGGTGACGCAGCCGCTGTTCGCTCCCCTGCTGATCGCCGTGCTGATCTCGGCGCTGCCTCGCCGCACCCGCACCAGCACCCTGATGCTGATCGGGCTGCTGTTCGCCTGGGCCGGGGACTCCCTCAGCCAGTTCGCGCCCGAGGCGGCGCAGCTGGTCTCCGTGCTCTGCTTCCTCGGGGCGCTGCTGGCCTACTCGGCGGCGCTGTTCCCACTGTGGAACCGCCATCGCGATCCGTTGCGCATCGCCCTGGCGATCCCCTACGGGGGTGTCGTGATCGGCCTGTTCGTGGCCTGCGCCGACGGATCCGGCACTCTGCTGCCCGCGGTCGCCGCCTACGCGCTCGCGCTGGCGGCGATGGCCTTCCTCGCCGCCGGCGGCAACAGCCTCACCTGGACCGGCGGCACCCTTTTCCTGCTGTCCAGTTCGATGCTCGCGATGAGCTGGTTCCTGCCCGGGGCCTCGATCGCCTACAGCGCGGTCTGGGTGATGCTCACGTACACCGTCGGCCATGCCCTGCTCATCGCCGGTCTGGTCAAGGCGATCCCGGCGCGCCGTTGGGCCCCCGCGTGCCGCGCGGGCGCCGCCCTCGTCATCGTCGAGAGCTGAGTCGGGCCGGGCTCAGCCGCGCCGAGGCGTGCCGAGCCGCGACCCGTCCCGGTCCCACTCGCCGGCGAGGACCCGCCCGATGAGCTCGGACTGCTCACGGTGCAGACGCTCGATGTCCTCGCCCTTGCGCATGATCAGCTGCAGCCCCAGCCGGCCGCTGATCTCCCGGTAGTCGAGGTCCACGCCGTTCTCCTCGAGCTGCAGCTTCGCCACCCGGACGTCGGAGAGGAACAGGTCTCGCAGGCCGGCGCTGAGGTGCATCGACGGCAGTCCCTCGAGGGAAGCGTTGATCGGCGAGAGGTCGGGGTCATCCAGCGCGGTGCGGCCCGCGTAGCGCCGGGCGGCGTCCTTCAGCAGCCGACGCTCGTGGACCGGGTCCACCTGATCGGTCTCGGTGATACCGGCGTTGGAGAGCTCGAGATCCAGCCACGGAGACATCACGATCAGCGCTGCCGGCGCAGGGATCTCCGTCTGCTCGCGCAGCCGACGCGCTACGACGACGGCGAGCCCGCCGCCGGAGTGCTGACCGGCCAGCACCCAGGGCTGCCCCGTCAGGCGTCCGTCGGCGGCGAGCGCGGCGAGCACCGCCTCGGCGTCGTCGCGGGCCACGGGATGCTGGTGATCCGGGGCATTGCGGTAATCGATCATCAGCCCCGCGCAGTCGTGGGCGTCAGCCTGCTTCGACAGCCAGGTCCAGTCGCTCGCGAAAGGGCCGGAGACGTACGCGCCGCCATGGAGGTAGACGATGATGCCGCGATCGGCACGGTGCCGGTCCAGCCAGACGGTGCGGGAGCGTCCGATCATCTCGTGCTCCACCGCGTGCGACTTCAGCACATGGCTCGGGGGCTGCGGGCTGCGCGCCTCGCGCAGCGCCTGGTGCGTGAGGGCCGACGGGATCGGGATGCGACGCACCGCCCGCGCTCCGGTGATCACTGCATCGCGGACACGACCCATGACTGCCTCCTACCTGCGACCCGAGGGGTCGCTTCGCTGCGGATGCCTCCAGCGTAACGAACCGGACTGGGACCCCCACGGTGCAGACCCACGAAACTGCTGCACGAACCAGCGGACGGGCACGTGCACGGGCAGGCGTACGAACTGGTGCCCGCAGAGGACCGGAGAGGTCTGGAGAGGTCCGGAGAGATCCGCAGGGAGCCGGGTCCGCCCCGGTCGGCGCCGCCGGTATCCTTCCCTCCATGACGCCCACCCATGTCTCCACCGACTCCGCCCGTGCCGTCGGCCCGCTGCTCGTCCTGGCCGCCATGCCCGAGGAATCGGCGCCGGTGACCGCCCGTCTGGAGGGCGCGGCCGAGCTGCGCACACCGTTCATCGGCGGGGTCTCCGCCGTGCGGGGGATGCTCGCGGGGGTCGAGAGCGTCGTGGTCACCACCGGGATCGGGGTCGCCGCCGCGACGGCCGCGGCGACCTGGGGGATCCTCGCACATGCTCCGCGAGCCGTGGTCGCCGCCGGCTCCTGCGGCGGTCTCGCGGCCGACGTCGAGGTCGGCACCTTGATCGTGGGCGATTCCTTCACCTACTCCATCGCCGATGCGACCGCGTTCGGCTACGCCCCGGGCCAGGTCCCGGGCGGCCCCGAGCGCCACCTCGCCGCCGCCGACTGGGCCGACCGCGCCGAGCACGCCGCCGAAGCCCGAGCAGGGGAGGCCGGATACCGCCGCGGTCTCATGCTCTCCGGTGATGCCTTCGTGACGGCCCCTCTCGCCGACCCGCTGCGCGCGCAGTTCCCGGGCGCGCTGAGCGCGGACATGGAGACGACCGCGAGCGCCCGCACGGCGGAGAGCCTCGCCGTGCCCTTCGTGGCCCTGCGGGCGGTCTCGGACCTGTGCGGCCCGGCGGCCGGTCAGCAGTTCCACCTCGAGATCGCTCTGGTCGCGGAGATCTCCGCAGCGGCCGTCGAGGAGTTCGCCCGCTCGCTCGCCGACTGAGCCGGTCCGAAGACTCCCACCCGGAACGTCCGCCCCGGAGCACCGGAGCAGTGCGGATCGGCCGCATCGGACGGCGCAGGGCACCGGAGCACACACCTCCTGTGGCGCACCTCACGTCGGATTCGACTATCGTGTGGTGACCACCACGGCTGTGAGTTCCGTGCGCCACCGTCGCTCCAGAGGGCTCGCACCGTGCCGCTATCGCCTATACCGTGCTGGAGGCCGTTCTCCCGCGTCACGATCCCATCGCACGCCGGATCGTGGCGAGGAGCGGCCCCGTCCCCATCCCCCACCCGGAACGAGGAAATGTGTCGGCATCCACGGCTCAGAACTCTCCCCCCTCCGCCCCTGAGGGCGCAGGCTCATCAGGCGGCTCCGGAGGCTACGGCCTCTCCAAGCCCGTCTTCTTCTTCGCCGGAGGGATCATCCTGCTGGCAGTGCTCTTCGCGCTGCTGCTGCCCGACGTCTTCAACTCGCTGATCACCACCCTGAACGACACCGTCGTAGCCTCCATCGGCTGGTACTACGTCCTGATCGTCACGGCCTTCGTGGTGTTCGGCATCGTGATCGCGGTGAGCCGGATGGGCAACATCAGGCTCGGCAAGGACGACGACGTCCCGGAGTACAGCGTCTTCTCCTGGTTCGCGATGCTGTTCGCCGCCGGCATGGGCATCGGCCTGGTCTTCTGGGGCGCCGCCGAGCCGCTGACCTTCTTCGCGGACACCGCCGGACCCGGCATCCCGCCGAACGCCGCCGGGATGGACGACCCCGTCCGCGCCGAGCGTGCGCTGGGGCAGACCTTCCTGCACTGGGGCCTGCATGCCTGGGGCATCTACGTGATCGTCGGCCTCTCCGTCGCCTATGCGGTGCATCGCAAGGGCCGGCCCGTGTCCATCCGCTGGGCCCTCGAACCGATCCTCGGCAAGCGCACCGACACCTGGATCGGTGACGTCATCGACATCATCGCCCTGGTCGGAACCCTGTTCGGCATCGCCACCTCGCTCGGCTTCGGCGTGAACCAGATCGCCGCCGGTCTCGATCACCTCGGCGTCCTCCCGAACTCCACGATGGTGCAGGTCATCATCGTGCTGGTGGTCACGGCGCTCGCGACCCTGTCCGCCGCGAGCGGCGTGGACAAGGGGATCAAGATCCTGTCGAACCTCAACATGGGCCTGGCGGCACTGCTGCTGATCGCCGTGCTGATCCTGGGGCCCACGCTGTTCCTGCTGCGCGACGTGGTCTCGAACATCGGCTTCTACCTGCAGAACTTCCTGCAGCTCTCGTTCCAGACGCTGCCCTTCCGTGGCGATGACGGAGCCTCCTGGCTGGGCAGCTGGACCACGTTCTACTGGGGCTGGTGGATCTCCTGGTCGCCCTTCGTGGGCGTGTTCATCGCCCGTATCTCCAAGGGTCGCACCGTGCGCGAGTTCATCACGGGGGTCCTGCTGGTGCCCACCGCGCTGACCTTCCTGTGGTTCACGATCATGGGCGGCACCGCTCTGTACGAAGCCGTCTTCAAGGGCATCGATTTCACCGGGGGCACCGGGGCGATCGACCCGAACACCGCACTGTTCGACACCTTCGCGAACCTGCCCGGCGGAGCGCTGCTCTCCGGCATCGCCGTCGTGCTGGTCTCCATCTTCTTCATCACCAGTGCCGATTCCGGCGCCTTCGTGATGGACATGATCGCGCACAAGGGCGATCCGAATCCGCCGCGCATCACGCGCATCTTCTGGGCCTCGGCCTCGGGCGTCATCGCGGCGTCGCTGATCTGGGTGAGCTCGCTGTCCGGCGATGCGGATGCCTCCGGCATGACCGCGCTGCAGTCCCTGGCGCTGTTGTCCGCGCTGCCCTTCTCGATCGTGATGATCGGCATGTGCATCTCCCTGTGGCGCTCCCTGTCCCACGAGGTGAAGGTCATCGAGAAGCTCGAGCTCCGGCTGCGTCAGCGGGAGTTCATGGAGCGCTATACCGAGGAGATCACCGACGAGGTCACCGATCGCGTCACCGGCGACATCGGCGATCACGTGGAGTCGCACCTCGAGGGCCCCTACGGCCAGCAGATCCAGGACCAGCTGAACCAGCAGGTCGAGGCCCAGGTGGCGGAGCAGCTCTCGACGTACACCGCTGAGCACCCCGCCATCTCGCTCGATGGCGAGGCTCCCGCGGAGTCCACCGACCCCGGCTCCCCCGAGCCGGGCCGCCCGTCCGGGTCAGGTCGCCGCAAGTCCCAGGACCGCTAGCACTGGCGACCGCGGATGCGCTTGGACGGCATCCGCTCAGCACGAGGCCCGGTGGCTGCTGCCACCGGGCCTCGTCACGTTGCAGAGCGTTCAGCGCGCAGCGGCGTGCAGGACCTCGGTGCCCTCCATGAGCGCGCGGACGTTCGCGGCGATCCGCTCGTCGGCCCCGACCGGCCGGCCGCCGGCACCGTGCGGGGTGATCAGCAGGCGCGGAGCATCCCACAGCGGGCTGTCCGCCGGCAGCGGCTCCGGGTCGGTCACGTCGATCGCGGCGCTGCCCAGCGTCCCCGCTTCGAGCGCCTCGCGCAGCGCCACCTGGTCCACGGTCGCGCCGCGCCCCACATTGAGGAAGATCGCGTGATCGGGCAGGGCGGCGAACGCCTCGACGCCGACGGCTCCGGCGGTCTGCTCCGACGCGGGCAGGATGTCGATGAGCACGTCGACCTCGGGCAGCGCAGCGAGGACATCACCCTCGGCGATCACCTCGAAGCCTCCTCGGGTGCCCGCGCTGCGCGCCGCACCGCGCACCTCGGCGCCGAGGGCCTTCAGCGTCGGGGCGAGGGTCTGGCCGATCTCCCCGAAGCCCCAGATCAGCACCTTGGCACCGATCAGAGTGGTGACGCGGTCCGCGGGGTGCAGGGGCTGCAGACCACCGAGCTCGGTGGACCACTCGTGGCGGGCCTGCGCCTCGCGTGCCTCCGGCAGGCGGCGCACCAGGCTCAGCAGCAGCGCCAGAGCGTGCTCGCTGACGGTCAAGGAGTGCAGACCCGCACCCGCGGCGATCACCACGTCCTGCCGGAAGCCGGCGGCGAGGATCCCGTCGATCCCGGCGGAGAGCGACTGCACCAGACGCAGCGACTCGAGGTTCTCGACCGCGGACGTCAGGTGCGTGCGGGAGGGGCCCCAGAGCACGAGCGCCTCGGCGTCGTGGTGCTCGGCGGGGATCTCGGCGCGCGCGTCGACGGTCACGGCCACCCATCCCTCGGGCAGGGCGGGGTTCAGCGGCATGGTGTCAGGCAGGAGGATCTTCATGCCCCCAGGTTACGGCGAGACGGGCCCTGCGTCGCACGGCGCTCACGAGGACGGCCCGCCGCGCGGCCCGGCGCCGACCTGTGCTGAGTAGAGCTGACCTGAGCAGAGCAGGGCTGAGCGGAGCGGACCTGAGCTGGTCCGGGCCAGGCCGGGCCGGGCCGGACCGCATCCGATCAGCCAGAGCGTCGCGCGGGGGCCCGTCCGATACCCTTTCCGCATGCGTTCTGGCTCCGATTCGCCCGTGACCGGCCTCGTGAGAACTCTCGGCAGCACGGCGAAGGTCGTGCGCACCCTGACGAAGCGGACGGAGCATCGCGCCCGCCGCACCGCGATCGCCCGACCGCTGTCCACCGGTGGGTTCCTGGGGGCCTCGGTGACGAGCTGGATCGCGACCTCGCCGAGCATGCTGCCGCGCACCTGGTGGATGTGGACCCTCAACTTCGGCGCCTCCCAGACCTACGGCTACGCCGGCGGTGTGCTCGCCGAGAGGATCGTCCTGCGGATCATGGAGGCGATCGGGCTGCGGATGGAGATCGAGGAGGATCACCGGGACCGTGCGCGCGGCATCGGTGCAGCCGCCCTGGTGGGCATCTCCACCTATTCGTGGGTGCGCGGCGTGCTGCGTCAGCGCGAGATCAGCCACCTGGTGCACGAGGAGCCGAAGAACGTCGCCACTCATGTGGTGGGCAGCCTCGGTGGCCTGGCGGCCTCCGTCGGCGTGCTGGCGACGGTGCGCGGCGTGCTCGCCACTGCTCAGCTGTATCGCGCTCTGCTGCGCCCCTATCTGCCGGCCGGGATGGTGCGCCTCGCCTCGCTGCTGCTGACCGCCGCCACGGTCACCGTGCTCGCCGAGCGGCTGCTGCGCGGCCGGGTGCTCGAGCACATGATCGAGAGCGGCGAGGCCGCCAACCGGCTGATCTCCCCCGATGTCCCCCGGCCCGCCTCCCCGCTGCGCTCGGGCAGCCCCTCCTCGCTGGAGAGCTGGGAATCCCTCGGTGCCCCGGGCCGCAAGATCGTCTCCGCAGGGCCGACCCAGGAGATGATCGCCCGCACCACCGGCGCGGAGGCGAAGGAGCCGATCCGGGTGTATGCCGGGAAGTCGACCTCCCGCACCCTCGAGGAGACCGTGCAGACGGTGCTCGCCGAGTTGGATCGCACCCGCGCGTGGGAGCGCGGGACGCTCGTCCTGTTCACCGGGACGGGGACCGGCTGGCTGCAGGAGTGGTCGCTCTCCGCGATCGAGTTCCTCACCGGCGGGGACTGCGCCACGGCGTCCCTGCAGTACTCCGTCTACACCAGCGGGCTGAGCTATGTGCTGGACCGTCGCACCCCGCAGCGCGCCGGACACCAGCTGTTCCACGCGGTGCGGCGCCGACTGGACGCGATGCCCGAGGAGGAGCGGCCCGCGCTGTACGTGGCCGGGGAGTCGCTGGGCTCCTATGGCGGGAACTCTGCATTCCGGGACGTCCAGGATCTGCTCGCCTCGGTCGACGGGGCGGTGTGGACGGGCACTCCGAGCTTCACGCCGCTCTGGCGTGAGATCGCCTCCCGCAGCCGCCCCGGGGCACCGGCGATCGCCCCGATCATCGAACATGGTCGGCATATCCGGGTGGTCACGCGCCCGCAGGATCTGCACCGCAACTACTTCGGCGGTCTGTACCGGCGCTGGGAGCATCCGCGTGTGGTCTATGCCCAGCACCCGTCGGACCCCGTGGTGTGGTGGCGGCCTTCGCTGCTGTGGGAGGAGCCCGACTGGCTGCGAGAGCGGGTGGGCCACGATGTCACCCCGGCGATGCGCTGGTTCCCCTGGATCACGTTCTGGCAGATCGCGGCCGATATGCCGCTGTCGGTGAAGGTGACCGGCGGGCACGGCCATTCGTACCATGCGGAGATGGTGCCGATCTGGGCCGGTGTGCTCGGCCAGGACTCTCACGGCGAGGGGGAGGCTCTCGAGCAGCGACACCGCCACCGGGCGATCGTGCAGGCCATCCGGGAGATCACCCCGACCACCTGACACGTCAGGGCCTCAGACGCACCGAGTCAAGACGTCTGGCGTCAGGTCTCAGGGCTTCAGGGCGTCGGGCCGGTGGCGACCGGGCGCGAGGGGTCGCTGCTCCACTGCGACCAGGAGCCCGGGAACAGCCGCACCGAGGAATATCCGGCCTGCTGCAGGGCGAGCACGTCATGGGTCGCGGTGACGCCGGAGCCGCAGTAGACGATGACGTCCTGCTCCGGACGGATCCCGGCGTCCACGAAGCGCCGTCGCAGCTCAGCGGCGGGCAGGAAACGCCCGTCGGCCGCGAGGTTGCCGCTGAACGGCAGGTTCACGGCACCGGGGATATGCCCGGCGCGGGGGTCGATCGGCTCGGTGTCACCGCGATAGCGCTCCGGGGCGCGGGCGTCGATCACCAGGGCCTCACCGGAGGCGACCTCGTCGGCCGTGGCGATCTGGCTGTCCGGCCACGGACGCGACTGGACGTCCCCCGGAGCGGGCTGCACGTCGCCGCTGTCCAGCTCGCCGTCCCAGGAGGCCACTCCCCCGTCCAGCACCGCGGCGTCATGGCCCAGCGCACGCAGCATCCACACCAGGCGCCCGGCCGGGGAGGAGTTCGTGTCGTCGTAGACGATGACGTGCGATCCCTCGGTGACACCGACACGTCGCAGGGACGCGGCGAAGTCCTCGGGAGCGGGCAAAGGGTGGCGTCCCGCACCGGCCCGCGCGGGAGCGGCGAGCTCAGTGTCGAGGTCCACGTAGACGGCTCCGGGCAGGTGCGCCGCGAGATAGGCGTCGCGGCCGGTGGAGCCGTCCAAGGCCCATCGCACGTCGAGCAGATGCACCGGTCGGCCGGCCCCGTCGGCCGCAGCGAGCAGCTCTCGCAGGAAGGCCGCATCGAGGACGGGAGGGAGCGCGCCGGAGGTCATTCAGGCACGCACCTGCAGGTCCACCCGCACCAGACGGTGATCGGAGGCGGGGAACGGCTCCTCGCCGGTCAGCTCGCTGCCGGGGGCGCCCTTCGCAGGCCAGTAGACGGCCGAGGAGACCACCTGGAGGGTCTTCGAGGGCAGCACGTAGTCGACGCGCAGATTGCCGGGGCCGGGGGTGTCCGCGAAGTCCGCGGTGTCGTACTGGGCGTCCGTCTCGTGGTCGGCATTGGCGCCGGCCTGGTCCTTCGCGGCCTCGACAGCTCCCTCGCTGCGAGGCTTGGTGTCCCGCACCCGTGGGTGCGTGAGGAGCTGGTCGATCGCGCCCGGCCAGGAATCGCCGTCGGCCGGATCAGAGTTGTAGTCACCGAGGATGACGAACTGCTCCCTGGCGGCGAGGCCGCCGCGCGTGCCGGCGTCGTCCGTGATCCATCGGGACTGCGCTCCGGGGGTGAGATAGTCCGCCCAGAGCCGGATCTCGTCGTTGTTGCGACGCTGGTTGCGCTTCTCCGGGCCGTCGAAGCTGGGAGGGGTGGGGTGCGCGGCGAGCACGTGCACGGTGGTGGAGCCGACCTGCACCGGGACGTCCCAGTGGGACTTCGAGCTCAGGCGGATCTCCGCGGCGGCCTCCTCGCCGTAGAACTCGGCGGGGAGCAGGTTGGAGGGCATGTCCGTCCACAGCAGCTTCTGGAAGGTGCGCACCTGATCGGTGAGGATCGGGTGGCGGGAGAGGACGACCATCCCGTACTGGCCGGGGAACTCGCCGAAGCCCCAGGCGTCCCCCGCACCGCCGACCGTGCCGTCGCCGTCGAGGTCCAGGCCGCTGTCCACGCCGGTGTTCACCGGGCCGCTGTAGGCGTAGGGATAGAACACCGGGGTGCGGCCGTGCTGCCCCACCTCGAGGTAGTTGCGGCGCAGCAGCTCGATGCCGGCGCCGTCCTCGTCGTGATCGAACTCGTTGAGCAGGAGGATGTCGGGGTTGTTGATCTGGATGACCTCGGCGACCGCGCGGATCTGCTCATCCTCGCCGGACTTCAGATCCTCCAGCAGCTTCCCCTCGGTCGCCCGGTTCAGCGACGCGTTGTAAGTGGCCACGCGCAGGTTCTCGAACCGTCCACCGCGCAGGGCGGGGGCGGGAGCAGGAGCGGCATGGGCTGCTGCGGGCAGGCCCAGACCAGCGGCTGCTGCGGCGGCGAACGCTCGGCGACGGCTGATGCGCGGTGACATGCCTTCCATTGTGCAGGATTCGCGGCGCGGATCATAACGAGGCGGTGGACGACCGTTCCTCCACAGGAGGCCGCAGCTCGGCCGGAGCTCTGCGGCACCGCAGTCGCCCATGCCCTGCAGCCCATGGCGCGGACCTCGCCGACGCCTCCCCGGCGCGGCCTGCCACGCCCACCCGCGCTCACCCCTCCCTCCTCACTCGACGGCATCGGTGCGAGACTGGGCGCATGAGAATCGCTTTCCTGGGAACCGGTCGCATGGGGACCGAACTGGCCCTTCACCTGCTCACCGACCATCAGCTGACGGTCTGGAACCGGACCGCCTCACGCACCGAGCGGCTCGCCGGCGCCGGGGCGAGCGTTGCCGCCACTGCGGCCGAGGCCGTCGAGGGCGCGGACCTCGTGATCACCTCGCTGTTCGGCCCCGACGCCGTGCGGGAGACCGTGCTCGAGCCGGGTTTGATCTCGGTCGGCACGCCGTGGGCAGACACCACCACCGTCTCCCCCGCTGACGCCGACGAGTTCGCCGCCGCGGTCCCCACCTACGTGGGCGTCCCGGTGGTCGGCACTCTCGGCCCGGCCCGCACCGGCAGCCTCGGTGTGTTCGTCGGGAGCCCGGATGCTGCGTTGCGCGAACGAGTCCTCGACGTGGTCGCGCCCTGGGCGGATCCGGAGCGGCTGCGCGGGGTGGAATCGGCCCGCAAGGCCGCGACAGGCAAGCTCCTGGCCAACCTTGCGCTCGCGGTCAGCGCGCAGGGTCTGCGTGAGGCGCTCGCGCTCGGCGATGCGGCAGGCGCCTCCGCCGAGGAGACGCTCGATCTGCTGGGCTCGACGGGCCTGGCGTTCATCGCCGGAATGAAGGGCGCCTTCGTGCGCGGTGAACGCACCACCGAGGGCGGCGACTTCACGGCGAGCGCGATCGCCAAGGACGCACGGCTGATGATCGACACCGTCGACGCCGCCGACGGCACACGGCCCGGCGCGGACCTCCCCGCCCTGCGCAGCGCCCTCGCCTCGCTCGACGCGGAGATCGGCGCAGGCCATGGCGAGGACGACTTCTCGACGATCCTGCTTCCGGGAGCCGAGCCGACCGGCGAGTGAGTCCCGTCGGACAGCACCACGAGGTCCTGGGCGCTCAGATGCCCGCTGCGTCGAGCACCGCACGCGCGGTATGCGAGGGAGTGCCGGAGTTCGGCACCTCGGTGTCGGCCACCATCGCGGCATCGAGGATGGCGGTGAGCTCGTCGTACCGGTCCAGGTGCCAGGCGAGACCGTTCGGGTCGAGTTCATGACGGCGATGCAGCCGGGCGCGGACCACCTCGTGCGGGGCGGTCAGGCGCACGACCGTGAGCGGGCAGCCGAAGGCGCTCTCATGGGCCAATCGTTCCTCGCGGGTCTCCAGGACTCCTGCTGCGACGAGCACCTGCGCTCCCACGTCGCGATAGTTGCGCGTCATCGACCGGAGGTTCGCGAGGGTGAGCTTCGTCTGGAAGCGGTCGTCGATCGGGGCCGGCCAGGCCTGACGCAGCCGATCGAGGTCCGTCACGGCACCGGGGACCCCGCGGATCGCGAGCTCGTCCCCGATCGCGTCGGCCGCCGTCGTCTTGCCGACCCCGACCGCGCCCGTGATCAGCAGCGCCCTCGTGCTCATCGCAGGTCCTCGAGCACGCCGGCGGCGGCCTGTCGGCCGGAGAACAGGCATCCGCCGAGGAAGGTGCCCTCGAGCGCGTTGTGCCCGTGCCCTCCGCCGCCGCCGAAGCCGCTGGCCTCGCCCGCCGCGTAGAGGCCGGGCAGCGCGCCGGGCTCCGGCCCCGTCGAGCGCTGCACCCGCCCGCCGAGGTCCGTCTCCAGGCCGCCGAGAGTCTTGCGCAGCAGCACGTGCAGACGCACCGCGATCAGTCCTCCCGCACCGGGATCCAGTAGACGGTGCGGGGCCGCCGTGCGGATGAGACGGTCCCCGAGGTAGCGCCGGGCGCCGCGCAGGGCGGTGATCTGCGCATCCTTCGTGAAGCGGTTGAGGATCTCGGCGTCGCGGGCACGGACCACGCGCTCCAGGTCACGGGCATCGATCAGGTCGGCCCCGGTGAGGCGGTTCATCGCGGCGGCGAGCTCCGGCACGCTGTCGGCCTGCAGGAAGTCCTCGCCATGGTCGAGGAATGCCTGCACCGGGGCGGGAGCTCCGGGCTTCACGCGGGAGAGCACCTGCCGGATGTCCTTTCCGGTCAGGTCCGGGTTCTGCTCGCTGCCGGAGAGCGCGAACTCCTTCTCGATGATCTTCGGGGTGAGCACGAACCAGGAGTGGTCGTGCCCCGTGGTGCGCAGATGGCGCAGCGTCGAGGTGGTGTCGAATCCGGGATACGCGGGCGCCGGCAAGCGTCGGCCGCGGGCGTCGACCCACAGGGACGACGGGCCCGGCAGGATGCGGATCCCGTGACCGCGCCAGACCGGGTCCCAGTTGCGGATGCCCTCGGTGTAGTGCCACATGCGGTCCCGATGGATCCAGCGGCCGCCCGCCGTCTCGGCGGCCAGCATCCCGGCCCCGTCGACGCTCGCGGGCACGCCGTGCACGAAATCCTCGGGCATGGCGCCCAGGTCCGCGGGCCACAGCTGCCGCACCAGCTCCTCGTTGCCGCCGATGCCGCCGGTCGCGACGACCACCGCGGCGGCGCGGTGCTCGAACTCCCCGGTCACCTCGCGGGAGGAACCGACCCCTCGGGCGGTGGTGTCGGCCTCCAGCACGCTGCCCCGCACGCCCACGACGCGACCGCTCTCGACGAGGAGCTCCTCGACGGCGTGCCGGGTCGCCAGGCTGATCCTGCCCGTCTCGCGGTGCGCCGCGAGCGCGCGGGCGAAGGGCTCGACGACGCCGGGCCCGGTGCCCCAGGTGATGTGGAACCTCGGCACGGAGTTCCCGTGGCCCTCGGCGCGGCCGTCGCCCCGTTCGGCCCAGCCGACGACGGGGAAGAACCGGTGGCCCATCCGGTGCAGCCAGTCGCGCTTCTCCCCTGCCGCGAACTGCAGATAGGCCTCGGCCCAGCGCCGCGGCCAGTGGTCCTCGGCGGAGTCGAAGGCGGCCGAGCCCAGCCAGTCCTGACGCGCCAGGTCCAGACTGTCGCGGACCCCCATCCGGCGCTGCTCGGGGGAGTCGATGAGGAACAGCCCGCCGAAGCTCCACCAGGCCTGCCCGCCGAGGTCCTGCTCGCCCTCGCGCTCGAGCAGCAGGACCCGTCGGCCGCCGTCGGCGATCCGGGTCGCGGCCACCAGTCCGGACAGCCCGGCACCGACGACGATCGCGTCGAAGCGCCCGTCCGTGGCCGCCGGGGCGTCTGCGCTCGAGGGACCATCTGCGCTGGTCATCGGGCTACTTCACGGAAATCCGGTGGACCCGCTCGAGCGGATCGGTGGAGTTGTCGCCGCCCATGGTGCGGCTGCGCTGTCGGTTGTTGGAACCGACCTTCTGATCGCGCCGCTGGAGGTTGCCGACGGCGACCTCCGTCTCCTTCTCGAAATGGTGGCGCTTGTCGGTGTTGCGGTAGTAGCGGTAGATGCCGCCGTAGACCGCGGCGAACACCGCCGGTCCGGCGATGAAGGGGAAGGCGAGGCCGACGGCGCCGTCCCCGGAATCGGCCAGCAGCATCGGCGTGACCGGATCCGCGGCCAGCTCAGCGAGCAATGGAAGCATCGTCGGCGTCCCTTCCCTCATCGATCGGTGGCATGGTCATGGTCGTCATCCTGCGAAGAACCAGCCGAAGCCCACCACTGCGCCGATCACCGCAGCGATGGAGCCCGCGAAGCAGGAGACCGCGAAGATCTTCGGGTGCGAGACCGGCACGGAGCCCATCGTGTTGCCGTTGCGGCCGTTGACCGCGATGTAGTGCACCAGCCCGTCGCCGACGGCGGAGTCTGCATAGCTGTACAGCCACACCGGCACGTTCACCGACACCCACCGGGTGCCGCGCACGGCGACGCCCTCCTGCTCCCAGCGCACCCCGCGGTCGTACCGGCCGATGGTCGGAGTGGCCTTCGCCCGGGCGATCGACAGGAACTTCTCCTCGACCTCGTCGTCGACGTCACGCACGTTGAGATCGCGCCGTTCGGACGTGAAGTTCTTGAGGTAGTTGGAGTTGTAGGCGACGGCGTTCTCGGTGTCGTACGGCTGAACGGCATTGAGGATGTTGTTGGTCGCGTGCGAATTGTCCCGGGCGTCGAAGCGCTGCGCGGACTCCACCGTGAGGTCGTCCACCAGCAGGTCGAAGGCCCGCTGCACGGAGTAGACGTCCGCGTCGTAGTAGGTCTCGCTGCGCGTGTTCTTCCCCGAGCCGGTGCGCACCGTGTACTGACGGGTGGTGACCTCGCCGCGCCCGCCCAGCTGGGCATGCATGCTGCCGTCCACGACCAGGTAGGGGATGTACACCCCCATGACGTTCTCCGGGACGAACTCCGACTTGAACCGACCCTGTGCGAAGGCCTTGCGCTTGTCCGCGAACGCGGAGATCTGCGCGATCGCCTCCTCGCGGGTGAGCTGGAAGGGCAGCACCGCATCGGGCACCGCCCCGTTGGGGATCTGCGAGTTCACCGAGAGGGTCTGGCGGCACCAGTGGCATCGGGCCTGCAGCTCCTGGTTCACGTTGATGACGACCTCGGCGCCGCAGCCCTGGCACTTCAGGGTCATCATCGTGAGGTCCTCGCGGACGTCCGCGGTGCCGGAGGCGAGGGTGTGGCCGTGCAGGTCGGCGATCGAGGTGTTCAGCCCGAAGGCCTCCTCGGCGTTGACCTCGTTCCACTCGTGACGGCAGTAGGCGCACACCAGGGCCTTGGCCGTCAGCGAGTACGTGATGTCCGTGCCGCCGCACGTCGGGCACTTGTCCAGGCCGTCGTCGCGCCCCGAGCTGGTGTCGATGATGCGGTTCTGCGGACCCTGGGGCCGGGGCGGGGCCGGCTGCTGGGGTGGTGCGGGCTGCTGAGGTGGGGTCGGCTGCGGGGGCGAGCCCTGCTGCGGCGGCTGCCGCGGCTGCTGCGGCTGGGGCTGCTGCGGGGGCGGGCCCTGCTGCCCGCCCCGCGGTGGCCCCGCGGGCGCGCCCTGGACCGGCCCGCCGTCGGCCGAGGGCCGAGCGGACCGGTGGGGCTGGTCAGGGCGCACCCCTCGCGGGTCCTGGGGAGGAACGGTCATCTCAGATCAGAGGCCGAGCGCGGACTTCTTCGCCGCCTCGTAGTCCTCTTCCGTGATCAGGCCCTGCTCCAGCATCTGCTTGTACTGCGCGAGCTTCGCGACCGGATCGTCCTGCGCCGGGGCCGCCTGCTGCTGCGGCTGGCCCTGCTGCTGCGGCTGAGCCTGCTGGGGCTGCTGGCCGGCAGGGTTCGACGGCTGGGCGGTGTTCACCATGCCGCCGGCCGCTCCCATGCCCGCACCGAACATCGCCAGGCCCGCACCGCCACCGGTCTCCCCCGCGGACTCCACGCCGCGCGCCGCGGCCTGGTTCATGAAGGACTGCGAGCGGGCGCCGGAGAGGGCGTCGGCCTTCTGCACGTCGTTCAGCAGCTCGCGGGTGTTCTTGTCGTACTCGATCGAGACGATCGCGGTCTTCACGATCGCCAGACCGCGGTCGCTGGACCAGCGGTAGCTCTCCTCGACCGCAGCCGACAGCGACTGCGCGAAGCCCACCGAGTCACCCTGGATCCGAGAGATCCGGTTGCCCTTGTCCGGATCGTTCGTGTAGCGCGAGAAGGCCTGGGCGAGCGAGCCGACGACCTCGCGGAACAGCTGGCTGCCCGCCTCGTTGTCAGGATCGGAGAAGTCGAACACCGGAGCGTTCGCGGAGATGAAGGCCGCCGGCACGAAGTTGTGCACGAACAGCAGCGGATCGATGATCCGCATCGTGTAGGAGCCGCGGCACACCGCGCCGACCTGGGCGTTGAGGTAGGCGTCGTCCCAGTAGATCTCGGACTGGGTGCCGAAGCGGTTGTCCGGGATCTCCTTGAGGCTCACGTAGAAGGCGAGCTGCTGCGAGGAGGGACGCCCGCCGAACTTGAAGCGCTCCCAGGAGGTGCCGACCGTCGAGGCCAGGGCGTCGTCCCCGGCGAAGACGGAGCGGGCATCCGGCGAGGAGTCGGTGAACTCGTAGCCGCCGGCCTCGGTGATCAGACCCGTGGCGCGGCCGTCGACCACCGTGATCAGCCCATACCCCTGGGGCACGAGGATCTTGGAGCCGTTGGAGATGATGTTCTCGGATCCGCGAGTGTTCGAGCCGCGGCCGGCGTTGGTGCCCTGCGGCACCGCCGGGAACAGCGCGGCCGTCTGCGGAAGACCGTTCGGAACGGTCAGGAAGTCCTTCCACTGATCGGCGAGCATTCCGCCGACAGCGCCCTTGAATGCCTGGATGAATCCCATGTGAGCTCCTTCGTCGCCCCCGAGCGTGTGATCCGGGCCATGGTATCGCGCAGCGCCCGAACACTCCCTGGATCCGCGAACTACCGTCAGCTCGCATGGAGGCGGATCGCAGGGGGACGCAGCGCGGGGACCACGGGGACCGCGCGGCCGGGCGACCTGCGCGCCCCGGCCTCCCGGCCGGTCTCGAGCGGCATCAGGTGCAGATCTACCTCGCCGCGATCGCGTTCGGTCTCGGCGTCGGGATCCTGCTGCCGCACGGTGCGCCGCGGCTCGAGGTCGCGGTGGAGCCGACGATCGCCGCGCTGCTGCTGGTCACCTTCCATGGCATGCCCCTGCGCGGGATCGGCACGGCCCTCCAGGACCGCCGATTCCTGCTGACGCTGTTCGCCCTGAACTTCCTGGTGGTGCCGGTGATCGTCCTGGTGATCACGCGGCCGCTCGTGAGCTCCCCCGAGCTGCTGATCGGCGCACTGCTGGTGCTGCTCGCCCCGTGCATCGACTACGTCATCGTGTTCACGGCCCTCGCGGGCGGAGCGAAGGATCGCCTGCTCGCCGCCACTCCCCTGCTCATGCTCGCGCAGATGCTGGCGCTGCCGGTGCTGGTGCCGCTATTGAGCGGCGGCGCGGCGACAGGACTGATCGAGCCGTTCCCGTTCCTGCGCGCCCTCGTGCTGCTGGTGCTGCTGCCTCTGCTGGCGGCGACGCTGATCCAGCACCTCGCGCCGCGCTGGGACCTCTCGGTCGCGATGGTGCCGCTCATGGCGCTCGTGCTGATCAGCGTCGTCGGCTCCCAGACCCCACGGGTGCTCGGCGCGGGCACGTCATTGCTCGCCCTGGTGCCGGTCTATGTCGGCTTCGCCGCGCTCGCCACCGCCGCCGGGGTCCTCGCGGGCCGCCTTGCACGGCTCGGGGCCGCGCAGACTCGCGCCGTGACGTTCTCGGGCGCGACCCGCAATTCGCTCGTCGTGCTGCCCCTCGCTCTGGCGATGCCCTCGCCGATGGTCTCGGCCGCCGTCGTCACCCAGACCCTCGTCGAGCTGCTCGCGATGGTGCTGCTGGTGCGTATCCTCCCGCGCCTGGTCAGGGACGGGACGCGACCACCAGCACCGCGCTGACCGGGAACGCGAGCCTGCTGCCCTCGGCGTCGTCCGCATACGTGCTCCACAGCTCGCGTGCCCGCCCCTCGATCTCCGCGCGCACCGTCTCGGTCTGCGCCCGGTGGATCCGGCCCGGGGTGGCGACGCCGCCCGCGATCCCGGCCATCAGGTCGTCGGCCGCAATGCGCCAGGTCCAGCGCAGCACGTCGGCGCGATCGACCACCAGCCCCGCCTCCGCGGCGATCCCCGCCAACCCCTGGACGGAACGAGGGAAGTCGAGGTCCTCGTGCAGTCGCGTGCCCGGAACATCGACGGCGCCCGCCGCTCGGGCCGCCTCGCCGTACGCCGAAAGGTGCGGGGCGGGCGTCCCCGGCCAGATCGTCATCGCCACCCGTGCCCCAGGCGCCGCCACGCGGGCGAGATCGCGGACCGTTGCACGGGGATCCTCCACATGGTTCACGACGAAGTTCGCCGTGATCGCCCCGACGGAGGCATCCGGTACCGGGAGCAGCGGGGCGCCGGCCACCTGCACGGCGATGTCCTGACCCGCTGCACGGATCGCCTCGCGGGTCATCGCCACCATGTCGGCGTCCGGGTCCACGGCGAGCACACGTCTGCCCTCCCGAGCGGCCGCGAGCGCCAGCGCGCCCGTCCCGCAGCCGACGTCGAGATGCCGGCGCCCGGGTGCGGTGGCTCCGAGCAGCTCAGGGATCATGCCTGCACAGAGCGTCGCGAAGGATCTGCGATATGCCTCGGCCACTCCATTCCAAGTGCTCATAGAACCATCCTCCCCCGTGACGGCTCAGCGGTCCCGCACCTCGCCGGCGACGCCGACGACGAGGAACGCTCGAGATCCCGCCGCGGGCGACCAGCGCCGTGCTGGTCGAGAGCCCGGCTGGCGCTCGGAGGTGCTCGGCCTCCGCCCGGGCTTCGTGATCTCCGGACACCGCGATGTCGGCACGTTCCGTCGCCGCTCCGGCGCGAACTGACCTGGTCCGGGACCGACCCTCAACCGGTGATGTCGAACTTCGCGAGGCGGCGGCTGTCGCCCGAGCTCTGGAGGTCCAGCAGCTGGGCGTAGATGCCGCCGCTGTCGGCGAGCTCGGCGGGGCTGCCGATCTCGTCGATGTGCCCGTCGCGGAGGGTGACGATGCGGTCCACCTCGGCGATGGTCGAGAGCCGGTGGGCGATGATCAGGGAGGTGCGCCCGTCCATCAGCTCGTCCAATCCCTTCTGCACCTGGATCTCGGCCTTCGTGTCCAGGGCGGAGGTGGCCTCGTCGAGCACCAGCACCGGGGCGTCCTTGAGGATCGCCCGGGCCACGGCGATGCGCTGGCGCTGCCCGCCGGAGAGCTTCAGACCGCGCTCCCCGATCACCTGCTCGTAGCCGTCGGGGAAGCGGAGGATGAAGGCATCGGCGTTCGCGCGCCGAGCTGCCTCGATGACCTCCGCGTCGCTCGCCTCGGGCCGACCGTAGGCGATGTTCTCGCGGATGGTGCCGGAGAACAGCGACGCGTCCTGGAAGACCACGCCGATGCGCGAGCGCAGCTGGTCCAGTGGCAGGTCGGAGCTCGGATGACCCACCACCTCGACGCTCCCGGTGCGTGGCTCGTACAGCCCCAGCAGCAGGTTCACGATGGTCGACTTCCCGCCGCCGGACTCCCCCACCAGGGCGATCTTCTCCCCGCGGTCGACCTGGAAGTCGATCGCGTGCAGCACGTCCTCGCCGTCCTCATAGGCGAAATCCACACTGCGGAAGGCGACCACCGGAGCGCCCGGGATCGGGTCGACGTGGGCCGTGGGCACGGCCGACGCGGGGACCTCGTCGGCCGCCTCCGTCCCGGCCGCATGCCCGGCATCGGCGGCGTCGGCCGGACGCGCGGCCATGACCGCGGCGGTGCGCGGATCGACCGGAGTCTCCATCACCCGGAAGTAGTCCTTGGACCCGGCGATCGCGCGCTGCGCGGAGTCGATCACGAAGCTCATCGACTCCACCGGGGCCTTGGCCATGGTCATCAGCTGGACCAGCAGCACCATCTCACCGAGGGAGAAGGCGCCCTGGACGGTGCGGACGAAGATGATCGCGTAGATCGCAAAGAAGATGACGTTGAGGAACGCCCGACGGATCACGTCCATGCGGTGCCAGTGCGAGGACTGCTCCCTCGTGGTGGCGTCGGTGGAGCGGAAGCGACGGGAGAAGTCCTCGAGCTCGCCGCGCTCGCGCACGAACGACTTCACGACCCGGATCTGCCCGACGACCTCCGCGAACCGTCCCGACGCGATATCGACCTGCTCGTTCTTCTCTCCCTCGAGCCGCTGCCACTTCACCGACGTCAGCGAGGTCAGCCACACGTAGACGGGGAACACGATGAGCAGCAGCAGTGTGAGCGGCCAGGCGTACCAGGCGCTGATCGCGAGCACCGCGGCGGTGGTGATCAGCATCGAGGCGAACGAGTTCGACATCATCTTCACGAAGTTCGTGATCTCGGTGATCGACCTGTTCAGTCTCGCCACGATGGTGCCGGTGACCTCGCCGTCGAACCAGCGCTGCGGCAGGTGGAGCAGCTTGTCGTAGTAGCGCACCGAGAGGATCGTGCGCATCCGGTTGCTCATCACGTCGCCGAACCAGCCGCCGACGTTGGAGACCACCGTGCTGAACAGCTCCGCGATCAGCACTCCGGCGGCGATCAGCACCACGGCGCGCACCGCGGTCCCGGCGGCGGTGCGGCCTTCGACGGCGCCGGCGACGGTGTCGGTGGCGTTGCCGATCAGGAAGGGAACGGCCAGGCCGGCCGCGGCGGTGAGCACCGAGCAGACGATGACCGCGGTGTACAGCGGGGCCAGGGAACGGGTGAAGCGGACGATGCGCAGCAGGGACGACACCGGGCAAGCGTAGGCGGGATCGCCGACGCACGGGATGACGCAGGACACCTGTCCGCCCACTGCTGAACCCCGCCCGCAGGGCCTCGCGCGCCGAGCTCCGCGGGCGAAGCCCGTCCGCTGAGCGGCGCCCGTGGGGGCCCGCCACCGCCCGTCGCCCGTCGTGCGGCGCCCGTCGTGCGTCGCCCGTTGCCCGTCGTGCGTCGTCCACGGCCACGGCCACGGCCACGGCCCACGGCCCACAGCCCACGGCCCACCGTCCACCGTCCACCGTCCACCGTCCACCGTCCACCGTCCACCGTCCACCGTCCACCGTCCACCGTCCACCGTCCATCTCCTACGGTCCCCCGCCCGAACGGTTCAGGAGACCCAGGTGCCGGCTCGCTCACGACGCACCAGAAGCAGTCTGCCCCGTCGTACTAGGCGGAATGACTCGGCCTCAACGCCTGTTCCGACGGGGTACCAACCAGTAACCGAGGTGGGGACGGGTGGGCAAGCGGACGGGGAGGCGAACGGGTGGACGGGCAGACGGCCGGACGGGGAGGCGAACGGGCGGGCGGGCCCACGGGTAGACGGACGGCGGTCGCTCGCGTCCGCTCGCTGTCGCTCAGTCCGTCTTCGGACCGACCACGCCGAGCAGCACGCCGACCGAGGTCTTCTCCCCCGCCCGGCGGCGCCGGATCAGCCCGGAGGCCAAGGTGTAGGGCACGAGCATCACGAAGCCGACGGCGCTCAGCAGCAGGATCGCCACCACGATCGAGCTGTCGCCGTTTCCTGTGCGTGCCACCAGCAGGGCGGCGGCGATGTTGCGCTGACTGGTGAGGATCGCGGGCCCGTCGGAGAGGGTGAGGGTGTCCCCGGCGAGGTCGCCGGAGAGTCGGCCGGCCACGAAGGCGAGGACCACCAATCCGACGGCCACCAGGAGCACCGGGGACAGCAGCAGCTGCAGCACGAGCCCGGTGTTCGCGCCCAGGCCCGAGAGGAACAGCAGGACGGCGGAGACCGCCGCGACGCCGCCGGCGATGCGGGCGATCAGGTCGGCGCGGCGCGGCCACACCGCGGCGATGACGATCCCCGCGATCATCGGCGAGAGCATCGTGCCCAGCAGCAGTCGGGCCACCGCCCACCCGTCGACCGCGACGTGCTGCAGCAGCGACGGGACGACCAGCGGCATGAACACGATCGAGCCGAGCAGGAGCACCGCCATCGGACCGGCGATCTCGCTGTAGGGGACGCGGGCCATCGCGCCCAGCTGCAGCACGAAGGGCGCGCCCGCCGCGCACAGGGCGATGATGAATCCTGACCCGGTCTGGTGCGGGAGGATGCCCTCGAGGAGCCAGATGAGCAGCGTGCCCACCGCAGGGACCACCACGAAGTTCGCGCCGAGCACCGCGAGCACGGTGCGGCGGTCGCGCAGCTGCTGACGGAAGGCTCGCAGCGGGGTGCGCAGCCCCATCGAGAGCATCGACGCGATCGCGAAGGCGGGGACGCTGACGTGGATCAGGTCCGCCAACAGGGCTTCGATCGTCGACACCCCGAAAGGCTACTCGCCCGGGCGGTCAGGACTGGTGGACCGTCGAGCCGGCGGTCAGGAATGGTGGACTGTCGAGCCGGCGGTCAGATCCAGCCGTTGTCCGAGGCGGCACGCACGGCCTCGGCACGGTTGGCCACCCCGAGCTTCCCGATGGCGGAGGAGATGTGGTTGCGCACGGTCCCCTCGCTGAGGAAGAGCGTCGCCGCGATCTTCGCGGTGCTGCCTCCGGCGGCGGCGCCCTGCAGCGCCTCGGTCTCCTTCGTGGTCAGCGGACTGGCTCCGACGGACAGCGACTGCGCCGCGAGCTCGGGATCCACCACGAGCAGGCCCTGGTCGACGCGTCGGATCGCATCCACCAGGCGCTCGACAGGGGTGTCCTTGACCATGAATCCCTGCGCACCGGCCTCCATGGTGCGGCGCAGATAGCCGGCGCGGCCGAAGGTCGTGAGCACGATGATGCGAGGTTGCGCGCGGGACTCGGGGCCGGACGCGCGGGACTCGGGGCCGGACGCGCGGGACTCGGAGCCAGACGCGCGTCCCTCGGGGCCGGTAGTGCCTTCCTGGCCCGCTCCCTGCGCCTGCGCCTCCTGCGCTGCCTGCAGCTCGTGCAGCTCCTGCGCGAGCGCGATCCCGTCGGACGGACCGGGCGTCCCGTCGGCCCGGGTCCCGGCAGGCATCTGCACGTCCAGCAGGAGCACGTCCGGGGAGTGCTCGGCGACGGTGGCGAGGGTGCTCGCTCCGTCGGCCGCTTCCCCGACCACCTCGAGGTCCGGTTCCAGGCGCAGCAGCGCCACCAGGCCCGAGCGCAGGATCGACTGGTCGTCGGCGACCACGAGGCGGATCATCGCGGTTCCTCCATCGTCGCGGTGAGGCGGGTGCCGGCCTCGCCGGTGGTCACCTCGAAAGCACCGCCCGCCACGGTGACGCGGGCTTCGAGACCGCGCAGCCCGGTGCGGGAGGAGCCCTCGGGGATCCCCACGCCGTCGTCGGCGATGCTCACGGAGCGCTCGTCGACGGTGATGGCGGCGCGGGTGGCGTGGGAGTGGCGCACGATGTTGGTGACGCCCTCACGGATGACGAAACCGAACAGCTCGGCGCGGTCGTCGGGCAGCGGGGGCAGGGCGGTGGGCACCTCGGCCTGGATGCCGACGGTCCCGAGCACGCTGCGGGCCGACGCGATCTCCGTGGCTGCGCGGACCTTCTGCATGCCGCTCGCGGTGGCGCGGACGTCCGCGAGGGCCTGGCGCACCGTCGTCTCGATGTGCGCAAGCTGCTCGCGGGCGGCGTCGGGGTCGGAGTCCAGGAGGCGCCGGGCGAGCTGCGCGGAGATCGTCAGCGAGGTCAGCGAATGGCCCAGCAGATCGTGGAGGTCCCGGCCGATGCGCTCGCGCTCGGCGGCGACGGCGAGCACGGCGTTGCGCTCGTGGGCGGCCTCGAGCTGCTCCTGGAGGATCTGCTGGCGGATGCCGTAGCCGATGCCCCAGGCCATCATCATGCCCATCACCGCGATCCCGGCGGCGAGGTAGACCTCGGTGGCCACCGCGGTCACGATCACCGCGAAGCTCATCACCATCATGGAGGGCACGGCCCATCTCCACGGCAGCAGCAGCACATGGGTCATCGCCTGGAACATCACCATGAACAGCACGTTCGGGCCGATCAACGGGATCAGCGAGAGCAGGATCAGGGTGCACAGCGCGAACCAGGCCAGCCGTACCCGCAAGGGGTACATCCCGATGCCGCAGCAGTAGACGAACGCCGCCCCGTACACCAGCAGCAGGAGCGTCACCACCACGGCCGCCGGGCCCGGGGCCTCGATCCAGCCGTAGACGATCGGGATCACGACGAACAGGACGGGGGCGATCGAGTACGGCAGGCCGCCGGACTCGACCGCGGCACGGTGGATCGCGCGCGGCGTGAAGGGCCGGGCGGCGGCCTCCTCCGCGGTGCCCCGGCCGCGGGCCCCGAACATCGCGTCCGTCTCGATCCCCATGGCGCTCATTGTGTCAGCGTCCGCTCGTGTCAACGTCGGCTCAGGCCCACCGCGCGGGACATGCTCACCGTGCACAGCAGGGCGAGCGCGGCGGTCCAGGCGCCGATCACGGCCACTCCGGTCAGCGGGAACGACGTCCCGTAGAGGGCCCATTCGCCGAGGCTCGAGATCCAGTAGGTGGGGATCGCATGGCCGAAGGACTGCATCCAGGTCGGGAACATCTCCAGGGGCATCCAGAGCCCGCCGAAGATCGCCATCGCCATCATGGTGACGACACCGCCGGCCATCGCCGCGCCGCCCTTGAGCACCATCCCGAGCACGAGGCCCACGAGGATGGTGGGCAGCAGGCCCAGCCACAGCACGGCCAGCGTCGCCAGGAACGCGGTGGGAGCCGCCTCCACCCCGCTGACCAGACCGACCAGGCCCACGGCGGCCAGCGCCGGGATGATCACGGCGCTCGCGGCCAGGATGGATCCGGCCAGGAACGAGCGCGGCGACAGGCCGGCCACGATCAGCTGGCGCAGGAAGCCGTTGCGCTGGTCCTCCTGGATCTTGGTGCCCGCGGTGACGGCGGCGCCGAGACCGCCGTAGGCGGCCATGTTGATCATGATCATGCCGCGCGCCTGCCCGTCGGCCTCATCCCCGAACATCATCGAGAACAGCAGGTACATGCCCACCGGCAGCGCGATCGTGAACACCATGAACGGGACGTCGGTGACCGTCATCCGGGTGGTGTGCAGCGCGTAGTGCACGGTCCGACGCGCGGCCGACGGGGTGGCCGTCGTCCGGGCGACGGGTGCCTCCGGCGCCACGGGGGCGTCCGTCGGTGCCAGGGTTCCGGGACTGGTGCTGGTGCTGGTGTGCGAGCTGAGGACGGTGCTGTCCGCTGGTGTAGTCATGACGTGGCTCCGGAGCGAGAGGGGACGGGTGGCGGTGGTACGGATGGCGGTGGTACGGGTGGTACGGGTGGTGATGGGGCGGGATGCCGGGCTGGTACGGGTGCTCATGGCCGGGTTCCTTCCTCGGCGTCGGGTGCGGCGGCGTCCGCGGGGTCGCGGGGAACGCTGTGGTCGGTGATGCGCAGGAAGGCCTCCTCGAGACCGGGGGCGGAGACCAGCACCTCGCGGACGCGCCCGGCGAGGTCCCCGGTGAACAGCGCGGCGAGGGCGGCGTCGGAGTCGGAGCAGAGGGCTCGCACCCGGCCGGGATCCGTCTCGTCGGCCCCGGCGCTCTGCACCCCGGGCAGCGCCACGATCTCGTCGGCGTCGACGCCGCGCAGAGTGATCACACGGCCTCCGACGATCGCGCTGATCTCCGGGCCGGTGCCATCGGCGACCACGCGGCCGCGGTCCATCACGATCACGCGGCGCGCCTCCCGTTCGGCCTCGTCGAGGTGGTGGGTGGCGAAGACGATGGTGCGTCCGGTCGCAGCGACCGCGCGCATCTGGTCCCAGAAAGCGCGACGGGCGCCGATGTCCATGCCGACGGTGGGCTCGTCCAGGAGCAGCACCTGGGGATCGCCGAGCAGGGCGATCGCGAAGCGCACCCGCTGCGCCTGCCCACCGGAGAGGGTGCCGATGCGGCGCGGGAGCAGCTCGGTGACGTCGGCCTGGCGGGCGGCGTCCGCGAGCGGCATCGGGTGGGCCTGGAGGGAGTGGAGCAGGCGCAGCATGGAGCGCACGCTCTGGTCCGGCAGCAGCGGCCCGCTCTGCAGCATCGTGCCGATCAGACCGGTGCGGGTGGCCTCGACGGGGTCGGCACCGAGGATCCGGGCCTCGCCGGCATCGGGCGCGGCCAGGCCGACCATCATCTCCATGGCGGTCGACTTCCCGGCGCCGTTGGGGCCCAGCAGCGCGACGATCTCGCCACGACCGATCTCGAGGTCGAGGCCGTCCAGCGCACGCACCGACCCGTAGGTCCTGGTGAGTCCGCGCAGGCTGATCGCGGGAGCAGCAGGAGCAGAGGTCGGGGCTGGGACGGGGCCGGGGGCGGACGCAGCGGCAGGAGTGGCAGGAGTGGCAGGAGTGGCAGGAGCAGTCGACGTGTTCATGCCAGCAAGCCTTCCTCCGCTCGCGCCGCCGTCCCAGGCGCAGGGATCACGATCTGCCCATGACAGTCGTCATGATCCGCTCCGGCCGGGCTACCCTGGATCGGTGCTGATCAGACAGATACGGCCCGTGGACACCGCGACCGGCCACGCCCCGGCCCGCCCGGTCGACCTCCGGCTCCACGACGGCGTGATCGCCGAGATCGCCCCGTCCCTCTCCCCCACCGCCGGGGAGGAGCAGCTCGACGGCGGCGGTGCGATCGCGATCCCCGGGCTGTGGGACCAGCACGTGCACACCGGGCAGCTCTCGCAGGCCCATGCCCGGCTGAACACCTCCGGTGCCGAGAGCGTGGGCGTGATCCTCGAGCTGGTGCGCGCCGAGCTGGACGCGCGGCGCGATGACCGCACCGATCCGCGACGGGCCCTGATCGGCTTCGGGCACCGCCTGGTGGACTTCGCCGTGCAGCCCACGGTGCCCGCCCTCGACGAGGTCACCGGCGCGGTGCCCACCGTCCTGATCGGCGGCGACGCCCATCACGCCTGGATGAACTCCGCGGCGCTCGCGGCGCTGGGGGTGCCCCCGCGCGACGGCATCCTCGCCGAGGAGGACTGGTTCGCGCTCGCCCCGCGACTGCCCGAGCTGCCCGGTGTCGAGGACTCCGTCGCGACCGGAGCGGCGATGATGCAGCGGCAGGCGCTCGATCTCGGGGTGGTGGGCCTGGTCGACATGGAGTGGGGCCGCCCCTGGAAGTCCTGGCCCGCGCAGTCGCCCCGGATGCGCATCCGCACCGCCGTCTATCCCGCCGAGCTCGCGCACGCCCCCGGGCCGACGGGCACCGTGCTGGATCCGACGGGCCTGGTGACGATGGGCCCGTTGAAGGTGATCGTCGACGGCGCGCTCGGCTCCCACTCCGCGTACACCCGCGAGGCGTACTCCGACGGTCACGGCTACGCGGGTCGCGGCGTGCTCAGCTACGGTGCGGACGAGCTCTTGGACGCCCTCACCAGGGCGTCCGCCCAGGGCCTCACCGCCGCCGTGCATGCGATCGGCGATGCCGCCGCCCAGATCGCCCTCGGGGCGATCGCGCAGGTCGACATCCCTGCCCGGCTCGAGCACGCGCAGATGCTCGCCGATGACGACGTCGCGGCGATGGCGGCGCTCGGGGTGACCGCCTCGGTGCAGCCGGCGCATCTGCTGGATGACCGCGACGCCACCGAGAGCCTGTGGCCCGACCGGGGCACACAGGCGTTCCGTCTGCGGGATCTGCTCAGCGCGGGCGTGCCGCTCGCGCTCGGCTCCGACGCCCCGGTCGCGCCGCTGGATCCGTGGCTGGCGATGGCCGCCGCCGTGCACCGCAGCGCCGACGACCGGCCAGGATGGCACCCCGGGCAGCAGCTGCAGCCGCGCGAGGCCCTCGCCGCCTCGACCGACGGGGTGCGCCGGCTCGAGGCGGGCGGCCCTGCGGATCTGGTGCTGCTCGAGGAGTCGCCGTTCGGGGACGTCCCGCTCGGGGCCGACGGGCTGATGGTCGATGCCGCAGCGCGGGAGGCCGCGCTGCGCCTGCGGGAGACCCGCGTGCTCACGACGATCGTGGCGGCGCGGGCGTCCTCGTGACGATCCCGCTGCTCCGGGAGGTCACAGAGTGAGCAGGAAGCCTGCGGCCGCGACCACGATGGCGGCGATGCAGACGTAGGCGGCCCACGGGGAGATGTGCCCCTTCCCCTTCCAGAACGTCACGTTGGTCGCGTACATGGAGGAGAGGCTCACGACGAGCAGGATCGAGGCCCCGGCGAAGAGGACGAGCGGGAACAGATTCATCGGAATGCACCTTCTGCAGAAGGTCGGGGAGGAATCCTCGGCCATTTCCCGGAATGCTCACGGACGCCACGAAGAGCACGGCCGGGCTCGGCACACGGTCGGGCTGCGCGGCCCTGCACGTCTGGACCGTCGGCCCCTTGCGTCCTGTCCGGCGAGCGCGACCCTGACCAGCACACGACACCGGCCACGAGAC
Source organism: Brachybacterium sp. JB7 (assembly GCF_003335205.1). Taxonomy (NCBI): domain Bacteria; kingdom Bacillati; phylum Actinomycetota; class Actinomycetes; order Micrococcales; family Dermabacteraceae; genus Brachybacterium; species Brachybacterium sp. JB7. The sequence goes on along the minus strand of NZ_QPGN01000003.1, from coordinate 266,989 downwards.
CACTCGCTGTGACCCACACCATACCACTCGGGGGTCCTCACCCCTTCATGCCGCTGTGCGCGAGACCTTCGACGACGCGCCGCTGCAGGACGATGAACAGGATCATCAGCGGCAGCATGGCCATGAAGCTGGCCGCCATCATCACCGGGTAGTCGGTGGTGAACTGGCCCTGCATGGTCGACAGTCCCACCGCGAGCGTGGTGCGGTCGTCGTAGGTCGCCACGATGAGCGGCCACATCAGGTCGTTCCACGAGGCGAGTGCGGTGAGGATCGCGACGGCGCTCAGCGACGGCCCGCTGAGCGGGAACATGATCCGCCAGAAGGTCTGCCACGGGTTCGCGCCGTCCAGGCGGGCGGCCTCCTCGAGCGAGCGCGGCATGCCCAGGAAGTGCTGACGCATGAGGAAGGTGCCGAAGGCGCTGAAGATCCCGGGGGCGGCGATACCGGCGACCGTGTTCAGCCATCCCAGCTCCTGGATGATCTCGTACTGCGGGATGAGATAGATCTGGTAGGGCACCATCAGGATCGACAGCACCAGGGCGAACAGGATGCCCTTGCCCCGGAACTCCATCCGCGCGAAGGCGTATCCGGCCATCGCGCACAGCAGCAGCTGGCCGACGACGCGGGCGACGGTGACCGCCGCCGTGGTGAGGAACTGGTTGAAGAACGGGATCTGCTCGAAGACCGCCGGGTAGTTCTGCCACTGCAGGCTCTCGGGCCACCACGTCGGCGGCACGGAGGTGACCTCCGCGTGGGTGGACAGCGACATGATCAGCTGCCAGGCGAAGGGGAAGACCATCACCGCTCCGCCGATCAGCAGGGCCGCGTGGGTCCCGTACCGGGGTCGTGTCGTGCGCTTGTCAGTCATAGTGCACCCACCTCTTCTGGGCCTGGAACTGCAGCAGGGTGAACGCTCCGATGATCAGGAGGATCAGCAGCGCGATCACCGAGGCATATCCCTGGTCGTTCTGGCGGAACGCCTCGGAGTAGAACAGGTAGACGAGCGACTGGGTGTCGGCCATCGCCGGGTTGGCCTGGCCCATCATCGCGAACAGCAGGTCGAACAGCTGGAAGCCGTTGATCGCCGTGATGATCATGAGGAAGAAGATGCTGGGCGTCAGCAGCGGGACGGTGACCGACCGGAACTGCTTCAGCGCTCCTGCTCCGTCGAGCTGGGCGGCCTCGTAGAGCTCCGGCGGCACGCCCTGCAGACCGGCCGACAGGATGATCACGGCGAGCGGCAGGCTCGACCACAGACCGACGACGGAGACTGCCAGCAGGGACCACCAGGGGGCGGTCACCCAGTACGGCCCCTGGATGCCGATCAGGGACAGCGCCCAGTTGACGACGCCGAACTCCTGGTTGAAGATCATCCGCCACACGAGCGCGACGGCTACCGGCATCGAGACGGCGGGGAGGAAGAACAGCACCTGGTAGAACCGGGAGAAGCGCAGGCCCTTCTGGGTCAGGAGGGAGGCGACGACGAGGGCGATCGGGATGCCCAGCAGCACGATCGCGGTGTACACGGCGGTGTTCAGGACCGCTCGGGGGATGAACGAGTCGCCCAGCAGCGTCCGATAGTTCTCCAGCCCCGCGAAGCTGCGACCTCCGAACGGGTCGAAGCTCGCGAAGGAGTTCAGCACGGTGGCCAGGATCGGCCAGAAGTAGAAGGCCACCACGCCGATCATGAGCGGGGCGAGGAAGACCAGCGGCCAGAGACCGTCGCGGCCGCGCCGTCGGCGTCTCGTCAGGGGTGCGGGATCATGATTCATCGGCGAGCACTCCGTTCATCCTCATGGCGAGATCCACGGCGTTCTTCTCCAGCTCTCCGTCCCCGCTGAGGATCTTGGGGAAGAGCAGCTCCTCCAGCTGCAGCCAGGCGGAGGTGTTCTGCGATGCCGGGTACGGCCTCGCGGTCTCCGCGGCCTCGACGAACACGTCGAGGGAGAATTCCGGGATCGCCTCGATGTAGGCGTCGTTGGTGCCCACGAATGCCGGATTGGCGGCGCCGGCCTCCGCCTGGATGCGGTGGGCCTCCTCGGACCCCAGGAACGCGAGGAACGCCGAGGCCGCCGGTTTGTTGCGGCTGCGCGCGGACATCGCGTACCCGATCCCGTGGATGACGTTGGCCTCCTCGCTCCCGTGGATCAGCGGCGCGACCCCGAGATGCTCCCGCACCGGCGAGTCCTGCAGCTGGGCGGCCTCCCAGTTGCCCGACTGGAGCAGCGCGGCGCGTCCGCTGTTGAAGAGGTCCGAGGGCACGTTCTCCGCGGTGTAGCGGACGTCCGGGGCGATGCCGTCACGGATCATGCCGTCGAGGAAGGAGAACGCCTCGATCGCGCCCGGGCTGTCGTACCCGGAGACGGCCTTCCCCTCCTTCCCCTCGTCCAGCACGAAACCTCCGGCCTGCATGATCAGCGGATAGATGTAGGCCTGGTTCGCGACACCGCCGGGATTGCCCCAGATCTGCTCCCCGCCGAGGGCACGGGTCACCGTCTCGGAGGCGTCGCGGTACTCCTCCCAGCTCCAGCTGCCGGTGGGCTCGTCCACTCCGGCGCGGTGGAGGAGGTCGCGGTTGTACCAGAGCGCGATCGTGTCGAAGTCCTTCGGGATCGCGTACGGCGACCCCTGGTAGGTGTACAGCTCGGTGAGGTTCTCCGGATAGTTCGCGGGGTCGAAGCCCTCGAGCCCGCTGAGGTCCTGGAGCATCCCGTAGGAGGCGTAGAGCTCGAAGTTCGGTCCGTTGATCCAGAAGACGTCCGGCAGGTCATCACCGGTCGCCTGGATGCGCAGCCGCTCGAAGTAGCTGGCGAAGGCTGCGGAGGACATGGTCACGTCGATGTCCGGGTACTGCTCGTGGAACGCGTCGATGATCTGCTGCATCGCGGGCTCCTGGGCCTTGTCCCAGATCTGGAAGGTGATCGCGCCCGAGTCGCCCGGCGCGGCCGGCGGCTCCAAGGACCGATCGATCTCGGGCTCGCGGGCGCAGCCGCCGACGAGAGCCACCCCCGTCGCCCCGGCGGCGCCGAGCAGGGAACGTCTGGTGATCACTGGTGCTCCTTCGGACCGGATGAACGACGGCCCACAGTAGAGCATGTAGAAGCTTTCACCTAGCAGGCGTCCACGTCGTGGAGCGCCGACGCAGTCATCAGCCGCGCCGATCGGCGCTCACCGATGCGCTCAGGAGTTCTCCGCACGGCTCCTGGATGCGCGGGCCACCTGCAGGCCCTGTGCGATGAGCACCCCCTGCAGGGGCAGGCGCGCAAGGGCGATCGCCCGCTTCCGCGGCTCGGCATGGCGCCAGTCGTAGGCCATCTGCAGGTTGGCGGGATACACGGCCACGAACAGCGCTGTCGCGGCGAGACCGCCTGCTCGGCGCGTGCACGGGACGGCGAGCAGACCGGCCACGCCCAGTTCCGCGACGGCGGAGGCATAAGTATAGGTCCGAGGCTCTCCGGGCAGGGCATGAGGCACCATGGCGTCGAACGGGGCGGGCTTCGCGAGGTGCAGGATCCCGGCCCCTCCGAGCAGCACGGCCAGGAAGGCGGTGGTCTTCCGGGCGCCGGTCATGCGGACGCTCCGGGCGCCGGCAGGAGGCAGAACTCGTTGCGGGAGGGATCCTGGAACACCCGCCAGGGCAGTTCGCCCCAGTCAGGGTGCAGCTCACGGCCTCCGCGCTCGGCGACCTGCGCGGCGATCTCGTCAGCGTCGTCCTCGTCCTCGAGCCGGATGTCCAGATGGATCGGGTTCTTGGCGCCGGCCTGCTTCGGCTCGGGTTCCGCGCAGAACTCCAGCAGGGGCCCCCGCAGAGAGGGATGGCGGAGCGTGCGCGGGGCGATGCCGGGGACGTCGGCGTCGGCGTCGGCCCAGCCGGTCAACCAGGCCCAGAAATCGGCGTCCCGCTGCGGATCCGCGGAGTCCAGGGGAAGAGCGGCGAGCGGCCCTGTCCCGGTGAACTCCGCGCGCTCCTCCCTCACGCAGAACGCCGTCCCCTCGACATCGCCGAGCACGATCCAGGGCACCTCCCCCTGGCCGATGTCGAGGTCCCTCGCGCCGAGCTCCCGCAGTTGATCGGCCACGTCGAGCTGTCGGTCGCCCCCTCGCAGATCGAGGTGAAGGCGCAGCGGCGACGCGGGAGGCTCCGGCACCTGCGCGAAGCACAGATCGAGGTAGGCGTCACCCGTGATCTCCAGGCGCGTCTCATAGATGTCGGGCTCCACGGTGAGCGCGGTGGTGCCCAGGGCCGCCTCCCAGAAGCGGCCGAGGCGGATCGGGTCGACGGCATCGATGCCGAGGTTCTCGAGGAACATCGGGCCAGTCTTGCGGCGACCGCTGCGGGTGTCCAGGGCCCGGGCTCGCCGAGAGCATCGCCGAATATTCGGTGGACCGCGCCCGGCCTCGGTCCTACCGTGATCACGTCGCCGACCCGAGCGGGCCGGCCCTGAGGGAAGGAGGAGCCGATGGTTGTCGCCGTGCTGACCCCTGCTGTCCTCCCTTCCGCCCCGACCTGCTGAGCATCTCGCAGGTCACCCCCTCAGGAGCCCCCATGACCTCGTCCTTCGACAGGGACGCCTTCTTCGCCCGCGCCATGTTCACCGCGACCGTCGCCGAGCTCGACGAGGACCAGCGCTGGTCCACCTGGCCGGAGACCGCCCACACCCTCGACCGTGGACCGCAGCCCTTCCCCGGCTGGGTCGTCCAGCACGACGGGGCGATCGACACCGAGCTCGGTGTGCTCAAGACCGGCAAGGAGGCCGACGCCTTCCTGCTCGAACGGGCCCTGCCCGAGGAGCTGCTCACCGGCGCCGACGGCGAGGCGACGCTGCTGGTCGCCAAGCGCTACCGCTCCCCCGAGCACTCGAGCTTCCACCGTTCCCACGCCTACACGGAGGGGCGCCGGGGCAAGGACACCCGCGAAGCGCGGGCGATGGCCAAGGGCACCGCCTTCGGCCGGCAGGTCGCCGCTTCGCAGTGGGCCCGCACCGAGTTCGACGTGCTCGGGAAGCTGTGGTCCGCAGGCCTGCCCGTCCCCTATCCCGTGCAGATCGTCGGCACCGAGGTGTGCATGGAGTTCGTCGGGACCGACGACGAGCACGGCGCGGTCGCCGCTCCCCGTCTGCAGGAGACGACGCCGGACGCGGCGACGATCGAGCGCTGGGCCCGTGCCCTGCGGGAGGTGGTGCTGGGCTTCGCCGAGCTGGGTCTCGTGCACGGCGATCTCTCGCCGTACAACATCCTGGTCGACACCCGCCAGGCGGAGCCGGACCCCGTGATCATCGATGTCCCGCAGGTCATCGACCTGATCGCGAACCCCCACGGTCGCAGCTTCCTGCAGCGGGACTGCGAGAACGTCTGCGCCTGGCTGCGCGGCCACGGCGCGAGGGATGCGGCCGCCGATCCGGAGGAGTGGGTCGCCGCCGCGCTCGGCATCTGGGAGGCGCTCAGCTGAACGGCCACCACCAGCGGCGCCGTCGCGGCGGTTCGACGGGCTCCGGACGCACGGGTTCGGTGTCGGCCGTCGCGGCGCGCAGCTCGCGCCATCGCTCCACGGCGTCGTCGGGATCCATCTCGGGCGCCAGCATGCGGGCCAGCGGTGTGCCGCGGCGGTCCTCGCGCACGCGCTCGGTGAAGTCGTTCGCGTAGTCGCGCACCATCTGCTCGTCGGGCAGCTCGGCGAGGGTGGCATCGCGCTGCTCGTACTCACGGCGCAGCAGCACCACGACGGGCAGCAGGGCGTCGCGGTCCACGTCGTCCTCCGCGAGGCGCTGCCTGATCCACCAGTCGGGATCGTGCGAGGGCGGCAGATCCAGCGGCCTGCCGGCGCCGGGCAGGTCGTCGAAGTCTCCGCGTGCGATGGCCTGCTCGAGGGCGGACTCCACCCTTGCCCGGTCACGATCCCCCGACGGGCCCGATGACATCGCGCCCTCAGCCCTCGACGAGCGCCGCGAGCCGATCGATCGAGGCGCGCAGGGTCCCGGCGGTCGTGGACCGCGCCCGCTGGATGCGCGCCTCCGGGCCGTGCAGATCGGTCCAGTCGTAGGTGTGCGTGACCAGCGTCGAGCCGTTGTCGAGGGGTTCCAGCTCCCAGCGCCAGAGCTGGCCGAACGTCGGCCCGTCGATCTCGCCGGGCTTCCAGGCGATCCGTCGGCCCTCCTCGAGCTCGACGACGTGGTTGGCGCGCTCGGCGCCCTTGGTCAGGGTCATCACGAACACGTCCCCCACGGCGGTCACCCGCTGACCGGGAGCCGCACTGCCGAGGTTCTCGTTGCCGTCCCAGCGGGGCTGCTCAGCAGGGTCGGCGATGAGCTCGAAGAGGGTCGCGGCCGGTGCGGCGATCTCTCGCGAGGCCCGCACGATCCGCACGTCGGATTCGCTCATGCTCATGTCATCTCCTCGGGGACGGCGGTGTCGTCGAAGACATCGATGGATCCCGCATAGTTGGCTACCCAGACGCGGCGCTGCGTGGGCTCGTAGGTGATCCCGATCGGGTTCTGGCCCACCTCGACCGTCTGGATCTCCTCCATGGTCGTGGTGTCGAACTTCGAGACCGTGTTCGCGTAGTAGTTCACCACATACAGGGCGAGACCGTCCGGCGAGATCGTCATCGAGCGCGGCTCCCGACCGGTCTCCGCCTCCCGCAGCACCCGGCCGGTGGCGGTGTCCAGCTCCAGCAGCCGGTCGGAACCGGACTCGGTGAGGTACATGCGGCTGGCATCCGGGGAGAGCACGAGGTGGCGCGGTTTGCGACCGGTCTCGAGCACCAGCTCGCTCTCGCCGGTGTGCAGGTCCACCTTGTACAGCTCGTCAGCGAACATCGCGGTCACATAGGCGGTGCGGTTGTCCGGCAGCACCACCGAGCCGCGGGGCGCTGCGTCGACCGGGATCTGCCGAACCTCCTCCCCTGCCGCGAGGTCCACGACGGAGACGCTCGAATCGCACCAGTTGGAGACCAGGGCGGTGCTGCCGTCGGGCGAGAGCGAGATGAACTTGGGGACCCGCCCCACCTCGATGACCTGGTCCCACTGCGCGCTAGCCAGATCCAGGCGGAACACGGCCGAGGTGCCGATCTCGTCGCCCGCGGCGCAGTCATCGGTGGCCGGCGCGCCGGACCCGGGGCCCGTGAGCGAGTACTGCGAGACGTACGCATGGGCGCCGTCGGGCGAGAACACCGCCTCGACCGGGGCGCCGTGCGTGGCGCCGGCCCGTTCCTCGATCCCGTAGTCGGCGAGGTCGATCTCGTCGGAGACCGTCGCGGTCCGCTCGAGGGAGGAGGCGTCGTACAGCGTCGAGCTGTGGCTGTACATCATGTTGTTCGCGATCACCGTCCCGCCGGGACCGGCGACGACGGACTTCGGGGTGATGTCCCCGGTGATGCGGGCGCGGTCGTCCAACCGCGTGGTGTTGGACGGCTCCCCCGGCGGCGCGACCGGCTGCGCGGCGCCCTCCGGTGCCGCGATGCCCGAGGTCGGGGCGAAGACGTGGGTCAGCAGGCCCGCGACCATCCCGGTGGACATGATGAGCGCCATGATCGCCATCGCGACCATGAACTGCTCATGCGGCCGCCCTGGACGCAGCGACTTCCTGAGGTGCCTTGCCTGCACGCCGATCCCCCTCAGCCGGTTGCCATGAACCTAGGCCGGGCGCGGCACGGGGGCAGGGAGCCGACGGACTGCGGCGTGTCGCACGCGCGCCGCGTGTCGCACGCACGGTCAGAGAGCGGGACGGCCCTGCAGAGCCAGCTCGCGGTACGCGATCTCGTAGCCGAGCTTCTCGTTGATCCCGATCATCCACGGGTTCACGTGCGAGTTCCAGGTGACCACCGCCCGCAGCCCGGGCGCTCGTTCGCGGAGCAGCCGATGGGTGGCGACCTTCAGCGCGAGACCGAGCCGGCGCCCTCGATGCTCGGGCATGACCAGGGTGTTCTCCTGGAAGGCGAGCGTCGTGCCGGGCTCCTTCTGGAGGTGCACCTCGGAGTTGCCGACGAAGCTGCCGTCGGGCGCGATCGCGACGGCGATGATCGCCTGCTTGCCCGCGTCCCGCCTCCGTCGCTCGTTCGCGCGGATCCGCTCGGGGGTGTACTCCGCCGGCTCGTGCTCGACGTCCTCGTCGGGCTCATCGAGCTCGATCTGGCGCAGCAGCGTGCCGTAGTCCGCCAGGTGCTCCTCGGGGACCTCGTCGAACCAGACCTCGACGCGATGGTCGCCGACCCTCTCCTCGGCCTCGTCCTGCAGGGACGTCAGCAGGGACTCCTCGAGGGGAAGGGGCAGGACGCGGCACACTGCGAGGTTCCTGCGCTCGATGCCCAGGCGACGGGCGAGCCGATGCACCGGCAGCGTCGGATCGTCGGGGTCGCCGCTGGCCGGGATCTCCCCGTAGGACTCGACCAGAGCGCGGCCCGAGGCACGGATCGCCGGGATCAGCGCCTCCTCGACGAGCGCCGTCCCGATGCCGTGGCCGCGGAAGTCGGGATGGACGGCGGCATGCGCACCGATCGTCTCGAGGTTCTCCTCCTGCGCGAGGAACACCGCTGCACTGCCGACGATCACCTCGCCGCCCTCGAACGGTTCGGCGACGGCCACCCAGCGTCGGCTGCGATAGTACGGCGAGTCCGTGAGCGCAGCGCGCCACTGCTCGAGCGTGCAGACCTCGTGGCCGCCGTAGAGGGCCTCGTCCATCGCGACGTCGAGCGCGGCGTACTGGGCGATATCGGCGTCGGAGGCCGCGTCCAAGGGCCGGATCGAGAAGTGCATGGACGCAGTGCACCACACCGGGTTCCGGCAGGTCGACAGATTATTCCGTCGCCTGTTCCGTCACGAGTTCCTTCACCTGTCCCATCGGCCGCTTGACCCTTCCCCTGGGACAATCCGGACGGTGGCCATGGCCGGGATCGTCCCGGTGCCCGGGGAACCGGGCGAGGCACGACGGAGGAACGCATGTCCCACGAGCAGACGGGTCCGGGCCTGCTGAGCATCGGCGAACTCGCCGCCGCGAGCGGCCTGAGCCCCAAGGCACTGAGGATGTACGCCGAGTCGGGGCTGCTCGCGCCACGGCGCGTGGACCCCTTCACCGGCTACCGCTCCTACGGGGCCGACCAGATCGAGCGGGCGCGGCTGATCGCTGCCCTGCGGGGCCTGGGGATGGGGCTCGCCCGCATCGCCGTGCTCTGCGATCTCGACGCCGACGCCGCTGCTGCGGAGCTGCGCTCCTGGTGGCGTCAGGAGGAGGCCGACGTCCTCTCCCGCCGCGCCGACGTCCGGGCCCTCGCCCAGGACCTCGGGGAACTCCCCCAGGAGGACAGCTCCATGACCGACTCCCCTCACACCGGGCCGCCGCTGCAGGTCGCCACGGCCATCCATCGCGGGCTCACCCGCCCCACCCAGCAGGACGCCGTGCTCCGTCGTACGCTGCCGGACGGCACCCAGCTGCTCGCCCTGGCGGACGGCTTCGGGGCCGACGACGACCTCTCCTCCCGAGTGCTCGACGCCTTCGCCGGGGCGCTCGGAGACGACCCGTCGGCCGATGCCCCGGCGGCTCTGGAAGCCGCCTGGGCCGCTGCGGAGGCGTCGGTGCCGACGGAGGGTTCGGACGGCACCACGCTCACCGCGACGCTGATCCATGCCCACCGCCTGCACATCGCGCACATCGGGGACACCCGGGTCACGCTCGTGCGGGGCGGGCGGATCGATCACCTCACGCAGGACCACACCCGTCTGCGTTCGTTGGTCGAGGCGGGGCGGCTCTCGGCCGACGAGGTCGCCGCGCATCCCGATCGCGCCGTGCTCAACCGCGCACTCGCCGCCGGCGCCCCGACCGCCCCGGACCTGCTCATCCGTCGGCTCGACCCCGGGGACCTGGTGGTCCTGATGACCGACGGTCTGCACGCCGCGGTCGATCCGTCGGCCCTCGCCGAGGCGCTGACGGAGCAGTCTGATGGTCTCGAGGCCCTGGCAGACCGCCTGGTGGCGCTGGCGCTCGATGCTGGCGGTCCGGACAACATCGGCGTCGCCCTCGCGCGGGTCTGACTCACGCGGTCAGCGGTCAGCGGTCAGCGGAGTGAGGCTCGCGGAGTGAAGCCGGCGCTCAGCGAGCGACGCGGAGCATCCGGATGACTCCGACGCCCACCACGCTCACCAGGATGGCGGCGCTGATCCCGATCACGACCCCTCCGCCGCCGAGCAGCACCGTCCAGGCGATGCCGAGGTAGATCCCCTGCATCGCCCACAGCGCCCAGACCATCAGCCGCTCCCCCTCGCGGTAGATGGCCTGGGCGTTGTGCTCAGTGATGATGACTGGATAGTTGAGGATCTGCGGCTTGGCGGAGAGCACGGCGAGACCGACCGAGACCAGCAGCATCACGGCGGCGAGCACCAGGATCGACCACTTGGGGCCCCAGCCGTCCGCCGTGCCGCTCAGATCGAAGTGGGTGGGGATCGTCTCCGGGAGTCCGGCGTAGGCGATGAGGATCCAGATGGTGATCGCGAGGGCGGCGAGGAGCGCCGTGACCCGCAGGGTCGCCGTGATCGGCCCGGTCGCGGGCGTGCGGGCCGGGCGTTCGGAGGTCGGAAGCATCGTGCTCATCGTGGCCCCACGTTATCGGCGACGGCGTCTCGCCAGGGCCTACCTTGGTCGAGGATCCCGTCGTGACCTGTGTGATCGGGTGAGCCCACTGCCGGGCTCGGTCGCTGCGCCCTCCTCCTTCTCGTGCCGCAGGGCGTCCCCGAGATAGGGCAGGGCGAATTCGACCAGACCCCTGCCGGCCGGCCGGATCAGCTCGTCGTCGATCAGCCGCTCGCGATAGGTGGACTGATTGCGCGGATCGATGCCCATCCGTTCGGCGATGTCCCCGACATTCGAGGGCCCCTCGTCCTGGAGCATCGCGTGGAGGTACTCGCGCTTGCGGCTGCTGAGCCCGCGCAGCGACGGCCCGTGCACGTTCTTGATCATCGCGGCGATCACTCCGGAGCTGCCCCCGCGCACGTCCTCGAGCTCGATGGTGTCCGCGTCGCCGCTGTTCTGCCAGGCCTTGGAGCCGATGAGCTGGATCAGGTACGGGTATCCCTTCGAGATCTCCCCGGCGAGCACGGCCGCCTCGGGGGCGATCGTCTTCGAGGTATCGGCGATGGTCATACGGATCGCCTCGGCCGCAGTGCCCACGTCCACGCTGCCCACCTCGATCCGGTGCGCCCGGCGCAGGAAGGTGGTCCTCTCGTGGTCCAGCAGGGCGTCGATCCCGGGCCGCACGCCGGCAGCGATGAACGCGACGGCGTGGCCCGATCCGATGAGGTCCTGCACATGCTGGGTGAGGGCGTGGAGCTCGTCGCGGTCCACGGACTGCAGCTCATCGAGGGTGATCAGCAGGCCGCCGCCGTCCTGATCCGTGAGCTCGGCCAACCGGTCCAGCACTGTCGTGATCGTCTCCCCCTCCCCCTCGTAGCGGTCCACGACATCCCGGGACGCACCGACGCCGGAGACCCGCGCGGAGGTGAGCCGCGACGTCTCCGCGTCAGGATCCAGCTCCCGCAGACGTGCGATCGCCATGCTCCGCAATTCGTCCACCAGGGAGGACGACGAGGTGTGGACCCGCAGATCCGTCCACCCCGCCTCCAGTGCGAGCTCCGTGAACTCGGTCAGCAGCACCGTCTTCCCGGAGCCACGTGCCCCGGAGATCAGGATCGCGCGCGCCTCGGGCACGTTGCCGGCGAGGGCTGCGGTGAAGTCCTCGATCGCCACGGCCCGGCCCGCCAGGATCATCGGGGTCAGGCCGAAGCCCGGGGTGAAGGGGTTCGCGCCGTGGGCAGTCATCGTGTGTCCCGTCGGGTCGGGTGCGGTGAGGTCGGCGTCGACCACGGCGCCGGCGACGGCGACGCGCAGTCGGTCAGTAGATCGGTCGGTCGGGCCGACGCCTTCATCGTGCACCGAAGATTGTGCCGCGTATGCGTCTGTGTGTACAGAAGCGAGTGTGGAGGGCACACCCTTGCCGCCAGTCCACCGCTGCCACTGCCATTTCCGCTGCGGCTGCCGCTGCCGCAACTCCAGCGCACATTTGTCCTCACATCTCACCGAGCAGGTCGGGGGTCGACATTCCACGTCAGAAAAAGCCTGAGCGATCCGGGCACCCCCGTCAACCCTCTTCGGCACATAGGGGACGACCTATCCTCCACAGCGATCGGTTATCAACATTTCCGACGAGGTCTTGATTGTGAGATCGGGGCACTGAGTCGTCAGTGCCACCAACGGGCACACTGCCAGCGCCCTGAGAAAGTGCATGCCATTGCGGCATTCCGGCGGATCCACCACGCGCAGAACTGCCCCACAGAACCGCGTCGGACCGGGCGCAGCGCTCACCTCACACCACCCACTGGTCGACCTCTCCTCCACAGGTTCCGGTTATCCACACATCTATCCCCGTCCGGGGATAACCCAGCCCCTCGGAGGGACTCTCGAGCAACCTTTCCTCCCCATGGGTGGGTTGTCCACATATTCATCCCCATTGCGTCGGTGCTCTTTCGGTGGCGGTGTTCTCGACATAAAATGGGGGGAGTTATCGGCGTTGAGGTCGATACTCCTGGCGCTGAGGATGCGCGTGTGGGTCACGGGGTTGGGTGTGTGGGAGGAGGGGTCACGGTGGGGGAAGAGTTCGAGCGTGAAGAGCAGCGTCCCGATGAAGAGCAGCGTCCCGACATAGCAGGCAGGAGTGTGTTCGGTCCGCTCGGCACTCCGGTCACGCCTCCGCGTCCGGCTGCCATCGACGCGTCCGCTCCCCGGTCTGCTGGCAGTCCCGGCCCGGATGACGCCACCGAACCGGATACTGCTGTTGTTTCGGGGCCGGATGAGGCTCCGGTGGAGGGGATGGTTCCGCAGATCGAGGCGTGGCCGGTGCTGGCCCGTCGGGAGCTCACACCGGACTGGATCATCGAATCCAGTGCCGCAGAGCCCGGCAGCGAGCAGGCACTGCGGGCGTGTCAGATGGTCTGTGTAAGCCGTACCGAGAGGAACGGTAAGAATCATGACCATGACCAACGAGAAGCAGCAGCCGGGCGGTGAGCCGTCGGGCCAGGATTTGGTCGAGCAGTTGAAGGCCTCCGGACAGCTCGATGCACTGTTCGCGCAGATCGACGCGGGCAAGGTCGAGCTGACCGGCGACAGCGGGTTCGTGCCCGCGCTGGTCAAGGCCGCGCTCGAGCGAGGTCTGCAGGCCGAGCTGACCAGCCATCTGGGCTATGAGAAGGGCTCCGAGGACGCGGCGAAGCACGCCAACTCCCGTAACGGCACGACGCCAAAGAAGGTCGAGTCCGAGGTCGGGCCGATCGAGCTGGACGTGCCCCGCGACCGGGGAGGCTCGTTCACCCCGCGCCTGGTCCCCAAGGGGCAGCGCCGTCTGGGCGGGCTCGATGACATGATCATCAGCCTCTATGCCGGCGGGATGACGATCCGCGATATCCAGCACCATCTGGCCTCCACAATCGGCACGGACCTGTCCCACGAGACGATCAGCAACATCACTGACGCCGTCTCCGAGGAGGTCCTGGCCTGGCAGTCCCGGCCGCTGGAGGAGTTCTACCCGGTGATGTATCTCGACGCGATCCGGATCAAGATCCGAGAGAACAGCCAGGTCATCAACCGAGCTGCCTATATCGCCGTCGGTGTGGACCTGGACGGGATCAAGCACGTGCTGGGAATCTGGGTCCAGGACACCGAGGGATCGGCGTTCTGGGCCCACGTCTGCGCGGACCTCGCCAACCGGGGCATTCGGGACGTGCTGATCGTCTGCTGCGACGGCCTCAAGGGTCTTCCAGAGGCGATCGAGGCGACGTGGCCGGAATCGATGGTCCAAACCTGCGTGGTCCACCTGATCAGGGCCGCGATGCGGTTCGTGGCCTACCAGGACCGCAAGAAGGTCGCCAAGGCGTTGAAGCCGGTCTACACGGCCCCGAGCGAGGACGTCGCCCGCAAGGCGCTGGCTGATTTCGAGGCCTCTGAGTTGGGGCAGAAGTACCCATCTGCGGCTGCGACCTGGGCGGCCTCGTGGGAGAGGTTCATTCCGTTCCTGCAGTTCCCGCCGATGCTCCGCAAGGTCATCTACACGACGAACAGCATCGAGTCGCTGAACTTCCAGCTGCGGAAGGTCACCAAGAACCGCGGGCACTTCCCGACCACGGAAGCGGCCGTGAAGTTGCTCTGGCTGGCGATCTGCAACATCGAAGACAAGCGCGCCGCCGAGCGCGAGAAGGACCGTGGCAAGCCCGCCGGCCAAAGGAAGGCCCAGGGCCGACTCGTCGAGGGCCAGGTCGTCACCAACTGGAAACAAGCCCTCGCGCAGCTCGCAGCGGCCTATCCCGAACGGATCACCCCCTACCTGTGAACACCCCGCTTACACAGACAAGTTGACAGGCCCGGCACTGCGGGTGCTCGCGCTGCATGACACCCTGCGCGAACGCGCGATCCTCTACGCCCACCAGCACGAACTGCTGGCCTCGTTCCTCACCCGCGACCCCGATACCGAGGGCTGTATCGATTCCGCGGACATCACCGCCGTGAAGGTCGCGGTCGGGCTGCGTGTCTCCACGCATCGCGCGGAATGCTTGGTCCGGGACGCGCACCGCGCCGTGAGACTCATGCCCGCCACGTTCACTGTGCTCCTGGCCGGGGATCTGCCCGAGGAGTTCCATCAGCATCTGCTGCGCAAGGTCCGTGCCCTGACCGAGGAACAGACCCGGGTGGTCGATGAGCATGTCGCCTCCTGGGACCTGGCCTCGATCTCCAGGGACCAGTTCGGTCGCCACCTCAACACCCTGGTCGCGATGGTCACCGCCGGCACGGTCCCCACGCCCCCGCGCATGCAGCGCCGGATCGACCTCGATGTCCACGGCCCCGCCGCGGGACTGGCCACCCTGTCGGTGACCGGACCGATCCTGGAGATCAAGGACCTCGCCCACCGCCTGGACACCTGCGCCCACACCCTCCAAGCAGCCCAGCGCCACGCCCTCGACCACGGTGACGAGGAGATCCCGTTCGACCTCGACGGGACCCTGCACACCCTGGGCAGGCCCCTGTCACTGGCCGCTCTGCGCTACGCGGTCCTCACCCACTCGCTGCTGGACATGGACCCGGTGCCCGCCCCGAAAACGTCCTACACCCTCCTGGTCACCGTCCCCGCGCTGACCCTGCTGGGAGTGTCCAATGCTCCCGGGATGCTCGAAGGCATGATCCCGGTCCCCGCCGACCAGGCGCGAGCCCTCGCCGCGGGACAGGCGGTATGGCAGCGGATCCTCACCGACCCCACCACCGGTGCCTACCTCCCGGTAGCTGCAGAGACATATACGCCGACCAAGCAGATGCGGCTCCAACTGCGTCTGCGCCACCCGGTCTGCGCCGCGCCCGGCTGCACCCGCCCCACCGTGCTCGCCGCGGAAGACGACCACATCGAGGAATACCACCACGCTCAACCCGCGCTCGGCGGCCCCACCACGCTGGACAACCTCCACCGCCTGTGCTGGCTGCACCACCAGATCAAAACCGACGGCCACATCGACCCCGAACGCCCCACGACCAGCGATGACCCCGAGATCACTCCCCCGCCACTCGGCCTGATCCCCGAACACCATCCCACCGTGTTCCCACCGCTGGAGACCCAATGGGTGATCGACGCGGAGATCCGTGCCCGCACCCGCGAGGACACCGACCTGCTCACCCCCTTCCTCGCCCGCGCACTGGACCACGCCTGGACCACCCACCTCCGCGCCCACGACGACGCCCTCCGCACCGCCACCACCGAAGCCGCACGTCCCCGCCACGACCGGATCATCGAACAACGCCAACAGATCCACACCCGCCGACCCCGCACCCGCCGACACCCGAAATACCCCGACCCCACCCCCGACCACTACAACAACCCACCCCCATTCTGAGCACAGCTCTGCGTGCCGTGCCTGGGCCGTGCCGTCGTGCCGCGCCGTCGTGCCGCGCCGTGCCGCGCACTGTGCTGCGCGTCGCCGTGCCGCACTCCACATCGAGAATCGATCTAGGCACTGGCCTCGAGTGCCGCACGGGAGCACGAACTACCGCCTGGCCTCCGGCTTCACCGCACAGTTGATTACTACTCGGGAACTTCCGTCGGCACCACGCCATGCCGGAATCGGTGCGGAGGGGCCGAACCCGTCCGTACCCTGGCAGAATCGCCACATGTCGACGCCGCTTCCTCACCCCACCGGGCCTCGTTCGTTCCCGACGCTCCTCTCCCCGTTGGACCTGGGCCGCTTCGAGGTGCGAAACCGGATCGTCATGGGCTCGATGCACGTGGGGCTCGAGGACAAAGCGTCGGACGCGACGAAGCTCGCCGCCTACCTCGGCGAGCGCGCACGCGGCGGCGTCGGCCTGATCGTCACCGGTGGCTTCTCCCCCGATCGCACCGGACGCCTCACCCCGCGCGGCGCACAGGCCGACGAACACACCCTGCGGGGGCACGAGGTCATCACCCGCGAGGTCCACGAGGCCGACGGGCGGATCCTGCTCCAGCTGCTCCACGCCGGCCGCTATGCCTTCCACCCGCTGGCTGCCTCGTCCCGCCGCGGGAAGTCACCGCTGTCCCCCTTCCGTTCCCGCCGGCTCACCCGCCGGGGAGTCACCCGCACCATCGAGCACTTCGCCGAGGCCTCCCGTCTCGCGATCGAGGCGGGCTACGACGGCGTCGAGATCATGGGCTCCGAGGGCTACCTCCTGAACCAGTTCCTCGCCCCGGCCACCAACCGTCGCCGGGATCGCTGGGGCCGCGGCGCCGAGGGCCGTCGGGCGCTGCCGCTCGCGATCGCCGGTGCCGTACGCGAAGCGATCGGCGAGGATGCCCTGCTCAGCTACCGGATCTCGCTGTTGGACCTCGTGCCTGACGGACAGACCTGGGCGGAAACCGCTACGCTCGCTCGCGGCCTCACCGAGAAGGGCGTGGACGTGCTGTCCACCGGGATCGGCTGGCACGAGTCCCGAGTGCCCACGATCGTCACCTCCGTGCCTCGCGCGGCCTGGACCGAGCAGACCTCCCGCCTGCGCGAACTCGTCGACGTTCCCGTCGTCGCCTCGAACCGCATCCATGACCCGTCCGTCGCGGAGCAGATCCTCGCGGACGGGCAGGCCGACCTGATCTCCATGGCACGTCCCCTGCTGGCCGACCCGCACCTGCCCGCGAAGCTCGCCGACGGCCGCGCTGCGCAGGTCGTCGCGTGCATCTCCTGCAACCAGGCCTGCCTGGACAAGGTGTTCGACGGCAAGCGGGCCAGCTGCCTGGTCAACCCCCGCGCCGGGCACGAGACCGAACTGGTGCTGACCCCGGTGACGCAGCGCCGTGCCCGGAAGGTCGCCGTCGTCGGTGCCGGGCCCGCCGGGCTCGAGGCCGCCCTGGCCTCCGCCGAGCGCGGGCACGTCGTCACCCTCTACGAGGCCACCGGTGAGATCGGCGGGCAGCTGCGCCTGGCCGCCCGCATCCCCGGCAAGGAGGACTACGCCCAGGCCCTGCAGTCCTGGCGGATGCGACTGGCCGCGGCCGGCGTGGGCATCCGGTTGAACACTCGCCCCGAGGCGAGGGACCTGCTCGGATTCCACGACGTCATCCTCGCCACCGGCGTCACGCCGCGGGTCATCGAGCTCCCGGCCGACGGCGGACCCGAGGTCATCAGCTACGCGGACCTGCTCGAGGGGCGCGCCGAGGCCGGCGAGCGGGTCGCGATCATCGGGGCCGGCGGCATCGGCGTCGACGTCGCCGAGTACCTGACCGCTCCCCGTCCCTCCCCGACCCTCGACACCGCTGCCTGGAAGACCCACTGGGGCGTGGTCGATGCTGATCAGCAGCGCGGTGGCGTCGCCACGCGTCCCGCGCAGGTGGCCGACGACGGCCGTCTCGCCCGCGAGGTCCACCTGCTGCAGCGCAAGGAGACCCGGATCGGCGCCGGGCTGGGCCGTACCACCGGCTGGGTGCATCGTGCCGAGCTACGCCACGCCGGAGTCCAGCAGCATCGCGGCGTCACCTATCACCACGTCGACGCCGATGGCCTGCACCTCACGGAGGACGAGCAGGAGACGGTGCTCGACGTGGACACGATCGTGGTCTGTGCCGGGCAGGTCAGCGTGCGGGACCTGGCCGACGAGATCCAGGAGGTGCGTCGCGGGCGGCTCCCCCGCGTGCACGTGATCGGTGGGGCCGACGTCGCCGCGGAACTGGATGCCGAGCGAGCCATGCGTCAGGCCGTGGAGGTCGCCGCAGGGCTGTGAGCCCGCAGAGCTCGAGCCCGCAACCGCAACCGCGACCGCACAGCCCGCAACCGCACCCGCATCCATGACCAGCGCCGTCGATTCGGCGGACCCCTGGACACGATGCCTGCGGTCCGGGAGGATCCTTCGGCATGAGCTCACCAGCAGAGTCCGACCTGCTCGCCCGCACTGTCGATCTGGCCACGGCGAACGTTGCCGCCGGGGGCGGACCGTTCGGCGCGATCGTGGCCACGGCCGACGGGCGTCTCGTCGAAGGGGTCAACCTGGTCAGCGCGATGCACGATCCCACCGCGCATGCCGAGGTGCAGGCGATCCGTGCCGCGTGCGCGGAGTTGGAGGCCGTCGAACTGCCTGGCGCGGTGCTCTTCGCGAGCTGCGAGCCGTGCCCGATGTGCCTGGCCACGGCGCTGTGGGCGCGCATCGACCGGGTGGTGTTCGCCGCCGGGCGGGGCGATGCGGCCCGGGCGGGGTTCGACGACGCCGCGTTCTACGAATACTTCGAGCGTCCCGGCCGCCACGCGCTGCTCCCCACGGAGCAGTTCCGCCATGCCGAGGCCGTCGCCCCCTTCGAGGCCTGGCGCGCCCACGAGGGGCGCACCGCATACTGAGCACGAGCACTGACCCGAACGCTGGTCAGCACCGCGGCTCACGCCCCCTCGAGCACCTCGCGAGCGATGGGTCCGGCGGTCGTGGAGCCGTAGCTGCCGTCCTCCACGAAGGCGGCGATCACGAGGTCCCCCTGAGCGACGATCACCCACGAATGGAGCTTCAGCTCGCCGTCCTCGTTCGTCCATTCGGCCGTACCGGTCTTGCCGATCACCGGGTCCCCGGGCAGGTCGGCGAAGTCACGGAGGCTGCCGTCGGTCACCACGCCTCGCAGCAGCTCCTGCATCTGGGCGGTCTCGTCCTCGGTGAGCGGGGAGTCGACCTCGGGGGCAGCTGAGTCCGAATCCGCCAGGATCTTCGGCTGCACGGTCGCACCGTTCTGCACACTCGCCAGCACCACCGCCATGGCGAGCGGGGAGGCGAGCACGCGCCCCTGCCCCATCATCGCTGCGGCATGCTCGACGCCCTCATCCTCCGGGTCCACGGAGCCCATGAACGCCTCGAGGCCGGTGGGCGCGTCCTGACCGATCCCCAGAGTGGTCGCGGCATCGGCGAGCTGCTGCTGGTCGACGGTGTCGTACTCCAGCAGCATCGCGGTGTTGCAGGAGTGCGCGATCGCGTCGCGCAACGGCATCGACCCGAACAGATCCGGGGACATCGAATCAGCGTTCTTGAAGCTGCGGCCCTCGACGGTCGCCGTCTCCGGGCACTGGAGAGTGGTGTCCGGGGTGACCCCCGCGCGCAGCAGGGCCAGTGCGGTGACGGCCTTGAAGGTCGAGCCCGGGGCGTACTGGCCGACCAGGCCCACCGGATAGGACTGGCCCGTCGGCCCGAGGGCGGAGGCGAGCACCTCTCCGGTCGAGGGTCGCAGGGCGACCACCGCGGACGCCGAGTCCTCGTCGGCGATCGCCGACGTGGCCAGACGCTGCAGGTGATCGTCCAGGGTGGTGCGCACCTCGGTGCCGTCGACCGCGGCGACCTCGTGCAGCGAGCGCTCGGTGCCGGCGTCGGGGTCCACGGCGATCACCTTCGCACCGGCGGTGCCGACGAGGGCTTCGCGCTCGGCGGCGACGATCCCGCCGCTGGCCACGAGGTCCCCGGACTCGATCTCCCCGTCGGACTCCTCGACATCCTCGGCGCTGGCCTCCCGCAGGGCGCCGAGCACGCCGGGGGCGTAGTCGCGCTCGGTCGCGAGCGGCTGAGTCTTCTCCACCGCCCGGAAGCCGGCGACGTCCGCGGCATCATCGAGCGGGTAGTCGCCCTCGTCGGAGACCCGGATGGTGAGCGCGGGGACGAAGGCGTCGGGCCCGTAGTCGGCGACGGACTGCGCGAAGCGGTCCTCGTCGATGTCGAGCAGTCCGGCGAGCTCACGGGCGGAGGCCTCCGGGTCCGCGTCCTCGAGCTGGGTCTTGTCCAGGCCCAGCACCTTCACCTCGCCGGGCCCGTAGAGCTCCTTGCCGTCGCGATCGGTGACGGTGCCGAGCGTCGGGTCGACGGTCTTCAGATCGAGGTTCTCGCGGTCGCCGAGATCCGGCGCGAACACCTCGGGAGTGAGGTCCGCGGACCAGCCGTCCTCGCCTCGATGCAGGGTGGCCTCGGTGGTGTATTCCCAGGTACCGGCGTCATCGGGAAGGGTCCAGGTCCAGTCCAGGGTCGCAGTGCGCAGGCCGTCGTCGGCCGTGCCGGCATCGGCGAGCTCGACCTCGGGCGCGGCGCCGGTCGCCTCGATCAGCGGGCCCAGGATCCGGTCGTGCTCGGCGGTGTCGGTCTCAGAGGAGAAGTCGCCCTCGGGCAGCGCGTCGGCGAGCGCCTGCGCCTCCTCCTCGCCGTTGTCGGCGCGCTGTCGCCAGAGCAGACCGCCCACCACCAGGGCGGCGATCACCACCAGTGCGACGACGAGGATCACGGGGCCGCGGCGACGCGACCGGGATGCGGAGGAGTCCATGCGCACATGATCCCACCCCGATGCTCCCGACCCTAGACTCGGTCCATGCCCCGCGTGCTGCACACTGCCCAGGCTCTCGTCGACATCGTCCTCGAGATCGACGAGCTGCCCCCGCGCGGCGGCAATGCGAATGCGCAGAGCGAGCAGTGGTACGCCGGCGGCGCCGTGACCACGCTGGTCGCGGCCGCGCGCACGGGTGCCGAGTCCGTGCACGGCGGAGCGCACGGGACGGGCATCCATGGCGATCGGATCCGTGAGGCGCTCGCGGCCGACGGGGTGCGGCTGTCGGACCGGCCCCGCCAGGAGGCCGACACCGGCTACTGCACGGTCCTGCTCGAGCCGTCGGCTGAACGCACCTTCCTCACCGTCTACGGGGCCGAGCGCGATGTCACCGCCGCCTCCTTCGCCACGCTCGCTCCGCAGCCCGGTGATCTGCTGTGCCTCTCGGGCTACAGCCTGTTCGAGCCGACGCGCGAGCCGTTGCTGGAGTTCCTGGAGAGCGTGCCCGAGGGAGTCGAGGTGGTGCTCGATCCGGGCGCCCCGTTCGCGACCTTCCCGCGCGAGGTGCAGGAACGGGTGCTCGCTCGCACCACGGTGTGGACCTCCAACGCCGACGAGGCCCGCGCTCTGACCGGGCTCGAGGCCCTGGAGGACACGCCCGAGGCGCTGCGCCGACGGATCGGGGCCCATGCCGTCGTCATCGTGCGCGACGGGGAGCGCGGCTGCACCGTCTTCCACCACGGTCGCGGCACCGAGATCCCCGCCTTCCCCGTCACCGCGGTGGACACCAACGGGGCCGGGGACACCCACACCGGCGTGCTGCTGGCGGAGCGGGCCCTCGGTGCGGACTGGGAATCCGCCGCGACCCGGGCGAACGCCGCCGCCTCGATCGCCGTGACCCGCAAGGGCCCGCAGAGCAGCCCGACCCGCGCCGAGGTCGACGCGTTCCTGGCCTGACCGGCCCTCGCCCTTGCTCCCTCGCCCTGCTTCCTCGTCGCCGTGGAGGACGAGGGGAGGAGATGACCATGGAGTCCTCAGGACGCGGCCCTACGATAGACGCGAGCGACGAGAGGACTGGGCGCTATGGAGCAGGCAGCCGGGACGAGCGGACCCACCACCTTCCACGACTTCTGGGCCACGACCATCGACGGCGAGCGCCGCGAGATGAGCGAGTACCGGGGCCGACTGGTGCTCGTCGTCAACACCGCCACCCAGTGCGCCTTCACCCCGCAGCTCAAAGGGCTGCAGTCGCTCCAGGACGAGTTCTCCGAGCACGGCTTCACGGTGCTCGGCTTCCCTTCGGACCAGTTCCATCAGGATCCCGGAAGCGATGAGGACACGAAGGACGCGTGCACCTCGACCTACGACGTCACCTTCCCGCTGTTCTCCAAGATCGATGTGAACGGCCCCGGGGCGCATCCGCTGTGGCGGTGGATGCGCGAGCAGAAGGCCGGGGTGATGGGCGGACGCATCGCCTGGAACTTCACGAAATTCCTCGTGGACGGTGACGGCAACGTGCAGCGTCGCTACGCACCTCCGGTGCCGCCCGTGCGGATCGCCTCGAGGATCCGGACCGAGCTGGGCCTGCGCGACGCGCACTGAGAGGGCCCCCGACCCTGTAGCGTGGGACACAACTTCTGCCCACTCGAAAGGGGTACCCCATGGAAGGCGTCGTCATCTTCCTGGTCGTCGCGGTCGTCGTGATCGTCGTCCTGATCATCCTGGCAGCACTGCTGTTCGGCGGTCTGCGCACGTCCATCATGTTCACCGTCCACTCCCGCGAAGCGGTGATCGTCGAACGCTTCGGCAAGTTCAAGCGCGTCGCGCACGCCGGCCTGAACTTCAAGGCACCGTTCGTCGACAACACGACCCGCCCGATCTCGTTGCGCGTGCAGCAGCTCGAGGTGAACATCGAGTCCAAGACCAAGGACAACGTGTTCGTCAACGTGCCGGTCGCGGTGCAGTACGTGATCAAGGAGGAGCAGGTCGTCGACGCGTACTACAAGCTCTCCAACGCCGAGGCGCAGATCCGCTCCTACGTGTTCGACACCGTGCGCTCGGCCCTGTCGAGCCTCGAGCTGGACGCGGCCTTCGAGTCGAAGGACGACATCGCCCACAGCGTCGAGCAGACCCTGTCGGCCCGCATGCACGAGTTCGGCTTCAACATCATCAACACCCTGGTCCAGGACATCTCCCCGGACCAGCGCGTGCGCGATTCGATGAACTCCATCAACGCCGCCCAGCGCGACCGCGTCGCCGCGCAGTCCCTCGCCGAGGCGGACAAGATCAAGCGCGTCACCCAGGCCGAGGCGGAAGCCGAGTCCAAGCGTCTGCAGGGTGAGGGCGTCGCCGCTCAGCGCAAGGCGATCGCCCTGGGCATCGCCGAGCAGTACGAGATGCTCCGCAAGGTCGGCATCGAGAACTCCGCCGAGCAGCTGCTGCTGATGACGCAGTACTTCGACACCATGCAGGACGTGGCCCGCAACGGCCGCTCCAACGTGCTCTACCTGCCCTCGAACCCCGGCGCCGTGGGCGGCATGGGCGACGAGATCCGCACCGCCATGCTGCAGTCGCAGGCCGCGGCCGAGGCGAGCCAGAACGCGGACGTCGCCGACGCCGACCAGCGCCAGCGGATCTCCGCCCAGCAGCTGCGCGATCAGGAGAAGGAGCGCGCCGATCGCGCGCGCTCCGACGCCGAGCAGCGGGCGCGCACGGCGCAGCACAAGGCGGGCGAGCAGGCTTCCGGCCAGACTCCGCCGTGGGCGCATCCCGGCTCCGCGAACCAGGGCTGATCCTCGCGGGATGAGTCGGCCGAACATCATCCTGGCGTGCGTCGACGAGATGCGGGCCGATGCGATGGGCGCCGCCGGCAACGAGCACATCGACACCCAGAACCTCGATGATCTCGCCGGCGGCGGCTACCGCTTCACACGCGCCTACTCGGCGACGCCCACCTGTGTCCCGGCACGGGTCGCGATGTTCACCGGGCAGTCGCCCGATCGTCACGGGCGCTACGGGTACCGGGAGGGCATCTCCTTCCCGGACGCGCACCCGGTGACCTTGCAGTCCACTCTGCGGGGCGCCGGGTACCAGGCGTTCGGGATCGGCAAGATGCACGTGTTCCCCGACCGTGCGCGCTGCGGCTTCGACGAGGTGCTGCTGCACGACGGGTTCCTGCACACCTCCCGGCGACTGACGCAGGGGCCGTCGGCCCAGATCGACGACTACGTCGACTTCCTGCGCCGCGAGACCGGGGACCCCCGGGCCGACTACCAGGAGACCGGGATCGGCTGCAATGCGATGACCGCCCGGCCATGGGAGCGCGAGGAACGCCTGCATCCCACCCGCTGGGTGGCCGACGAGTCGTTCCGCTTCCTCGAGCGGCGCGACCCCACCCGCCCCTTCTTCCTGTACATGTCCTTCCACCGGCCCCATGCACCCTTCGATCCGCCGGCCTGGCTGTGGGACAAGTACCGCGGCCGGGAGTTCCCGCCACGGCCGATGGGCGACTGGGTGGAGAGGTTCGACGAGCACCGCCGCGACTTCTCCTCCGAGGCGGAGTTCGGGGCGCAGAAGGAGAGCACCCATCAGCAGGTGCGCGCCGGCTATTACGGCTCGATCGAGTTCGTCGACCTGCAGCTGAACCGTCTGCGCGAGAAGCTCTCGGATCATGGCCTGCTCGAGGACACGGTCGTCGTGTTCGTCTCGGACCACGGCGACATGATGGGCGATCACGACATGTACCGGAAGTCGGTGGGCTACGAGGGCTCAGCCCGGATCCCCCTCGTGATGCACGTGCCGCCCCGCTGGCGCGAGGGCTGGGGCGCGCCCGGCGAGGTCTCGGCGATCGCCGAGCTGCGCGATCTCATGCCCACCCTGCTCGGCCTCGCCGGGGTCGAGGTGCCCGGCAGCGTGGACGGCCTGGATCTGCGGCCGACGACGGCGGGCGGCACCGGGCGGGAGCACCTGCACGGGGAGCATCTGATCGGCTCGTTGGGGCGGCACTCGATGCAGTGGATCCGCTCCCAGCGGTTCAAATACCTCTGGTTCTCCGGGGACGGGCACGAGCAGCTCTTCGACCTCGAGACGGATCCGCACGAGCTGCACGACCTCGCCGACGACCCCGGAGCTGCCGACGAGCTGGCCCGGCATCGGGAGATCCTGGTCCAGGAGCTGGAAGGACGCGAGGAGGGGTTCGTGCACGACGGACACCTCGTCGCGGGACGGACGCCGCAGTCCGAGGCCTCCTGGGTGCGGGAGCACGCGCGGCTCTGACCTCCTGAACCCGCCGGAGCCCGCCGGAGCCCGTCGAAGGTCGAGGGTCCCGTGGCGGAAAGATCGACTGCAGGCGGAGCACATGCCTGCCGGAGAGCGATGTGTCCTGCCTGCGCGGCTGGTGGAGTAGGGACATGAACGACTCCGCGCCGACAACGCCGTCCGACCCTGTGCCGCCCGCTGCCGCTGCAGCTGCCGATGCCGATGCCGATGCCGATGCCGCCCATGCTGCGGGTCCCGCCGATCCTTATGCTGCCGAGAAGAAGCTCGGACGCCTCGCCGCGGTCACCCTGGGATGGTGGGCCCACGGCGGGGTGCGCCTGCTGCTCGCCGTCGTGCTGCTCTACTACGGGGTCGCGAAGCTCGTGTTCGGCCAGTTCGGCCTCGCGGACACGGGCGACGCCCTCATCGCGCACGGCGAGATGAGCCCGATGGGGCTGCTGTGGCGGATGGCCGCGTTCTCCCCGCTGTTCCAGTTCCTCTCCGGCCTCGCGGAGTTCGGCGCCGGCCTGGCTCTGCTGTGGCGGCGCACGGTCCCCCTCGGGGCGGTGATCGGTGCCGCGTCCATGTCGCTCGTGCTGGTGCTGAACCTGGGCTACGACGTGATGGTCAAGACCCCTTCGCTCGTGTACCTGATCATGTCGCTGATCGTGCTGATCCCCTGGATGTCGCGGCTGGCCAGGGCGTTCCTGGGCCACGGCGCGATCGGTCGTGGGCCCGTGCCCAGGTTGGTGCCGTGGCGTCCGCTGGAGCGGGTCACGAACATCCTCGGACCGATCGCGGCGCTGGCGCTGGTCGCGCTCGTGAGCTGGGGCGTCAGCTCGATGTACCCCGAGCGCAGCACCGATGAGTCCGTGCCTGCCGGGGTCTGGGCCGTGCAGGAGGACTCTGCGGAGCCGGCCGGCCAGCTCGCCGAGGACACCCGCTGGAGCGCGATCGCCTTCGGCTCGACGATCGAAGGCGGGACCTCCCAGGTGCAGCTGCGCCGAGCGGACGGCGAGCTGCTGGCCGGCACCTACCAGCGCACCGACGAGAGCACCGTCCAGCTCGAGCTGGGGCCGCTGCGCGAGGAGGGCCAGCCCGTCACCGACTATCTCGAGCAGGCGACGACGTCGCTGACGCTGAGCATCGACGAGCGGAGCGACGGGACGCTGCACGTGACCGGTGAGGGCCAGGACCTGGTGCTGACCCCGGACGACTCGGGCACGACGCTCTACGACCGTGGATTCAGCTGGGGTGTGCGCCCGGATGATCCCTTCAACCGCTGACGTGCCCCGATGATCCGGAGAGGAGCGCGCGGGACCCACGACCTCGTCGGATCTTCGGGATCGTCGACGCGGCCGACCCGCGCTGATCAGGGCCTCGTGCGTCGGCCCTCTCCCCTACTGTGGTCCCGTGCGGCGGAACGTGCCGCTGTCATCTCGTGAAGGAGCCCGGACGATGCAGATCGAGTTCGGCTGGTCGCTGGACGGCACCTCCTGGGCGGATGCCGGCTCCGGCGGGGCCAGCGGCCAGGTGCGCATGGGCCCGCGAGGGCTGGTCGGGCTGCTGCAGACCCGCCTGGCGCTGACCCGTCCGTCGGTCGACCCCGCGGTGCGGATCGCGCAGTACGCGAGCGCGATCTCCGCGGCCCGGCACGAGTGGGTGCACGACTCCTTCGACGTCGATCCCTGGGCGACCGCCGCGACGATGCTGCACTGGCGCGATGCCGCCGTCGCAGCCGGGGCCCGCCTGCGCCCAGCGCCCGGTCTGCCCGCGCGGATCGACGCGCTGTGCGCGATCGAGGAGGTCGCCGAGCTCTCCCCCGGCGCGGCCGACGACCTCCGTGAACTGGTCGAGCTGCTCGAGAGCCTCTCCGCGGACCCGTGGCCGCTGGGGATCGACGAGATCCGCTGCCAGGAGAGCCCGGAGACCCTCCCGGGAATGTGGCCGCGGCTGCTCAGGCTGCTCGCCGGGGCGGGCGTCGACGTGGTGACCGCGCACGACGCGCAATCCGGCAGGCCCGAACTGGTGCTGGTCGAGGCGGACGACGAATGGGCTGCCGCCGAGACCGCCGCCCGGTTCCTCGCCGGGCGCGACGGCGAGCCCGCCCACGTCCTCGCCACCGAGGACACCGTGCTGCTGGATCAGGAGCTGCGCCGCCGAGGGCAGGCCGCGATCGGGGTGGCGGGCGCCTCCGCTAACCGCACCAGCCTGCAGATCCTGCCCCTGTACCTCTCGATCGCGATCGCTCCGGTGGACGTGCAGCAGCTCGGCGCCTTCCTGGATCTGCGCGTGCTCGATGCCCCGGAGACGGATCGCGAGCCCATCGGCCTGGTGCCCTCACGGGTGCGCCGACGGTTCCTGGATGCATTGGCCGCTGAGCCGGGCACCGGCGGTCCGGCCTGGGAGGCGGTGCTCACCGAGCTCGCCGCCGATCCCGAGGAGGCGGCGGCTCTCGAGATCGCCCGGGAGATCTCTGCCCTGGTCACCGACCCGATCAGTCCCGAGCAGCTCACCCCGGCACGGCTGCGCGCGGCGACCGCCTGGCTCGGCACGCGGCTGCGTGCCCTCGGCCAGGGTGACCCCGGACTGGTCCGGGCCGGGGCCCACCTGCAGACCTTCCTCGAGGTGCTCGACACCCTCGGCGAGGATCATGTGCTCCGTCCCCGCGAACTCTCCCAGATCGTGGAGTCCGCCGGAGGCCGCGCCGGCTCGCCGTTCGCCCGCCCCGAGGCGACGTCGGCCTGGACCTCGTGCACGCGCCCCGCCCAGCTGCGCGCGGACGGCGGGGACGTGCTGTGGTGGGGAGCGGATCGACAGGACGCGCAGACCGGCGTGACCTGGGATCCGCTCGAGATCACCGCGCTCGAGGGGCTCGGTGCCGTGCTGCTGGACCCCGCCGCTCTCACCGCGCTGGAGACCGACGCCGGGCTGAGCGCGCTGCTCGGTGCCGGGCGGCTGATCGTGGTCCGCACGCGCACGCGCACCGAGCAGGCCACGGCCCCGCATTCCCTGCTCGCCCACCTCGCCGCCGACCGGGCCGAGGCCGGGGAGGACGTCGCGAAGGTGCTCGCGCGGCATCTCGTGGACCCGCGCGAGGCGCTGGGCCCGGAGGGATGGTCGCTCGCCGGGTCGCGCCGGGAGGTGCGGGTTCCTCCGCCCGCGCCGCCGGTGGCGCGTCCGGACGACCTCACCAAGCAGGTCGATCCTGCACCCCACCTGGTGCCGCAGGCGCTGAGCTACTCCCAGGCGGAGAACCTGCTGGGCTGCCGGCAGAAGTGGACCTATCGCACCGGGCTCGGGATCCGGCCCGCGTCGGTCGCGAGCGTGCCCAGCGGCAACCAGATGATCGGCACCCTCGTGCACGCCGTCGTCGAGGAGCTGGTGAACGAGGGGACGGAGCGGGGCCGGACGGGTCCCCCGTCGGCCGCAGACATCGAGCGGACGCTCGACGCGCTGCTCCCCCAGCTCGCCTCGGAGCTGCTGCTGCCCGGCCGCGAGGTCGAGCTGACCACGATGCGCGAGACCTCCGTGCGCTCGCTCGAGGAGTTCTTCACCCGCCTGGCCGACGCGGGCCTGGTGATCACCTCGGTCGAGTCCCGCTTCGAGGAGCCGCTCACCCTGCACCTGCGCCGCGGCGACCTGGAGGTGCCGTTCCTGGGATTCCGCGACGTGCTCGCCGAGGATGCCTCCGGCCGCCCCACCGTCATCGACCTGAAGTGGACCGCCGCGGCGAAGAAATACCCCGAGCTGTTCGATGCCGGCGAGGCCCTGCAGCTGGCCTCCTACGCCTGGTCGCTGCACGACGACAGCGCCGACGTCGGCTACTTCCTGCTCAAGCAGGGCGAGTTCGTCTCCGCGAACCCGGCGCTGGATCCCCACGGCCGGCCCACGCTCGACATCGCGAAGGCCTGGTCGATGACCACCGAGGGCATCACCGAGGCGCTCGACGCGATCGGCGAGGGCACCGTCTCCGCGCAGTCCGGGCAGATCCTGCGGGATGCCGGGCAGGACCCGGGCACCCCGCGCCAGACCGCGAAGAAGACCTACGCCGCCGCCCAGGAGTCGGCGCGGGCCGAGGGCGGGATCGTGGTCGACGCCCGCTGCGACTTCTGCGACTTCTCCCTGCTGTGCGGCCTGAGAGGCGATGCATCATGAGCTTCACCCTGATCAACGCCTCTGCCGGCTCCGGCAAGACGTACACGCTGACGCGGCTGCTGGCCGAGCGCCTCGAGGAGGGACTGGACCCCTCGCAGGTCATCGCCACCACCTTCACCGTCAAAGCGGCCGACGAGCTCTCCCAGCGGGTGCGCTCCACGCTGCTGGACCGTCAGCAGGTCGAGGCCGCCCGCGGCATCGACAGCGCGCTGATCAGCACCGTGAACTCGGTCGCCGGGCGCCTGGTCACGGAATACGCACTGGATGCCGGGATCTCGCCCGACGTCCAGGTGCTCGACGACACCACGCAGAAGGCGACCTTCGCCGCGGCGATCGACCGCACCACCGCCGCCGCCGGAGTGCGCTGGGCGGCGATGCTGGCCCGCACCGAGCACGACGGCGACGAGAAGGACACCGGCTTCGCGTTCGCGCACCGGAAGCAGGCCTGGCGCGGTCGGGTCAAGGACGTCGCGGACACCGCTCGCACCAACCTGCTCAGCGCCGAGGACCTGCGCGCGGCGGCCCCCGCCTCCTGGGAGGAGTTCCGCGCCGCAGCGCACCTCCCCGAGCCCGGAGAGGACCTGCGCGGGCGCTGGCTGCACGAGCTGGGACAGCGGATCGGTGACTTCGCGCAGGACATCCAGGCCTCGGTCGATGAGTCCGGCGACCCCGTGAAGGGCGGGCCGATCGCTCCGCGGAGCGTGAACAAGGCGCGCACGGACCTCGAGGCGCTGCGTCGCTCGGAGCGGACCCTGCGCGATCGCGACCGGGCGCCGTGGTCCAGCTGGCTGCGGCTGGCCGGCGGGACGTTCGGCGCCCCGGCCAAGAAGGCCCTGGAGCCGCTGGCCGCGGAGATCGAGGAGGGCTTCGCGCAGAACCCCGCCTGGCAGCAGGACCTGCAGGACCTCATCGCGCTCGTGCTCGACGTCGCCGCGGAGTCCCTCGAGGCGTACGAGACCTACAAGCGCGAGCTGGGACTGATCGACTTCATCGACCAGGAGGTGCGGGCCCTGCGTCTGCTCCAGGAGTCCCCTCGCGTGCGCGCATCGATCGCCTCGCGCTTCCGCCTGCTCGCCGTCGACGAGTTCCAGGACACCTCCCCCATCCAGCTCGCCCTGTTCCTCGAACTCTCCCAGCTCATCGAGGACAAGATCTGGGTGGGCGACCCCAAACAGGCGATCTACGGCTTCCGCGACGCCGATCCGCGCCTGATGCGGGACATCATCGACGCGCTCGAGGGCGGCGGCACCGTGTTCGGCACCGGCGAGGTGCAGAACCTCTCCCACTCGTGGCGCTCGCAGAAGCTGCTGGTGGACTTCTCCAACGCCGTGTTCGCCCCGGTGTTCGCACCCGACGGGGAGGGCCTGGAGAGGATCACCCTCTCGATCCCCGCCCCGCGGGAGTCGGCGGCGGGCAGCGGCATGCTCGAGGTCTGGGAGGCGACGAAGAACGACCGACGCGCGGTCTCCGCGCAGAAGCATGCGGCGATGATCGCCGAGCAGATCCGGCAGCGGATCGACCAGGGCGCCTTCACCCCCGGATCCACCGCGGTGCTGGTGCGCAGCAACGCCCAGCGGGCCTCCGTCGTCGCCGCCCTGCAGGAGCGCGGCGTGCCGACCGCCGGTGCCGCGCATCCGCTGCTCGCCACCCGGGAGGCGCAGATGGTGCGGGCGGCGCTCGCGGTCACCCTCGACGGCTCCGACACCCTCGCGCTGACCGAGCTGGTGACGCTGCTCGATGACCACGGCGCCCACCAGGACTGGTTCGCCCAGCTCACCGCCGCGCCGGACCGCGACGCACGCCGCGCCGTCTTCGCCAGCTGGTGGGACGACGACGTGCTCAGCGGGCTGCGGGAGGTGCGTCGCGCCTGCATCGGCTTCACCCCGGTCGAGATGATCAGCGCCCTGATCGACGCCCTGGACCTGCCGCAGCGGATCAAGCGCTGGAGCGGCCAGGGAGCACGCCGCCGCACCCTCGACGCACTGCGGGCGCTCGCGCACGAGACCACCGAGAGGCGCCGCGCGGAGGGATCCCCCATCACCCTCACCGGGCTGCGGTCCGAGCTCGACGCCTGGGAGGAGGGGCCCGACCTCTCCGCCCTGCCCGATGCGGTCTGGGTGGGCACCGTCCACGGCGCCAAGGGCCTGGAATGGGACCACGTCATCACCTATCTCGGGGGCCCGCCGAAGGAGCGCGATCACTCCAGCGGGGTGCTCGTCGCCTCCCCCGGCGCACTCGACGTCACCGCTCCGCTGTCCGGCCGCAGCCTGCGCTTCTGGCCGAAGGTCGCAGCTCCGGGCGAGGTGGTCGCGGATCTCGCGACCTCGGCGTTCGCGACCCGTCGGCGCGATGCGGAGGCCGAGGAGTCCGGGCGCGTGCACTACGTGGCGCTCACGCGCGCGGCCCGCACCTCCGTGCTCGCCGTGCCGGGTGCGGCGACGGTGCTGGACAGCCTGATCCAGGACGTCGATGGAACGGGCGACGGGATGCAGGACGGAGTCCACCTGGTGAGCTGGTCCGACGACGAGATCGCGGTGCACGGCACGGCGGCTCCCCTGCCGGCGACGGTGACCGCGGTGAACGTCGACGAGCTGCTCGAGGAGGAGCCGCAGCGCCTGCCGCCGAGCGGCGACCCCCTCGCGGCGAGCGATGTGCCGCTGCGCCCGAGCGGGGAGACGTCCGCGCGGGTCACGGGCCGCTTCCAGGCCTCCGCCGTCGGCTCCGACGATGCGCTCGGCGAAGTGCTCGAGCCGCAGAGCATCGGTCCGGTGCTCGTCCATGGCGGCGGGCAGCGCTGGGAGCGGGTCGGCGAAGCCGTGCACGCCTATCTCGCCCTGCCGCTGGAGCATCTCTCGGCGCAGCAGCGCACGGCCGCCGCCGAGCGCCTCCTGCAGCGCTGGGTGGTGACCCGCACGGTCGGCGCCCAGGTGCTGCTGGACGCCGGTGAGGCGTGGGCGCGCTTCCTCGCCGCGGAGTTCCCCGGCGCCGAGCAGCTCACCGAGCAGCCGATCACCTGGTGGAACGAGGACTCCCAGGTCATGGAGGGGTGGATCGACACCCTGCTGCGCCTGCCCGACGGCTCGATCGTGCTGGTGGACCACAAGACCTATCCCGGGGACGATCCCGTGGGGCATGTGCGCCGGGAATACCTGGGGCAGATGGCCACCTATGCGCGGGCGCTGGCCGCCTCCGGCACGGCCCCGGACCGGATCCTGGTGCACCTGCCGCTGCGGGGCCAGGTCGTCGAGGTGAGGCTGCATGACGTCGTGCGCTGAGGTGATCGCTGCGCAGGAGGCCATCCAGCGCGCACTGGTCCTGGTCGATGAGGCACGACGTTCGGGCACGCGGCGGCTGCTCGGGATCGCCGGGGCCCCGGGGGCCGGGAAGTCGACCCTCACGGAGCAGCTCGCCGCGCAGCTGCCGGAGGGGTCGTGCGTCGTGGTGCCGATGGACGGCTTCCACCTGGCCGACGTCGCGCTCGCTCGGCTGGGCCGGGCGCAGCGCAAGGGCGCCCCGGACACCTTCGACGCCGCGGGCTATGCGGCGCTGCTGCAGCGGATCCGCACCGCGATGCCGCAGGATCCATCGGTGTGGGCGCCGATGTTCGAGCGCGAGCTCGAGCAGCCGCTGGCCGGCGCGATCGAGGTGCCCGCCCAGGTGCCGCTCGTGATCACCGAGGGCAACTACCTCCTCGCCGAGGACGGCGCCTTCGCGCAGGTCCCCGCTCTGCTCGATGCCCGTTGGTTCGTCGAGACACCCGATCCGCTGCGCCACGAGCGGCTGATCGCCCGCCACGAGCGCTTCGGGAAGACCCCGCAGCAGGCGCGGGACTGGGCGCTGGGACCCGACGAGGCCAATGCCCGCCTGGTCGCCGCGACCCGCTCCCGCGCCGATGCCGTGGTGGAGCTGGGCTGACCCGTCGAGCCGGGCGCAGCTCATCGAGCCGGGCTGAGCTCATCGAGCCGGCACGGTCCATGTCACACCAGCGGCGGCGCGATCCCGATCGACCCGGTGCGGGCGAAGACCGGGACCAGCTCGATGGTCTCGGGGCCGGCGCCGGCCTCCTTCGCCGCCACCCAGACGGCGAGGGTGTTCATGCCCTGGTGCTCGAGCAGACCGGAGGGGATCGTGAACTCGGACTGCGGGCCGATGTCCCCGATGTAGAGGCCGACGTTCCAGCCGTTGACGTAGAGCACCGCCTGGCAGGCATCGCTGCGGCCGTCCTCGAAACGGGGTGAGCGCACCGCGAGGCGCCAGCCGGTGTCGACGCCGTCCGCCACGTCGAGCGTGAAGGAGGCGCGGTACCAGCGGATGCCGGCGGACTCCGCGGTCAGGGTGTCGGTCGGCTCCCACGCGGAGTCGTCGTGAGCGGGCAGATGCCAGCCGTGGCGCTCCCCGTGCAGCCCGCCCACGTTGTACAGCGTGCGCAGACCGTCCTCGCCCTCGGCACCCTGGATCCTCCAGGTGATCTCGCCGTCTGCCGGCAGGACGGCGTCGAACAGGCCGCGGTTCTGCTTGGAGAGACCGTCGTCGCTCCAGTCGAGGTTCTGCCCGAGGTTGTGGACGAGCACGCTGAGCACCGCGTCCTCACCCGGAACGGCGACGCCGTCAGGCAGGGTGAGGTTCTGGTCGGTGCCGTCGGCCGGGGCGGCGCCGACATAGGTGCCGTCGGCCCAGACCTGCAGGAAGGCGGGGGCCTTCCCCTGAGCGGGCTGGCCCGTGCCGCCGTTCCCGCGCAGCGTGATCTTCCGGCCCGCGGCGGCGGTGAAGCGCGCCCGGTACCAGATGCTGCCCTCGTAGAAGCCGTAGTGGTTCGAGTCCAGGACTACGCCGCCGCGGCCGGGGCCCTGGTATTCCGTGGATCCCTCGGTGGAATCGGCGACCCTCCAGTCGGCGTCGTCGAAGTCGTCGGCGGCCTCCGGGGCCTCGTCGGCGACCTGGAAGGCGAGGTCCGGGACGGAGGGGACCGAGGGCTCAGGGAGCGTCCACGTGACGATGCCGTCCTTCGCGGAGCGGGAGGAGCCGTTGATCCGCACCCGGCGGATGCCGTCGGGCGCATCGATGCGCACCGCGGCGGCCTCGGTCGAGCCGATCACGAGATCCGCGTCGGCGCGGGAGAAGGCGACCGTGCGGGCCAGGTCCGCGCCCTCGACCACCACGTGCGCGTCGGCCGTACCGGGGGTCGCGGTCATCCGGTCCGCGGGTCGTCCGCCGAGGAACCAGGTGGTGGCCGCGGCGTCGCGGGAGAGCAGTCGCAGCGCGAGCAGGCTCGGAGCCCCGGTGCCCTCAGAAGTGACCGGGGAGCCAGTGATCTCGACCTGGATCGGCTCGGCGGCGGGCGTGAGGTTCAGCCGGAGCTGACCGGTCTCGCCGTCCCAGACGGTCTCGACGCCGTCGGGTGCATCGACCTGCGGCTCGTCGGCGTAATGCAGGACGATCTCGGCCGGGTCGCCCGCGTGACCGATGAGGTGCTGCAGGTGGCCTCCGCGCCGCGGCAGGGTCGGACCGAAGGGCGCGGCCGTCGAATACAGCAGGCCGTGCTCCCCGACCACCATGTCCGCCACGAGGGTGAGGGCGTCGCGGCCGTGCAGATGCAGGAAGGCGTCCTCCTGCTGGGGCACGCGGGGCCAGCCCACCACGCCGTCCGGGATCTCCACATCCTCGTCGCCTGAGGTGCCCGGCAGGTCCAGCGCATCGAGGGTCACCACGGCGCCCTCCCCGCCGTCGGCCGGCTCTCCGAGGGCCTCGAGCACCAGGGTGTGCTCCCCCTCGGTGAGATCCTGCACCTGGTAGCTGATCTGCTGGGCGGGCTTGTTCTGCTCGGTGTCGACGTGGCTGGTGAAGGTGCCGTGCTCGGTCCCGTCCACGAGCACCCGCGCCCTGCCATGGTCGGTGCCGGTCGCGGTGATGACGTCCACCGCGGTGCCGGTGAAGGTCCAGCTCGCCGTGGCCCCCGCGGTCTCGGTGCGCATGAGCGTGCCGCCGGAGGCCGTACCGTCCTCGACCTCGGTCCAGTCGCCCTCGTAGGTGATCGCGGGATCGCGGTCGTCCGCCGTCGGGCCGTCCTCGCCGGCGTCATCGGGGTCCCCCAGCACGAGCGCGGTCGCGAAGCGGGTGTCGGTCTCGTCGTTCGAATCGGCCAGGCGGAAGGCGAGCAGGCGCGGAGCGCCACCCTCGGTCGCCGCGGTGAGATCGTCCGTCGACAGACGCTGGTAGGCCTGGATCGCACCGCCGTCGAGCTCGGGCACCGGCTGCGGCGCGACCGGGGTCATCGAGGCGATCTGTCCGACGGCCTGCTGGAGGTAGCCCAGCTCCTTCTGCACCGCGAGCTTCTCGGTGAGCTCCCGGTCCTCGGTGATCGCGGCGCCGTAGTCGTAGCTCGTGAAGCCCGAGGACGGCGATCCGGTGTAACCGAGGTTCGTGCCGCCGAAGGCCATGTAGTAGTTGAACGCGGTGACACCGCCCGCGAGGTTCCGCACGCCCCACTGCCGGGTGAAGGCGGGGTCGGTGAACTCGTAGGCCTGATGGGAGTCGAAGGCGGCGCCCCACGGGGTGAAGGCCCCGCCCTGGGACTCGGTGATGAACTGCGGGGTGTCCGGGCTGATCTGGCGGTACCCCTCCTCCGACTCGCCGATGCGTGCCCTGTCCCCGCCCGCGTTGAAACCCAGCGGGTAGTGATCGTAGGCGTAGAAATCGGTGCCGTGCTTCTCGGTGTCCGCGAAGCGCCCGCCCATGCCGTAGTCGTTGTGGAACAGCGGCACGGTGATCCCGGTGGAGCGCACGTGATCGGACAGCGCGCGCAGGAACGCCGAGCGTTCCGCATCCTCGCTGATCAGCTCGTTCTCCACCTGGTACATGAGCACGCTGCCGCCGCCGTCGGTCACCTGATGGGCGGTGATGATCTCGTTGATCGCGCTCAGCCAGGCGCAGGAGTCCGCGAGGTTCTGCGGATCCGTCGAGCGCAGGCCGGCCGCCCGGTTGGTCATGTAGGCGGGCAAGCCGCCCATCGAGATCTCGGCGTTCACATAGGGGCCGGGGCGGGCGATGACGTAGAGCCCCTCCTCCGCCGCCATGGTCAGCAGCAGGTCCACGTCCTTGATCCCGCTGAAGTCGAACTCCCCGTCGGGCGCGGACTGGTGCAGCCCCCAGAAGAAGTAGAAGGAGACCGCCGTGAAGCCGGCCGCCTTGAGGATCTGCAGCAGGTCACGCCACTGCGCCGGGGCCGGCACTCGCCAGGGATGGATCTCGCCGGAGTAGAGGAGCAGGCGCTCGTCGTCCACCAGGAAGGAGTGCTCGTCCCAGGTGACCGTGTGCGCCCGCCCGTCGTTGCCGGGGAAGCGCGAGGTGCCGCGCAGAAGATCGGCGGTGGAGGCCCTCGCGTCGACCGCGGAGGGCGCACTCGGGGCGGCCAGGCCGCTCGGGGTGGCCGGGGCGAGGGGCGCGGGCCCGGCCGCGAGGGCCGGGCCGGCTGCGGTGCCGGCCACCGCGGCGCCCGAGGCGCAGGCCCCCAGTCGCAGGAACCCCTTCCGGCTCAGAGCGGGCAGGGTCGGGCGCACTGGGGACATGCGGGAACTCCTCGTCGAGCGGTCGGGACTCGGACGTTAGCAGACCGCTGAACGTTTTACAGGAGTCTCGGGCAGTCAGCCGGCCATGACGGTGCGGGCGAAGCTCTCGGAGCGCTCCCGCAGCCTCTGGATCCGCTGCTCCCGATGGAAGGCGAGCAGGTGCTCGTCCTCCGTCTGCGATTCGAACGCCGTCGGCGCCCGGCGCACGTTGCGCGAGCACCGGAAGTCGGCGCACAGCCAGGTCCCGACGGTGTTGCCCCGTCGGCCGCCGGGGCCGCCGAGCGGCGCGACGAACGATGCGGCGTGGAGGCCGTCGACGATGTCCTCGCACCAGGCGCACATCATCTTCCGCGCGGCGGTCTTGTCGGAACCGCGCAGCATGATGCTCACGGGCTGGTCGTCGACCTCGAGCACCACGTAGTGCAGCTGGGGCCGACGGGAGTCCTGCCAGCCGAAGCATTCCAGCTCGTCCCAGCGGACGGCATCGAGCGACGGGATGGCGGCCCGCTTCGCGTCGCCCTTGCTGGCGTTGACGAAGGAGCTGCGGATCAGATTTTCGGTCAGGGGAATCATGGGGGTGTCCTCACGACGGGCGCGCGGCAGCGTCCCGCATCCGGCGGGATCGCGCGGCGCGCAGGGAGTTCAGGAAGAGTGCGTGACGGCGTGCTGAGCACGCCGGGTCAGGCCGAGCAGGCCGCGTGGGCCGCCCCGCTTCCCGCAGGCGTCGTGCGCATGCTGTCTCCCTTTCGTCGTGGACGCGGCAACGCTACGCCCGCACGGGAACCTCGACAAGGGGATTCCCGTGCGGCGTGGCCCGCGAGACACCGGGATCAGGCGATGATCTGGTTCAGCTGCTCGAGATCCTCGACGCTCAGCTCGAGGGTCATCGCGCGGGCGGAGTCGCTGATCGACTCGGGACGGCTCGCGCCGGGGATCGGGACGACGTGCTCTCCCAGCGAGAGCTCCCAGGCCAGGACCACCTGCTGCGGGCTCACACCGTGGGACTCGGCGATGCGCTGGATCTGCGGGAACCTCTCCCCCACCGCGCTCGCGCCGCCACCGGTGCCGCCCAGCGGGGACCACGGCACGAACGCGATGCCGTGCTTGCCGCAGTGCTCGAGCTCGCGGCGGCTGGTGTGGAAGAAGGTGGGTGAGAACTCGTTCTGCACGGCGGCCAGGCCCCCGTCGCCGAGCACCTCGAGGGCCACGTCGATCTCCTCGACGTTCGCGTTGGAGATGCCGATCTCGCGGATCAGACCCTCCTCCTTCAGCGCGGCGAGCGCCTCGACGCCCTCGGCGTAGCGGATGCTGCGATCCGGGCGGTGCCAGTAGTAGAGGTCCACCGAGTCGATCTCGAGGGCGGCGAGCGACTTCTCGAGCGCGGAGCGGAGATAGGAGGCGGAGCCGTCGCGGCCGCCGCCCTCGGCCGAGCGGGTGATGCCGCCCTTGGTCGCGAGGGTGACGGAGGAGCGATCGCCGCCCCAGCTGCGCAGCGCCTCGGCCACGAGCTCCTCGTTGTGGCCCATCGTGTCCCAGCTCGGGGCATAGATGTC
This sequence comes from Brachybacterium sp. JB7, assembly GCF_003335205.1. Classification (NCBI taxonomy): domain Bacteria; kingdom Bacillati; phylum Actinomycetota; class Actinomycetes; order Micrococcales; family Dermabacteraceae; genus Brachybacterium; species Brachybacterium sp. JB7. The sequence continues at coordinate 228,647 of NZ_QPGN01000003.1, read as the reverse complement.
AGCGGTGTCGAGGAGGGTCACGCCGGCGTCGAGCGCGGCATGGATCGTGGCCGTCGCACGATCGGCCGGGGCGGGCTCGCCGCGCCCCATGGACAGGGGCATGGCGCCGAGGCCCAGGGCGGAGACGGACAGGGAGCCGATACGGCGGGTGGGTGCAGTCATGCCCTCAGCCTAGGACGATGCGTGGCCTGCGTCACGAGGCGTCCAGGAGCCGTCGGTCCGCGGCCGCCGCCCACGCTGCGTGGATTCGCGCTCGATGATCTTCGAGCGCAGCAGCGTCGTGGAGGGCTCCTCGTCCGGATTGGCGATGCGCTGGCCGAGCATGCGTGCGGCGGCGCGGCTGGTGGCGCGCACCGGCTGATGGACGACGGAGACCGACGGGGTCACCAGACGGGTCCACAGGTCGTCGTCGGTCGCGAGCAGGGCCGGAGCGTCGTCCCGGCCGCGCATCGCCTCGAACGCCCCGGCGGACATCCGGTTGTTCGTGACATAGACGCAGTCGGCGTCGCCCTCCGCGAGGATCTGCGCCATCAGCGCCGCGCCGGACTCCAGCTGCAGGTCACCGCGCAGGACGACCGTCTCGTCGAGCTCGATCCCCGCCTCCCGCCAGGCGGCGAGATATCCACTGACGCGATCCTCGGTGGTGCGCAGCTGGGAGGGCCCGCCGATCACGGCCGGCCGGCGGTAGCCGCGCTCGTGGAGGTGGCGGGCGGCCTGGCGGCCGGCGTCGAGGTTGTCGGTGGCGACCAGGTCGGTGTTCGCCCCCTCGATCCAGCGGTCCACCAGCACCACCGGGATCCCCGCCTCGGTGAGCGGGGAGAGATCCGTGAGGGTGCTGTGCACCGGGACGAGCAGCACCCCGGAGACGTGACGGCCCACCAGCTGCGCGAAGCATTCCCGCTCGATCTCGAGATCGTCCTCGGTGTGTGCGATCGTCACCGACTGGTGATCGCCGCGCGCGATCCGTTCGACCTCGCTGATGATCTGCGTGAAGTACGGGTTCGCCGCGTCGGGCGCGACCACCGCGATCTGGGAGGTGCCGCCGCGCCGCAGCGAGCGCCCCATGGCGTTGGGCACGTAGCCCGTCGACCGCACGGCGGCACGCACCCGACGGGAGAGCTCCTTGTCGACGCTCGCGGCGCCGTTGATCACCCGGGAGACCGTCGCCGAGGAGACCCCGGCCGTCCGGGCGACATCCAGGATCGTGGGTCTCGGCGACACCATGGGGCTCCTCTTCACGCTCGGCACGAGCCGTCTGCTCAGTCTTCGACGATGACGGCGTCACCGCACAGATGCACGGTCACCCCGAGGCGGTGGAACAGCGCCGCCTTCGCAGAGAGCGCGCGATCGGCGGCGGCTGCGTCATCAGCGTAGACGAGCTGGGCGTGGTTGGCCTTGTGCCGTCCCATGAACTGGTCCCGGCTCACGCCGTGCAGCACGACGCTGGCGATCGGCCATTCGGGGTTCGTGGCCTCCTTGCGCCGACGGACCTCCTCCTCGGGCAGCTCGACGACGCTGCCGCGGCCGATGTCGACGTGCAGGATGTCGTCCTGCACGTAGACCCGGGACCAGACGATCTCGCCGGGCTTGGAGACGCCGTTGATCGTCGAGCCGCCGGCCGGGAAGAACTCCGGGCCCTGGCGCCAGCCCTCGGCGTCGGCATATCCGCCGGCGAAGTGGCTGGGCGGGACGGATCCGGAGATCTCGTAGACCCACACGTACTGCCCGTCGAACTCCTCCCCCCAGCGCACGTCGTGCAGCGTGGTGGCGGGATCCATGCCCATCGCGGTCCAGAGGCGATGGGTGACCAGGGCGTCGACCGCGACGCCCTCGTCGACCTCGTTGAAGTTCGGCAGGGCCTCGCCCTCCCACAGCACCCGGGAGCCGTCACGGCTGGTCACCGGCGGGCGCTGCACGTTGTTGAGCAGTCCTTCGACCAGGTCGGAGGCGGGGGTGACGTCCTTCAGGCCCTGCTGGTACTGGATACCCACAGCATCCAGGCCGAAGTCGTCGCTGATGCGCAGCGCCGCGATGTACATCGCGTACTGGCTGCGCAGCTGGGACTCGGTGAGCTCGGTGGCCTCATCGGTGCCGAGCCGGAACGTCATCCCGGCCTCGCGCAGCCAGGCGCCGATGGCGTCGGCCTCCTCGTCGGTGACCGTCTGCATCTCGGCCCACAGCGCGGACTGGCTCAGGCGCTCCTTGTAGATGCCCAGGGGGTTGAGCATCTCGTCGTCGATGATCGCGTTGTACATGCCCATGCAGCCCTCGTCGAAGATCCCGATGATGGCCTTGTCGGCCATCAGCTGATCGGCGAGCGCGCGCCCCAGCTCGACCTCGGGAGTGCGGGGCAGGTGAGGCAGCGGGCGCACGTGGGACTCATCGTGGGCCAGCTCGCCGGTGGCGATCCAGGTGGCGATGCCCTCGCGGAAGAAGTCGTCGGTGCCGTCCACGGTCCAGAGCGTGGAGTATCCGCGACCCATCTTCGTCAGCCCGCCGTTGAGGTTCAGCAGGCCCACCAGTCCGGGCCACTCCGGGGCGAAGTTCGCGACGGTGAGGATCGGGCCTCGATGGGTGCGCAGGCCCGCGAGCACGTGGTGGCTGTACTGCCAGTTGGCGGTCGCGACGATCAGCGGGGCCTCGGGCGGGATGTCCTGGAAGACCTCCATGCCCATGCGCTGGGAGCGGATGAAGCCGTGACCGAACTCCGCGTCGGGCTCGAAGCCGCGCTGGACGGTCCATCCGGCCGCTTCGACGGCCTCGCCGACGAGCCGCTCGAGCTCCTGCTGGAAGGGCCAGGCGGGAACGTTCGCGCTCTCGCGCAGGTCGCCGCTGGGGATGAGGACGACGGTCCTGTCCGGAGCGGGGATCTCGTCGCGGACGGTGGGCATCTGGTAGGCGGCAGTCATGGTTCTCCCTGGTCGTGAGGCGGAGGTCAGGCGCGGGCGGGGCCGGCGGGACTGTGCGGTCCGGGGCCGGATCCGAGGTGGATCTCCATGGCGTCGAAGCTCGGCGCCTCGGGCCGGGCGGTCGCGGGCCGGTCGAGGTAGAAGATCGCGGTCGAGGCGATGTCGTCGCGCAGCGGCAGGTAGCGGCCGGCGCTCTTCCATCCCAGCGCCTGGATGTCGACGCGGGGCAGGCCCGTGGTGAAGTGGATCGGATCCGCCACGTGCCAGCGGTACATCCCGAAGCGCTGCTGGGCGATGTAGAGGCCGTCGGGCCGGATCACCTGCGGCGTCCCCAGATACGGGGTGGAGAAGGCGGTGTAGCCCTCACCGGGGACGTCGAAGTTCCAGGCGCCGCCGAAGTAGTCCTCGGTGCCGGTGCCGGCGATGGTGGGGAAGCCCGCCTCGGGATCGTCGTCGTCCAGGTAAAACTTGATCTCGCCCTCGCCCCACCAGCCGTTGGAGTGCACGCCCCAGGCGATGTAGGTGCCCACGTACTGACCCTGGCCCTCGATGCCCTCGAGCAGCACGTGCTCGGTCACCTCCGGAAGCGGGTCCGACCGGCGCCACTGGGCGTGGAAGTAGGCATCCTCGCCGTGGTCGCCGCCCAGCTCGTAGGTCACCTGGTAGTAGACGCGGGCGTCGGCGTCCGAGGTGTTCTCCAGGGTGAGCCGGGCTCCCTCCCGGAAGGGCATCGGCCAGTAGGAGTTGAAGCCGCCGTGCGGGTTCGCCGCGACCATCTGCGAGTCGACCTGGGCGAACACTCCCCAGCCGTTGGCGAAGAAGTCGCCATAGGGCACCTCGACCGCGGGCTCCTCGCTGCCGTCCCAGTAGGCACGCACCACGAGCTGGCGCCAGTGGTCGGTGTGGGTGGTGATCCAGATATGCGTGATGACACCGGCGGAATCGATGTCGGCGAGGGTGAAGGTCTCCCCCGCCTTCACGTCCACGCTCGGCGAGACCTTCCAGCCCTGACCCAGGTCCCGCGCCGCCTCGGCGCCGGTCCCCTCGGTGGCGCGGCCGCCTCCGGACGGCGAGCCGTCGAAGTTCTCGGGGCTGATGGAGCGGGTCCGCACGGGGCGCAGACGGGCGAGGGAGGAGAGGGATCGAACAGGACGAGTCACGGGGAACCCCTAGGAAGATCGACGTTGATCAGGAAACGTTTACCGGCACGATACGGAAGGTGTGGGCGACCGTCAACGGGCACATCGCCCAGGTGCGAGCAGGCATGGCACCACACCCACCGCACGTCATGCCATTGCGTCCTGTGACCGTTGACACGTTTCTCACTCGTGGATACATTGGCACGTAATCGTTTACCGCCCGTTTCCGACCGGCGGACCGCACACCGACGTGCGTCCCGTGAGATCCGTCCGCGCGCCTGGAGCTGCTCCGGATGACCCGCAGCTCCTGGCACGATCCGTCGGCACTGACACAAGGAGCAGCACCATGAAACGACGTACTCTCCTCTCCGCAGCGGGACTCTCCGCCACGGCCGCCTCGCTCGCCGCCTGCGGCAGCGGAACCCCCGGCCAGTCCAAGGACGACGCCGACGCGGCAGGAGACCGCACGCAGATCGAGTTCTGGCACCGCACGTTCACGCCGTTCGAGAACGAGTGGTACGCGGACATCGTCAAGCAGTACAACGACGCCCAGGACACGTACTTCGTCACGGACGTCGAGGTCCCGGCCGACGCCTGGGAGCAGCGCGTGAAGTCCGCCCAGGCCGCCGGCACCATGCCCGATGTCTACACCGACCCCTCCACGATGGACGAGGGAGCGCGGCTGGGACAGTTCCTCGCCCTCGACGACCTGCTCGACGCCGAGCAGCTGGACGACCTCACCGACCAGGCCAAGGAGCTCGTGACCGTCGACGGGAAGGTGTACGGATACCCGCTCCTGCTCGAGCCGCAGTCCGCCCTGTTCTGGAACAAGGAGATGTTCGAGGAGGCCGGCCTGGATCCCGAGAAGCCTCCGACCTCCTGGGACGAGCTCTACGAGACCTGCGAGAAGCTCCTCCCCGCCCTCCCCGATGGCACCTTCGCGCTGACCACCGCCGGTGACCAGGACACCTTCGCGTGGGCCACGGTGGGCCAGCAGTACCAGGTGTCCGGGCACTTCCCCATCACGGATGACTGGTCCGAGGCCGATACCGACGACCCGAAGTACGAGGAGCTGCTGGGCTTCTACAAGACGCTGCGGGAGAAGGGCTACATCCCCAAGCAGCCGCTGGGACCCTATGTCGAGGCGAAGGCCTACGGCGAGAAGAAGTGCGCCATGATGACCTCCGGCTCCTGGGCGTTCAGCGAGATCGCCTCGGACTACGAGGAGCTCCTGGACTCCACCGGCATCGCGCCGTTCCCGACCAGCGACGGAGACCTCTCGGACTCCGTGGCCACGCTGGGCAACTTCAAGTGGGTCATCGACGCCAAGACCGAGCAGCCCGAGGCCGCCGCGGACTTCGTGTCCTGGTGCCTCGCCGGGGACGTCGAGAACCTGGTGCCGTTCTTCGTCGGCACCCAGTTCACCAAGGCACCGGCCCGGCCCTCCGTCGCCGACGCCGTCCAGGCCGCCCCGGAGGCCGACGACGCACCGTGGTCCGCCGTGGTCAGCGAGGACATCGCGCCGGCCTCGATCTCCAATCCCTCCTACCCCTGGGACATCCTGCTCGCCATGGGCAAAGCCCTGGAGAAGGGGATGAACGGCGAGGATCCCGCCGCCGCGCTCAAGGCCGCCGGCACGGAGATCCAGAAGGTCATCGACCGCGAGGAGCTCGCGGGCAAGGCACCGCAGGACTGACCGGTGTCCACGACCGTCACGTCCCCGCCCCGCTCCGCGGACGGCACACCGCTGAGAGCACACCCTCCCCGCGATGACCGCATCGCGTTCCTGATGCTCGCACCGGTGCTGATCCTGCTGAGCATCTTCGTCATCGTGCCGACGATCTACGCGATCTACCTGAGCTTCTTCAACTGGAGCTTCTACCAGGACTCGGAGTTCGTCGGCCTGCGGAACTTCACCAACGCACTCACCGACCCGGAGTTCCGGGCCGCGATCCGGCGCGGAGTGCTGTTCGTGCTCATGACACTGCCCATCCAGCTGCTGCTGTCGTTCCTCATCGCGAGCTTCGTGACAGGGGTGGGCAAGCGCCTGGGCACCGCTCTGAAGATCTCCGTCTACATCCCGACGATCATCTCCGCGGTGATCACCTCGATCACATTCGCCCTGATCTATGAGTACTCCGGCGGTCTCCTCAATGCCGTCGTGGGCCTGGTCGGCATCGAGGACCAGGCCTGGATCGGCGACGTCCGACTGGCCCTGCCGGCGATCGCGGTGCCGGCGATCTGGATGGGCCTCGGTCTGATGACGCTGATCATGATCGCCGCGATGCTCGACGTCCCGGAGAGCTTCTACGAAGCGGCAGAGCTCGAAGGGGCGAACTGGTGGCAGCGCACCCTGTACATCACGATCCCCCAGATGAAGAACGTGCTGCTGTACCTGCTGATCACGGGCTTCGTGGCGGCGATCCAGCAGTACGAGCTGCCGCTGGTGATGACCGGCGGCGGTCCCCTCGACTCCACCACACTGCCCAACCTCTTCATCTTCAACCACTTCCGCGGGGACACCTACCAGGGCTATTCGATCGCGGCGGCGCTGCTGCTGTTCCTCGTCCTCGGAGCGATCTCCGCCCTGATCTTCCGCGTGCTGAGCTCCGAGAAGCTGGTGGACTGACCGATGACCCTCACCCACGAGCCCTCCGGCTCCACCGCCGTCACGTCGCCCCCGGTGGTCAGGCGCCGTCGCGCCCTCACTCCCACCAGAGTGCTGGCAGGCATGGTCCGCGTCGCGGTCGCCGTGCTCATCATCGGTGCGGCGCTGTTCCCGCTGGCCTGGATGGCGATCGCCGGCTTCAAGTCGAAGCAGGAGGTGGTGCGCACCCCGTTCCAGTTCTTCCCCGAGGTCTGGCGCCTGGAGAACTACCGGACGATCCTCGACGACCCCGCATTCGTGCGGACCCTGGCCATCACGGGGCTGGGCGCGGTGCTGTTCACCCTGCTGAGCCTCACCGTGAACTCCTTCGCCGCCTACGCCTTCGCGCGGTTGGACTTCCACTTCAAACGGGCCCTATGGGTGGTGGTCATCTCGACCATGTTCATCCCCGGCATGACCATCCTGCTGACCTCGTTCATCGTGGTCACGAAACTGCACATGCTGGACACGCTCGCCGTGCTGATCCTGCCCGGAGCCGCCGCCGCGGTGCATGTCTTCTTCATCCGCCAGTTCTACCTGAACATCCCGCGCAGCCTCGAGGAGGCCGCGATGATCGACGGCTGCGGCAAGTTCGAGATCTTCGTGAAGCTGTTCGTCCCGTTGTCGAAACCGCCGTTCGTCGTGGTCGGCATCACCTCGTTCCTGGTGTTCTGGAACGCCTACGTCTGGCCGGTCATGACGATCACCAGCCCGGATCTCTACCAGGTGCAGCAGTACCTCGCGACCTTCCGCTCCGAGCGCTCGAGCGAACTGGCGATGCTCATGGCCGGGTCCACGCTCGCCGCAGCGCCCGTGATCGTCCTGTTCCTGATCTTCCAGCGGCAGATCATCGCGAACATCAAGATGGCGGGGCTGAAGTAAGGGCATGCCCCGCGTCGCCGACGGGCCGATGGTGAGGCGCACACAGCACCGAGAACGCTGAAGCGCGCTCGGCAGGGAGCAGCAGGACGACACCGGCGTCCGTCCAGCGAACTCGTGCGTCTGTCTGCGGCCTATCCGGCACCGTCGCTGCTGGATAGCGTGAGAGACCGGACCGGTCTGTCCTCACCGGTCTGCCGTTCCCGTGGAAAGGCCGATGATGAACGTTCCTCACCGCCCGAGCGGCATGGCTCCCGAGGCTTCCCCATGATCGACCGGAGGGCATTCCTGCGCGCCCTCGCGGCCGGGGGCGCGGTCTCCGTGACCGGCGGGGCCATCACCGGATGCACCGATCGCCCCACCGGATCCGACCGGGATCCGAACACCGTGACCATGTGGGGCATCTGGGCGAGCGACGTGGACAAGGAAGCCGATGTCATCGAGGCCTTCACCGAGCAGAATCCCGGGATCACGGTGTCCGTCTCGCAGGTTCCCAGCAGCTCGCAGGGGGACGCCTCCTCGGTGATCACGGCCGTCCGCGGACGGACGGGACCGGACGTCTACTTCATGGGGCGATTCAGCGGCGCCGAGATGGCCTCCCTGGGCCTGCTCGAACCGATCGATGAGTTGATCCGGGAGCACGAGGGCGTCGAGCCCGAGGAGTTCATGGCGAACTGGGTGAAGTTCTCGACGGACGAGCTGCTCTACGACGGCCAGTGGTACGGCCTCCCGATGGACACGGACACCCGCGCCATGTACTACAACAAGGACCTCACCGACGAGGCCGGCGTGGACCCGGAGCTGCTCGACCCGGCGGGCGGACCGATGACGCTGGAGCAGATGTGGGAGATCAGCGACGCCTTCGATCTCCAGGACGAGCAGGGCACCTACGAGCGGATCACCTGGATCCCGTGGGACGGCGAAGCGTCGCTGATGATGTGGGCGATGGCCTCCGGAGTGAGGTTCTTCGACGACAGCACCTGCGGCATGACGCTCGATTCCCCGGAGATGCTGGACGTCGCGACCGAGTACGCGAGCTGGGTCGAGCGGCTCCAGTTCTCCCGGGTCGACGCCTCAAGGCGACGTACGAGCCGCCGAACGCCCCGCCGACGCAGACCTCTTTCTTCTCCGACCGGCAGATGTTCCAGATCTCCGGACCCTGGGGCGTGCAGGCCCAGCACGACTACAGGCCGGACATGCGCTACGGGGTGACCCACGTTCCCGTCGCCGACAGCGCGGACGATCCCTTCACCTGGGCCGGCGGATTCGGCCTCGCGATGCCGAAGGGCTCGAGCATGTCCGAGGCCGCCTGGAAGCTCATGACGTTCTACGCCGGCTACGAGGGACAGCGCATCCTCATGCCGCAGATCTCCCGGATCCCCACCAGCCTGGAGGCGGTCCAGGACGATCGGGCCTGGGATTCGAGCATCGAGTTCTTCGTCGAGATCATGGAGTTCGCCCGCTCCCGACCGCCATTGCCCGTCGGGACGAAGCTCTGGGACGCGATGATGATGATGCAGGACAGCCTCAACCAGCAGTCGCAGAGCCCCGACGAGGCGATCAAGACGGCCCAGGCCTATGTCGATCCCACGATGCAGCAGTTCTGTCCGGTCACGCTCCCCGACGGGTTCGGCGAACCGGACCCTCACTTCGACCGTTGATCCGTCGCACGCGCTCCCGACCTCCGACGGACGTCAGCGAAGAGCCACCAATAAGGGCGCGTCACCGACAGACCGTTCGTGAGAGGGCATCACCGATGGGCCGATGGTGAGGAAGCGTCACCGACAAGCCGACAGTGACGGGGCGTCGCCGACGGGCCGATGGTGAGGCGCACGGGCGATATAGCCAGATGACCTCACCAGCGGCCCGCCCGTGACACAGGAGCGCATCGCCCAGGCCCACGTCCCTCAGACCTGGCCCCAATCCGGCGCGCGACTGGGGGTACCGAGCAGCTGGACAGCCCGAGTGCCCAACAGTTGAGCGGTTGGGCGTTGGGCAGTGGGCGTGAGGCGAGAGGCGAGAGGCGAGAGGCGTGAGGCGTGAGGCGTGAGGCGAGGATCAGTCGACGGTGACGTCGCCGGTCTCGGCGTCGACGGTGGCCTCCTGCTCGTCCGCGCCGTCGGCGATGTCGAACTGGTACTGGATCATTCCGTCGTCATACTCGAGCTTCCAGCCGCGCAGCTCGCCGTCGCGCTCGGCCGTGGCGGCCTTGAGAGCGTCGTCGTACGTCATGGGATCGTTCAGGTCGATCGCCTTCTCCTGGTCATCGGTCGTCTCGCTCTCGTCGGCGACCACCTCACCGGTCACCGCGTCGATCACGACCTTGTGGTCCGTGGTGCCCGCCAGGATCTTCACGTCCCACTGCCAGGCGCTGTCGGACTCGTCGTAGTCGAGCTCGACGGCGTGCAGCGTGCCGTCGCCGACCTCGCCCTGCGCGGTCTCGACAGCGTCCTCCGCCTGGACCGGCGGCGCGTCGGTGCGCAGGTCCGTGTCGGGGCCGTAGTCGTCGGCGCTCGCGGAGGTGTCTCCGCCGGCGTCGCTGGCACCACCCGAGTCACTGGCACCACCGGAATCGCTGGCGCCCCCGGAGTCGCTGCTGCCGCTTGCGCCACTCATCCCCTCGTCGCCGCCGGCGTCGCTCTGGGTCGTCGAGGCGCCATCATCCGCGCCGCCACCGGAGTCGTCGGAGTCGCTGCTGCAGCCCACCGCGCCGACGGCGAGGATCCCGCTCGTGGCCACCAGGGCCGCCTTGCTCCACAGTCCGCGTCGTGTGGTCATCCGACTCTCCTCTCGCTGCGCCCGACGGTGCCGGACGGATTCAGTCACTGAATCGTGCTCTCGAGGCTACGTCCGATGCCTCCGAACGGGGAGGTGTGATCGGTGAGGGATCCGGGTGGGCACTGCGGTTCACGGCATGACCTGCATCGATGCAGAATCGATGAGGGCACGACGGTTCGTGACCGCCTGGTCCGTCAACAGGCGCGTGAGCGGGTCGCTGAACGCGCCCTTGAGCCGGTCCGTCGGCGGACCCGTGAGCCGGCCCGTGAGGCTCGAGCGGACTCCTCGCCGTTATTCCCAGCGCTCCCGGACGAGGGCGAGCAGGGAGTCGCGCCGCTGGATCCTGTGCTGCTGGAGCAGCGGCAGGCTCGGGTCGCGGGGCCAGCGGGAGGCGTCGACGAAGAAGCCGAGGATCCCTGCGAACACGTCGGAGCCCACCTGCCGCGGCAGGCCGTGGGCATCCAGCACGGCGTCGGCCCTGGCGTTCACGGCGAGCGTGCCGCCGACGTCTTCGACGGAGGAGAGCAGCTGGAGGGCGTCGGCGACCCGGCTGCCCCGTGAGGCCCACGCCCAGTCCACGATGCTCACCTCGCCCCCGTCGATGTGCCCGCCCCCGTCGACGATCAGGAGGTTGTCCGCACGCACGTCGGAGTGGCACAGGGTGTCGCCGTCCAGCGCGTGGATGCCGCGGCGGGCAGCGGCGCGCAGCTCGTCGAGCCGTGCGGCGAGCCAGGGGTCCAGACCCGTCGGCGGATCCTCGGCGACGCGGTCGAAGCCCAGCATGTCGGGACCGAGGGACTCCGCGACGCTCGGCAGGCCAGGTACCGGACAGGGAGTGGTCGCGTCCTGCAGGGCGTCGAACGCGGCGAGCACCTGGTCCAGCTGTGCAGGGTCCCAGGGCTCTGCAGGCAGTTCCCCCGGTGCTGCTTCGGTGACCAGGACGAACCACTCGTCCTGCTCGATGACCGCGACGAGTGCGGGCACCGGCGCCGCGTCCGGCATCTGCTCGAGCACGGTGGCCTCCGCCCGGTTCAGCCTCATCGAGCCGGGGTTGTCCTGCTCCCGCACCGCCTTCACGAAGAGGCGACGGCCCGCCGACGAACGCAGGATCTCCGCGCTGCTGGAGGAGAAGCCGCCCCGGCAGGAGTGCGTGCCCACCACGGGGCCGCCCAGGACCTCCTCGAGGCGTGCGCGCAACCGGTCAGGGAAGTCGGACCAGGTCAGGCGGAGCGTCATGGCCTCACCCTGGCACGGCCGGAAGCGGGCCGCACGGGAATATCCGGCGCTGGTCCCGCGCCGAGGGCCGACCCGCGGTCGTGGACCGCTGTGCGCGGCGGTGCTGGGCCGCGGGGGTTGACCACGGCTCCGGCTCCGACTCCGACTCCGACTCCGACTCCGACTCCGACTCCGACTAAGTCTCGAGGCTCAGCCGTGGGGCCGTGGCTCGTGCTCGGCGAGCCACTGCGCATAGGTGGGGCCGACGGCCGGCACCTCGGGCCCGGGCAGCATGCCGCCCTGGGCCATCGACGCGCTCGGCGTCACGCCGACGACGGCGGTGTCGTCCCCGCGGACGGCGAGCAGGCGCCGCGCCTGGTCCAGCGTGTTCTCGACCTGCGGCCCGGCGACCTGGACGAGCTCCTCGGGGCGCTCCTCCAGCGCGGCCCGGAGCAGCACGCGGGCGACCTCGCGGGTGTCGACGGGCTGGGAGGGCACGTCCATGATGGTCAGCTGGTCGCCCTCGCGCTGCAGCATGTTCCCCACGAAGTCGTGGAACTGGGTGGCCCGCACGGTCACCGGTCCGGGGCAATGCTCGCGCGCGGCCTGCTCGTGGGCGAGCTGGGCACGGTAGAACCCATAATCCTGCATGTGGTCGATCCCGATGATCGAGGTGACCACGGTGCGCGAGATCCCCGCGTCCATGGCGGCCGCGCCGAGGGTCTCCATCGCCCGGCCGAACCACTGCGTGGCCTCCGTCGCCTCGAGGGTGGGCGGCTTGACGCAGTCGATGATCACGTCGGCTCCGGCGAGCGCCGCGGGCAGGCCCTGCCCGGTCATGATGTCGATGCCTGTGGACCGGGCGATCTCCCGCACCTCGTGTCCGTCGGCGCGGGCTTTCTCGACGACTCTCGCGCCGAGCGTTCCTGTCGCTCCGACGACGGCGATGACCTGTGCCATTGCTGACTCCTCCCTCTGCGGCGCTGCCGGCGATCTCACCCGCTGAGCTCGAGGGCGAAGCCGGGCGTCGCGGGCAGCGTGATGCGTCCATCCTGCAACCGGTAGGCGGATGCGTCGACCCCGTCGGTCGTGCCGGGCACCGATTCGACGACGTCGATGTTCCCCAGGCCTGCGGCGAGCTGCGCGGCATACAGGGTCTTCAACGGGTGACCCCAGGCGTGCGGCGAGGCGACCGCGCCGATCTCGTGGACGGTCGGCATGAGGCGACGCCAGGCGGTGAACCCGAAGGACAGGACGTCCATGAGCAGCACGTCCAGCAGTCCCTCACGGGCCAGGTCCAGCACGAGGCCGACATCGGGCTCGAACTCCCCGTCGGCCACCAGGACCTCCGATCCGTTGCGCGTCAGGTGCTCGCGCACGAGCGCGAGGCCGCTGCGGTGCTCGGCGAAGGGCTCTTCGATCCAGAAGAGGTCCCACTCCTGGGCCGTGTCGAGGAAGCGGACGGTCTGCTCCGGGCTGTAGCCGTCGTTCATGTCGACCATCAGCCGGGCTCCGGGATAGGCGGTGCGCACCGCCTGGAGGACCTCCAGGTCACGGTCGAATCCGGCGACCACCGGCATCCACCGGTTCCCGCGGCCGATCTTGAGCTTGAAGGCCCTGTACCCGGCCTCCCAGTCGGCCGCGCACGAGGCGAGCACCCCGGCCGTACCGCGCGGATCCTGCTCGGGGTCCAGGTCGTCGAAGTAGATCGCCCCGGAGTAGCAGTCCACGGCCAGCGCGCCATGGCCGCCGAGCATCCTGTGGACCGGGATTCCCAGGATCGTCGCGGCGAGGTCGTGGAGGGCGATGTCCAGCGGCAGCGCTCGCGGGGCGATCACCCCGACGGCGGGGTCGAAGATCTCTTCGAGCGGGAGGCCGATGCAGGCGCCGAGGTCGGGTTCGGGCCCCTCATAGATCCCCCACCCGCTCGCCCCGGTGTCGGTGCGCACCGTGATCGCGAGGGCCTCGGGGCCGTCGCCGTGGGCGCCGAGGCGTGCGTTGCGGCCGATGGTGCGGGGATACCTGCTGCGCAGCGGAGCGCTGTCGACGGAGGTGATCCGGTGCCCGGTCAGGGAGTCGGCCGGGAGAGCTGCGGTGCTCATGCGCGCACCTCCAGGGGGCGGATCGTGAGGCCGCCGCGGTCCCAGCCGCCGCCGGTGATCCAGGTGCGGTCCCCGTCGGCGACGATCTCCGCGCAGTGCTCGTCCAGGTCCACGTCGAGCGCGCCGGAGTCCTCGAAGCGCAGCGGATCGGAGGAGCAGCAGGCGAGCGTGCGGTCGTACTGGTCGGAGTCGCAGACGAACAGCACCCAGCGCTCCCCCGCGCGGATCACGAAGGGGGATTCGGTGGGGCCGCCGACGGTCCCGGACGCAGTCGAGCGATAGGCGACAACGGGATCCGACCAGGTCAGAAGGTCTTCCGAGGTGCGCACGGCGACCTCATGGAAGCCCCCGTCGGGCGCGGAGGTGCGCGTGTAGTACAGCAGCCAGCGCTGTCCGTCGCGCAGCACCATGGGGTCCCGGGCGTCGAACCCGTCGGTGAACAGCGCCGGCTCGTGCGGGGTCCAGGCGAACAGGTCCGCGCTGGTCGCGAGCGTCATCCGATAGGCGGTGTGGTCCGCCGTGCCGCCCGCGTAGAACATCCAGTAACGGCCCCCGTGGGCGATCACGTGCGGCGCCCAGACGTGGGTCTCGCCGATCTCCGGCCGTGCGTGGAGCACCGGGTCGTGGACGGTCCACGGGGCGCCCTCGAGGTCCGCCGCGGTGGCGTGGAGGAAGCGATCCTCCCCCAGCGGGTCCGCCGGCTCGGGATGCCAGATCCCGAAGACGTGCCAGATGCCATCAGCCGCGCGGATCAGCGTGTGGTCATTGATGTACCAGGGCTCCTCGGCCGACGGCGAGGCGTCGAGCAGGCGCCGCTTGGCGCCGGGGAGCAGACGGACGGGTGCAGCGGACACAGGGCTTCTCCAGGTCAGGGAGCGGTGGGCGTCAACGGGTGGATGGCGGGCCGGCGCCAGATCGGGGCCAGCAGGTTCTCGGTGAGCGCACGGTGGGCCGGGAGCCCGTGGGGATTGAAAGAAGGCCCTTCCTCTCCGGCATCGGAAGCGTCGTCGCGGGTCCCGGTGCGTCGTCGCCACCGGATCGGGGGCCTGCCCCCGTATCGACGAGATCGGACTCGTTCGGCACTCCATCGGTGACGAATCGTTTTCTCAGTGTATGAGAATCATAGGCGACCCTCGAAGGGCCAGTAAAGAGTGGTGGACCGCGTCTCCGGCGAGCCCGCATATGCCTGCTCTGCCCAGGATCACCTCATCGACCGCATGACCTCGTGCGTTGCCCTGACAGCACCCATCGAGTTGTGGCGACGAATACTGGACGCCCTGCAGTGGGTCGCCGCCCGTCCGCGCGTAAACGTTTGCTGACAGGTGGCCGAACATCTACGCTGAACGCACCCGACGTGACGCCGACCACACCACTGGAGCTGTGATGACCCCCGCGCACCGTCCCCGGACCGACCGCTCTGCCGAGGAGCCCCTCGACTGCTCTGCCGACGGCCCCGTCGGCCCTCCCGAGGGTCGCCACGAGAACGACCCGACCGATGGACTGCCCGCCGAGGACGAGGACGTCTCGCGCTCCTCGTTCCTGCGCGGCGGAGTCCTGGCACTGGGCGCCGGGTCGATCGGCGCGGCGGGCCTCGCCGCGTCGCTCGCCGCACCGCCGGCCGACGCGCGCCCCCGGGATCGGGAGCGCCCCGCACGAGGAGGAAGCACCGGAGTGGACCCCAATCCTGACTATCAGCGACCCCGGATCACGCGCCTCGCGACGCTCACCGGACCGGAGAGGACCACACGGTTCCGGATGGACGCGACCGATCTGGGCGCTCCGGCGGTGACGCCCGACGGCCGCATCCTGATGATCTTCGGCGACACCTTCGAGGAGCCGAAGGTGGGCGGAGGCTGGTGGCGCTCCCCCGTCGGCCTCTATGCCGACCCCGACCGCCCGTTGGAGAAGGGCGTGGATTGGACCAGCGCCGTGGGCGGACGAACCGCCGAGCAGCTGGTCGAGTACGAGCACGACAGCGATCCGGTCTCCACGATCCTGCCCGGGGATGTGCTGACCATCGGCGACACCATGTACCTGTGGATGATGGTCAACCACGGCTTCGGAACGGTGGGGTCCACCGAGATCTGGACATCGACCGATTCCGGCGAGAGCTGGGAGCGCACCGCCGAGATGTTCCCCGGTGACCACCTCGAGGGCCGGTGCCAGCAGTGCACCTGGGCCCTGCATCCGACCGACGGTCACGTATACCTGCTCACGACCGGCTTCCAGCGGGACAAGGAGGCCATCCTGCAGCGCGTCCCCGCGGAGTCGATCCTGGACCCGGAGGCCTACGAGACCTGGGGGACGACGGGCGAGGGCGAGGAGCGCACCGGCTCCTGGGGCGCGGAGCCGACCGCTGCGGTCGACGGACAGGTGGGCGAGATGTGCCTGCGGATCGTCGAGGACTCGTGGGTCCTGACCTGGTTCAACTCCGGGCTGTACCGAGTGGACGTGCTGATCGCGGACTCCCCCGTGGGCCTCACGGAGTCGCCCTTCGGCGAGACCCTGCTGTGGGGCTGCAACTGGGACCAGGAGGACGACGAGCGCGTGGCGCAGCTGTACGGGCCCTATGTGCTGCCCGGCTCCACACTGGATGATCTGCACCTGGCGTGCTCGCAGTGGCGAACGGGGCCGGACTGGCCATACCACGTCGAACAGTTCCGAGTGGAGGGGCTCGGCGCCGGGATGCGGTCACTGGCGTGACGGGTCAGCCCGCGGAGCCCTTCGCGCGCGACTGCAGCGCGACCGAGGTGAACACGGCGCCCTGTCCGTCGCGAGCGCGATAGACGTACTCCTTGTCGGTGACCACCCGGCCGGAGCCGCCAGCTTCGATGACCCGGACGTCCGTGCCGATCACGACCTCGAGGGCGCCCTCGATGACATGGATCATCATGCCCGGGCTCGGCACTCCCGAGCCCCCGCGGCGCTCGTCGGCCCCCACGAGCCTCCACTTCCAGGTCTCCACGGAGAGCTGCTCGGTATCGATCGCGTCCAGCAGCACGGACCAGCTGCCGTTCTCGGTGCTCCACACCTCGATCCCGTCCGGGGCGGCGCCCTCACCGGCGCCCATGAGAGCGGCGAAGGTGGTGCCGAGCCCGGCGGCGACGCGATCCAGGGTCGAGACCGAGGGGTTGGCCTGACCGAGCTCGATCTGGGTGAGCATGCGGCGGCTGACGTCACTGCGCTCGGCCAGGGCGGCGACGCTGAGGTCCAGCTCCTGGCGCGCGGCGCGGATGCGGTCGCCGAGCTGAGCGACGACGGCAGGGCGCATTCCTCCGGTCATGACGCAGAGCCTATCCGGGGTGATGGGAACTATATTGCGCATGCGATGCGATGAGCACTATGTTGCTCAGAGCGGGCCCGCCCGATGCGGCGAGCCCGTCGCGTCTGCCTGTGCGCGCGCCCGCCCGGGCGCCGCCCCGTCCCTGTCGAAGGAGGTCCGTCCCATGCGTCGTCCCACCCCGGATACGCCCCTGCTGCGCTGGTTCGCCTCCTCGGGCCTCTTCGTGATGCCGCAGGCCGCGGCGCCGATCGCCTTCGCACTCGTCGCGCTGCCGCTGACCGGCGATGCCGCCAGCGGCGCCGCCATGATGCTCGCGATGACGCTCGCCCAGGTCGTGGGCGCTGTGCCGATCACCCGGTTCGGCCGACGCTTCTCCCCCGTGCCCTTCGTGCGCGTGCTCATCGGCCTGCGCACCCTCGCCCTGGTGGCGATCGCGGTGCTCGCCGGGATCGGAGCACCTTTCGCGCTCGTGGTGAGCGGTGCGGCGCTGGCCGGGCTCGTCAACGGCGCCGCCTTCGGAACCCTGCGTGCCGTGCTGAACCACCTGGTGCCCGCCTCGCGGCTGCCACGCGCGCTCGGGATCGCCGCGACCCTCAACGAGGTCACCTTCGTGGCGTCCCCGGTGCTCGCGGCAGCGCTCGGCGGGATCTCCCCGCAGGCAGCGGTCTGGTCGATGGTGGTGCTCGGGATGGGCCCGATGTTCCTGCTGCCCCGCGTCGCGAGCGCCACTGCGCCCGGCCCGGAGAGGCGGCGCAGCCGCATGCGCCTCACCCCGAGCATCGCCCTGTGGCTGACGTGCGCCGCGGCGAGCGCGGCCGCGATCTCCGCGATCGAGATCGGCGCCGTCTCGATGGCGGTGTCCTTCGGCCTGCCCGCCACATGGGGCGTGCTCTTCCCCGTCGCGCTGTGCGTGACCTCGATCTGCGGCGGGGTCTGGGTGAGCGTGCGCAACCGCGTGCCGCGTCGGCGCACCGTCCTGGCCTGGCTCGCGATCACCGCGCTCGGCGTGGCGTCGGTCGGGTTCGGCAACTCGGTGGCCGCCACCGTGGTGGGAGCGCTGCTCGTGGGCGCCGTGCTCGCACCGCTGGCCACCTACTATTCGCTGATCCTGGATCGCCTGGTGGATCCCGAGCACCGCGCCGAGGTGTTCGCGCTGCTGCGCACCGCGAGCGCGCTGGGCATCATCACCTCGAGCGCGCTCATCTCGCTGGTCTCGCTGCCGGCGACCTTCGCGGTGGTCATCACCATGATGACCGTGGTGCTGCTGCTGGCCGGCAGCGTGTTCACGACCGCCTGGGTGCAGGCCCGACGCCGCCGGCTCGCCCGCGAGGCCGACGCGCTGCGCGACCTCGAGCCCGACGCGAGCGTTCCGGGCGGACAGGACAGTCGGGCCGTTCACGGCGCGACGCCCGTCGGGCATCCCGACAGCACCGATCCCGAGCGGACCGCCGAGGAGCACGCGGGCATCCCCGGCTGATCCGGCGGGCGCTCCGGCCCAGGCAGGTCAAGCCCCGTCAGCACCTGCCCGAGCCGGTCGGCGCACGAACCGAGCCGGTCAGCGCGAGGCCTGAGCCGGTCAGCGCAGGCCGTGACCGAGCGGGTACGCCTCCCCCGTGCCGTCGGCCGTGGGGATCGCGACCGGGAGCCTCCCGCGCAGGCTGACGGTCCCGGCGAGGATCCCGGCCACGGCGCGGAGCGACGCATCAGAGTCGCCGTAGGCGGCGAGGGAGGCGTCGACCGGCCCGACGTGCACCACGTCGTAGGGGTTGCGCAGCGAGACGTGCACGACGGGCGCCTCCCCCGCGGCCAGCTCCGTCACCAGGGCCACCTGCTCGTCCGGCGTGGTGAACGCGGAGGACGAGGTGAACACCAGCACTGCGTCGGCCTCGGAAGCCGCCGTCGCCGCCTGGTCGATCTCCGTGGCGTCCATCGTCGGGGTCGCGACGACGGTGGCCGCGAAGCCCTGATCCTCGAGGGCATCGGCGGCGACCCGAAGTTTCGCGTCGCTGCCCGCCCCGGTGACCAGCACCGCCGCTCCAGCCTCGAGCGGCAGGGTGCCGTCGTCGTCGGCGAGGAGGGTGAGGGAGTCCTCCGCGATGGACCGGGCGGAGCTCATCGCGCGTCGTGCGCCGACCGTGCCGGTCGCGGCGGCGGCATCGACCTCGACCCCCTCGAACAGTCCGCGACGAAGTTTCTGGGCGAGGATGCGGCGCACCGACGCGTCCAGACGTTCTTCGGTGATCTCGCCGCCGGCCACCGCGTCGCGCACGCCGCCGATCGCGGCGGCGAGGTCCGGCGGCATGAGCATCTGGTCCGCGCCGGCGAGGATCGCCTCGACCGGCACCCGGTCGTCGGAGAACAGCGTGCGCACGCCCTCCATGGCGAGGGAGTCGGTGACGATGACGCCGTCGTAGCCGAGCTCCTCACGCAGCAGCCCGGTGAGGATCGGGTGCGAGAGGGTCGCGGGCACTCCGGAGTCGTCGAGCGCCGGGACCATGATGTGCGCGGTCATGATCGAGTCGATCCCCGCCTCGATCGCGGCGAGGAAGGGCGGCAGGTCCAGCTCGTCGAGCTGCTCGCGGGTGTGATCGATGACCGGCAGCCCCACATGGGAATCGGTCGCGGTGTCGCCATGGCCGGGGAAGTGCTTCGCGGCGGCCGAGCAGTTCGCGCCCTGCAGGCCCAGGATCTGGGCGGTGCCGAGGCGGGCGACCGCGGCCGGATCCGCGCCCAGGGAGCGCACTCCGATGACAGGATTCTGCGCTTCGACGTTGACGTCGACCACGGGGGCGAAGGCCTGGTGGAGGCCGGCGGCGCGCATCTCGGCGCCCACGATCTCCCCGGCCCGTCGGGCATGGGCCCGGGACCCCGTCGCGCCGAGGGCCATCGCTCCGGGCAGCGGCGTGGCAGGAGCGGGCAGGCGGTAGACGACGCCCCGCTCCTCGTCGGCGCTGATGAGCAGCGGGATCCCACCGGCGTCGAGCGCGGCGGTCTGCGCATCGTTCGAGAGCGTCGCGACCTGCTCGATGTCCTCGAGGTTCTCGCTCCAGGTGAAGTAGATGAGGCCGCCCACGTGGTGGGTGCGCACGATCTCGGCGATCGTGTCCACGCCGGTGGTGCTCGTGTTGGATTCGTGGGGCTCGTCCGCCGTGGCGCCGTATCCGACGGCCACGAACATCTGACCGATCTTCTGCTCGATGCTCAGGGCGGCGAGCAGCTCGTCGATCCGCTCCTCCTGCCGCGCGCCGTCGGCTCGGGCGGCAGCGGGCACCGCGAAGGCTCCCCCGGCGAGCGCGGCCGCGCCGAACGCACGACGGGTGAGAAGGGTGCGATCCGCGGAGCCGGAGGGCGGGGCGGCGGAGGCCGAAGCGGGGGTCTGCGGGGGGCGAGGGTGAGGGATGCGGGGTGTCATGGGCTGCTCCTCAGTAGCGACGGTAGCGCTCGGTGGTCAGCTGGAAGCGGCGTGCATCGCGCCTCCACGCGGTGACGATGGATTCGGCGCTCTTGCCGGCCTCGAGCATCGTGCGGGTGCGCTTGGTGCCCGAGAGCTTGTCGATCCAGCACACGTCGTCCTCGGTGCGGCAGTCCTCCTCCTCGCGCCAGTCGACCTCGTCGACGTTCGCGAACAGCGCGGCGAGCACGTGGATGCCGGTGCGCACCGGCTCGTAGGCCGCGGCGTCGGTGACGTGCAGCTGCAGGCCGCCGCAGAACTCCCCGGCGTGCTTGGAGGTGGTGGGGGTGGCGAACATCGGTCGGTACAGCACGCCGGGCAGCTTCGCGGCCTGCAGATCGGCGATGATCGCGTCGACCTGGGCCTCTGTGATGAAGGGGGCACCGAACCAGAGGAACGGGGTGGTGGTGCCGCGCCCCTCGGAGACGTTGATCGACTCGATCAGTCCGGTGCCGGCGTAGACCACGGCGGTGTCCGGGGTGGGGATGTTCGGGGAGGGCAGCACCCAGGGCAGCTCCTGGATGGGCGGGGCCGACGGGTCGTACCCGGTCATCTCGAGGACCTCGAGGTCCACGGCCTTGTCGAGGAACTCGCCGTTGAACAGCGAGGCGAGCTCGCCGACGGTGAGGCCGTGGGTCTGGGGGATCTCCCGCAGACCCACGAAGGAGGACAGCTCGGGCTCGAGCAGGAAGCCCTCGATGTCGGTGCCCAGCGGGTTCGGGCGGTCCAGCACGATGAAGCGCTTGTCGTTCTCCCCCGCCGCCTCCATCGCGTAGTAGAGGGTCCAGATGTACGTGTAATAGCGGACGCCGACGTCCTGGATGTCGAAGATCAGCACGTCGACGTCCTCGAGCATCTCCGGCGTGGGCTTCTGGGTGTCGCCGTACAGCGAGCGCACCGGCAGGCCCGTCTTCTCGTCGACGTAGTCGCCGACGGATCCGCCCGCGGGCTCGGCCCCGCGGACCCCGTGCTCGGGGCCGAACAGCGCGGTCAGCGTGAATCCGCCCTCCTCCTGCGCGGCGACCAGGATGTCGATCGTGGAGCGCAGCTCGCGATCGGCGCCGGTGGGGTTGGTGATGAGGCCGACGTTCGCATCGCGCAGGGTCTCCAGCGCCTCGGGCTCCTGGAGGCGTTCGACGCCGAGGGAGAAGTCCCCCTCGGCGGCGCGCCCGCCCCGTCCGGAGGGAGCGGCCTGGGCCGCACCGGCCGTGGCGAGCACCGCCCCGGCGGGCAGGGCGCCCAGGGAGGCGAGCACACGGCGGCGCCCCGGCTTCTTCCCGTCCTTGCCTGTGCGGTCCTGTCGGCTCTGGTCGCTCTGCTGCGGGGCTCGGTGCGTCACGGCGCGTTCCTCCGTCATCGTCGTCGGGTCTGGTCGCGCGCGGCGCCGAAGGCACCGCACCACGTCGTGCGGTGCACGCGGAAACGTTTTTCGGCGCTCTGCGCGCCCCGTCGACGCTAACAACGAAGCGTGCCGGTGACAACCGTCACACGCGGTTCAGGCGTCGTCGTCCCCCACCACGCCCTTGCGCAGCATGACGCAGCCGTACTTGCGCGTCTCCAGGGTGCGCAGCACCGCGAAGACCTCTCGGCCACGGTCGTAGAAGTCGAAGCGGTCGATCCATGCGATGCGGTCGGCTCGTGCGGCTGCGGCCTCCTGGATCTCGGCCTGCACCTCCTCGCCGGTGCCGGGCTCGGGCGTCATGAGGGTGACGGACGGGCCTGCGTACATGTCCACGGGCAGCACGGTGCGCACGGCGCGCACTGCCTCCGGTGAGGGGACGGCCAGATCGATCACGGGCACACCCATCGCATGAGAGGGGTAGTGGGCGTCGGTGACCAGCAGGGTGTCGTTGTGCCCCATGTGGTCGAGGAGCCGCAGCAGGTCGCCGGAGAGCAGGGGGTCGATGCCGGTGAGCATGGGTGGTGGGCCTTTCGGTGGAGTGGTGGGATCGCGGGAGAGCGGAAAGCGGAAAGCGGAGGGCGGGAGCAGGACCGCGAGCCGGTCGGAGCGGCCGGCCCGGCCAGTTCTGTCAGGCCGGCCGGGCCGGTCGGGGCCTCTCAGTCGTAGACCATCGCCTGGATCTCGTCGTCGTCGATGTTGTCGGCGTCGTACCAGTACGAGCCGGTGTCGGTGAACTCCTCGAGGTCCTCCCCCTTGACCGCGGAGATCGCGGCCTCGACCGTGAGGCGGCCGATGGACTGCGGATCCTGGGTGACGGCGCCGAGCATGACGCCGTCGCGGATCGCCTCCTGCTGCGCGGAGCCCGAGTCGAAGCCGACCACCTTGATCTCCTCGCCGCTCAGGCCGAGCTCCTTGACCGCGTTGACGACGCCGATCGCCGAGCCCTCGTTGGTGCCGTACATGCCCACCAGGTCGTTCGCGCCGATCATGGCCTTGGCGACGTCAGCGGACTTCAGATGGTCGCCGTCGCCGTACTGGATGTCGACGATCGCGATGTCGGGATTGTTCTCCTCGATGTACTCCACGAAGCCGTCGCGCCGGTCCACGCTGGTGGCGTTGATCTGGCTGTGCGCGACGATCGCGATCTCGCCCTTGCCGCCGATGGCCTCGGCGAGGTGCTCAGCGGCGATCGCCCCGGCGGCCTTGTTGTCCGTGGCTGCGAGGTTCTGGGAGTAGTCGCTGTCGCAGCCGGCGTCGAACTCGACGATCGGGATGTCCGCGCCCTCGGCTCTGTCGTAGAGAGGCACGCAGGCCTCGGGGTCCAGGGCCGCGAAGCAGATCGCATCGGGGGCGCGGTCGATGGCCGCCTGGAACATCTGCAGCTGGCTGTCGATCTCGGTCTCGGCGGCGGGGCCGTCGAAGCTGATGGTCACGCCGTGCTCCTCGGCGGCCTCCTCCGCGCCCTTCTTCACGGCCTGCCAGAACTGGTGCTGGAAGCCCTTGGAGATGAGGGCGATGTCGAGTGCGTCCTCACCGCCCTCACCGCCTCCGCGGTTGCAGGCGGACAGGGCGACGAGCAGGGGTGCGGCGGCGAGCGCCGTGATACCGGACCTTCGGGTGAACTCCATCGTGACTCCGATCCTCGGTGCCGGATCCGGCACCTCGTGGGTGGGGCGGGCTCCTCGCGTCGGTGCGGGAGGCCGGGTGCTGCGGGCTGGGGTGGGGCTGCGGGCGGTGGAACTGGTGGGGGTGACGGAGGTCGTGGCGGTGGTGCTCGTCGGACGCTCCTTCGGCCGGGGCCTCAGGCGGACCTCTTGTTGCGCAGGGTGTCGAAGAAGACCGCGAGGGCGATGACGATGCCGACCACGACGTTCTGCCACTCGGTCTGGATCGAGAGGATGCGCAGCCCGTTGATGAGGACGCTCATGATGAGCGCGCCGATCAGGGTGCCGGTGATCGAACCGCGGCCGCCCATCAGGGAGGTGCCGCCGATGATCACGGCGGCGATGGCCTGCAGCTCGTACCCCACGCCCAGCTGTGGCTGTGCGGAGCCCAGGCGGGAGGCCATCACCACGCCGGCGACACCCGTGAACAGGCCCGCGACGATGTAGATGATCAGCTTCCAGCGACGGGTGTCGATGCCGGACAGGCGCGCCGCCTCCTCGTTGGAGCCGATGGCCACGGTGATCCGGCCGAAGATCGTCTTGGACAGCAGGAACCAGGCGAGCGCGGCCACCAGGAACATGATCAGCACGGCGTTGGGGAGCCCCGGTATCAGCGTGCCGAGCGCGATGCTCTGGAAGGAGGGCACGTCGTTGAAGTAGATCGGGGAGACGCCGGAGATCACGAGGGCGAGGCCCTGGGCGATCATCATCATCGCGAGGGTGGCGATGAACGGAGGCAGCCCCAGTATCGCGACGTTGAGCCCGTTGAGCAGGCCGATCACTCCGCCTGTGAGGATTCCGAGCAGCACCGCGAGCGGCATCGGCAGCCCGAGGTCCACGGCGAAGATGCCTGTCATCACCGAGCACAGGGTCATGCCGGTCCCGATGGACAGGTCGATCCCGGCGGTGGTGATCACAAAGGTGGTGCCCAGCGCCAGGATGCCGATCACCGCGGTGGCCAGCAGCACACCGGAGATGTTCGACCAGGTCAGGAAGCGCGGGCTCGCCGCCCAGAAGAACAGGAGGAGGGCGATCAGGGTGCCGAAGGCGAGACCTTGCTGGAGCCAGGCCCTCCAGGCGGGAGTGGAGGGCGCGGCGGTCGTGCCGCCCGCTCTCGCCTCCGTGGCGACGGCTGCGCCGTTCTCGCTGCTGCTCATGCTGCGGCTCCTTCTGCGGCATCGAACCTCGTGGCGAGGTCCATGATCGAGTTCTGGGTGGCGTCCTCGCTGGCGAGGGTCCCGGTGATCCGGCCGTTGGCCATCACGACGATGCGATGGGACAGGCGGAGCACTTCGGGCAGCTCGCTGGAGATGACGATGATCGAGGTGCCGGTGGCGGCGAGCTTCTGGAGGAGCGTGTAGATCTCCTCCTTCGCGCCGACGTCGATGCCTCGGGTGGGCTCGTCGAAGATGAGGATGTCGCAGTCGCGCACCAGCCACTTGGCGATGACGACCTTCTGCTGGTTGCCTCCGGACAGGAGCTTCACGGGCTGCTCGACGTTCGGGGTCCGGGTGCGCAGGTCTTCCACGTGCTGCTGCGCGACGCGTCGGGCCCGACGGTCGTTCATGATCCCGAGCAGGCCCGAGAAGCGGCCGAGGGAGGCGGCGATGGTGTTGGTGGTGACGGACTGCTCGAGCAGCAGGCCGAGGCTCTTGCGGTCCTCGGAGAGGTATCCGATCCCGTGACGCACCGCGTCTGCGGGCTGACGGATCCGGGCCACGCGACCGTTGATCTCGACTCGCCCGCTGGTGGACGGGTCGGCGCCGATGATGGCCCGCGCGGTCTCGGTGCGCCCGGCGCCCATCAGGCCGGCGAAGCCGAGGATCTCCCCGCGGTGCAGCTCGAAGCCGACGTCCTTGAGCAGGGTCCTCGTGCTCAGTCCGTCGACCTTCAGCACCACGTCGCGACCGGCCGTGTCGAACGGCTCGGGCTTCGACCCGGTGTCGATCGTGCGGCCCACCATCATCTCGATGATCGTGGGCACATCGATCTCGTCGCGGTCCAGGGAGCCGATGTACTGGCCGTCCCGCAGCACGGTCACCCGGTCGGCGAGGCGCTTGAGCTCCTCCATCCGATGGGAGATGTAGATGATCCCGGTGCCGGAGGCGCGCAGGGACTCGATCAGCCCGAACAGGGTCTCCACCTCGGTGTCGGTCAGGGCGCTGGTGGGCTCGTCCATGATCAGCACTCGCGCGTCCACGGACAGCGCCTTGGCGATCTCGACCATCTGCTGGGCGGCGACCGTGAGGGTGGAGACCTTGGTGCGCGGATCCAGCTGGATGCCCAGATCGCCGAGCAGCGCGGCGGCCTGCCGGTTCAGGGCCTTCTCGTCGAGCATCAGGCCTCTGCGGGGCTCACGGCCGAGATAGATGTTCTGCGCGACCGTGAGGTCGGGCATCAGGTTCATCTCCTGGTGGATGATGCTGATCCCCAGCTCCTGGGCGTCGGCCGGCCCGGTGATGTCGACCTCGCGGCCGTCGACCGCGATCGTGCCTTCGTCCCGCGCATAGATGCCGGAGAGGATCTTCATGAGCGTGGACTTGCCGGCGCCGTTCTCGCCGACCAGCACGAGCACCTCCCCGGCGTCGAGCTGGAACTCGACGCCCTGGAGGGCTTTGACGCCCGGGAAGCTCTTGCTGATCCCGCGCACTTCGAGGAGAGGTGGTTCCACTGTCATCCCGCTTCATCGGAGGGGGCCGCTCACGCGTCTCCCTGCAGGAAGACACTGCAGGAAGACATCGGATCGTTGAGGTCCGGAAATGCCGGCCGGTGTGACGTGCACCCTAACGTAGCAAGGGATCGTTTACTCGCCAATACATCGAGGTCGCGGATCTGTGTTCATGCACTCAGATCCCTGAGGAGCCCCAGGTAGGCATCGGCGAGGGCGACACGGGCGCGCTTCGATCCGGCTCCTCCTCGGGAAGGGCCCTCCCTGGCCACGCGATGATCATCGAGGGATGTTTCCCAGAACCCTACGCGGACACATCGGAGGTGTTGCGGCATCCTTGCAGGTCGCGTCCAGTGCCGGACGACGTGAGGAGCCAGCACACTTCTCGTCAGCACGCTCCTCGTCAGCACCGTCCTCGCCGTACGGGGACGGCGGGTCAGCCGTCCCGGCCCGCGGCGGCATACGGTGGTCCGTATGACTGCCCCGCGCGATCGTCGCGACCCCACGCACGCCCCCGCCTCTGATGCCGCACCCGACGCCGCGCCCGCCGCCGTGGCGTCCTGCTGCGCCGCCGGGCGCGAATCGATGCATGGTGCCGAGCCTCCTTCGTCGGGCGGGGGCCTTGCCACTCGGCCGACGGCGTCGGCTCCCTCGACCTCTCATGCGTGGGCGGCTCCGACGGACGCCGTGCGCGCCCGCGCCGAGCGCGCGGTGACGATCGCTGCGGGCTCCTTCCGCATGGGCACCGAGGATCGGGACCGCAATCCTGGCGATGGCGAGTCCCCCGTGCGGTCCGTCGACCTGCCGGCATTCCGGATCGATCCGACCTGCGTGACCAACGCGGAGTTCGCCGCCTTCGTGGACGAGACCGGTTATGTCACCGAGGCCGAGGAGTTCGGCTGGTCCTTCGTGTTCGCCGCGCTGCTCGAGAAGGAGCTGCGCCGGGCGAGCCGCAAGCCTCCGGGGACGCCCTGGTGGCGCGCGGTCGAGGGCGCGCGCTGGGACCAGCCCGAGGGACCGGGATCGAACGTCGCCGAGCGCGCCGAACATCCCGTCGTGCACGTCTCGCTGCGGGACGCAGAGGCCTTCGCACAGTGGTGCGGGATGCGTCTGCCCCGGGAGGCGGAATGGGAGAAAGCGGCCCGTGGGGGCCTGGACCAGGCCCGCTACGCCTGGGGCGATGAGCTCACTCCCGGCGGTGAGCACCGCTGCAACATCTGGCAGGGTGCCTTCCCCGTGCGCAACACGCTCGAGGACGGATATCTCGCGACAGCGCCGGTGCGCTCGTTCCCTCCCAACGATTTCGGCCTGTACGAGGTGGCGGGGAACGTCTGGGAATGGTGCAGCGACCCCTGGACCACCGGACAGGCCTCCTCGATGACCGGCGACGTGCGCGTGATGCGGGGCGGCTCGTACCTGTGCCACGACTCGTACTGCAACCGCTATCGCGTCGCTGCGCGCAGTGCGACCGCGGCGGAGGATGCGAGTGGCAACAAGGGCTTCCGGCTCGCGGTCGACGTCTGACCTGGCGGCGCCTCGGCCGACGCAGCCGACGCAGTCGGCTCAGCCAGCGCAGCCAGCTCGGCCGACGCGACCAGCGCAGCCGGCTCGGCCGACGCGACCAGCAGCCGTCTCAGGCGCCCGCGGTGCTCCACTTCTGCTTGAGCTCCTCGACGTGCTCGGCCATGGCCGCACCCATGTCGATCTCCGGGTCCAGCAGCCACTGCACCTGCAGGCCGTCCATCAGAGCGACCGTCGTGCGAGCGATGCGCTCAGCAGGGGCGTCGGCCCGCACGTGGCCCTCGCGCTGTGCCGCTCGTATGCCGTCGACGAGCATCCCGACGACGACGGAGTAGTGGCCCAGCATCCATTCGTGCGCAGGATGCTCGGCCGTCGCGGCCTCGCCGATCATCGTGGTGTAGAGATGCACGAGCTGGCGCCTGCCCTGGTTCAGCTGCGCCACATGAGTCAGGTGCTCGAAATCGGCCCAGGGACCGTCGCCGAACGCCGCTCGCGGGTCGGAGTCCGCGGCGTCGCGGTGATCGAGCACCGCTCCGAGCAACGCCTTCTTCGAGGAGAAGTGATGGGCGAGACCGGAGGGCGAGATGCCGGCGGCCGCCGCGACCTGCGCCATCGAGGTCGCGGCGAAGCCCTGCCGGGCGATGAGGTCGATCGCCGCGCGCAATGCCGCCTCGCGCACCACCGCCGAATCCTGGCCGCGCGGACGCCCGGGGCGCCGGCGCACGGATCGCCCGTCGTGAGCAGCAGTGCTCATCGCTCTCCTCGGCTCATCGTTCTTCTCGGCTCGCGGCGTCCACCAGTTCCGGGACGACGAGGAACGGCCAGGACGAGGTGTCCCGTCCCAGCCGTGCCTTGTCAGACGCCCACTATTTCACGCCGCGGATGAACATCGTGAGGACCGCCCCGAAGAGGGCCGAGATGGCCGCGGCAACCAGCAGCGCCGTGAAGTCGGTGCCGCCTCCGAGCTTGGCGAGAAGAAACCCGCCGACGCCCGGCGCGAGCGACTGGGGCAGGGCGTTGGCCATGTTGAACACGCCCAGATCCTTGCCGGCGTTCTCGCGGTCCGGGAGCACCTCGAACACGAGGGCGAGATCGACGGCGAGGTACATGCCATAGGCGATACCCATGATCGCTTCGCACACGTAGAAGCCGGTGACGGTGTCGACGTGCAGGAGGCCGTAGGTGCCGATGCCGAAGACGAGGATCGAGACGGCGACCATGACCTTGCGTCGGCCGAGCTTGTCGGAGAGCCACCCGGCCAGCAGACCCGCGACCATCGAGGCCACGGTGTAGACCGTGACCCCGACGGCGACCGCAGCCGCTGCGGCCCCGGCGGAGAGGCCGAGGTGGTTGGTCATGTAGAACAGGCGGAAGGTGATGAAGAGGTAGGACGCCAGGATGATGAGGAAGCGGCCCCACCAGGCCAGACCGAAGTCCGGGTGCTTCACCGGATTGGTCCAGAAGGTCGCGACGAGCTCTCGCAGGTTGAACGGATAGCGGTTCGCCTTGAGCACCGGCTCCGGGAGCATCAGGGCGTACACCGACACCAGGACCAGGCCCAGCACTGCCGGGACCATGAAGAGCAGCAGCATGTTGCTGGAGAAGGCGGCGCTCAGCCAGGTCGCGACCATGACCGCCGAGTTCTGCGCGATGCCGATCAGGCCGGAGGTCTTGCCGTACTGCTCGGCGGGCAGCTGATCCGCGACGGACGCGAGGAAGGCGGCGAAGGCGAGATTCGCGCAGGCCTGGGACAGGAACCACCCAATGGCCATCATGAGGGGGCCGGTGGCGAGGGCGATGAGCAGCAGTGAGAGCGTCAGGCCCATGATGCCGAGGACCATCCAGGGGCGGCGTCTGCCCAGACCGGAGGTGGTGCGGTCCGAGATGCGCCCGCCGATCGCATTGAAGATGACCGCCGCGAGCGCACCGGGCGCGATGACCATCGCCGTCATCGCCACCTGCTCGGCCGCGTCCGTGGTGAGGGTCTGCGCCTTCAGCTGGATCGAGACCGTCGCCGGCCCGAGCAGGGCCACGTAGATGCCGAACTGAGCGAGCACGATGCCGGCGATGAACCAGATGGGGCGCTTGGCCTCGGGCTTGATCCCCAGGTGCGGGATCGGCAGCTTCGGCCCGATGCGGTTCGGGCTGCCCTCAAGGTCGATGGTCGGGTCCGGAGCGAAGCCCGCCCGGGGTTCCTGGATCGTCACGAGGTGGACTCCTTCGTCAGGGTTCGCGAGCACGCAGTGGGGCCTCGCATCAGTGCGGGCCGCACGGAACGGCCACGGCGAACATTATTAGTTGCATCGCACTAATAAGTCGAGCCGTTCCCGACCACTGGTCGACATCCACAAGTGGACACGGCCGTACACGGGCCTTTTGGGGACATTCAGTGAGTGAGGTCACTCATGCAGATCGTCATGCCGATCAGTCGATACCCCTGGAGAGCGGCGACGGCTGACTTCCCTGGGAGTCATCGTGCTCAGCCCGGAGACGATCAGCGAAGAGCTGACGCCCGCTCGACGGGCCGCGCTGGGCGAGCTGCATCTGAGAAGGATCGACCTGGCGGACGAGGTCCGCGTGGTGAGCGAAGCCGGCTACATCGGGTCCGCGACGCGACGCGAGATCGAGTACGCCCGGAAGAAGAACAAGGTCATCAGCTCGGTGGAGCCGGATCTCGACGTGTGAAGCCGGTTGGGCCCTCATACAGCCCGACCCGGTTCGCCCCCTTAGCCCTCCACGATCCGGAATCGAGCCTCGCTGCCGACGACCAACTCTGCCCGCCCGCCGATCGGCAGGGTGGCCAACGGCATAGTGTGTCCCACGTCGGCGCCGGCCAGCACGGGCTTTCCGGCAAGTGCCGGTTGTCGCGCGATGATCTCCGCGAGAAGATCCCGCGTCACTCCGGATCGACGCTGGAACCGCCCGACGACGAGCCCCCGCACGCCGTCGGCATCCGGAAGCTGCAGCAGCGACGTGAGGTTGCGAGCGAACTCCGCGGCATCGCTCGCCGAGTCATCTTCCAGGACGAGCAGCGCGCCCTCGAGCGAAGGCATGTACGGGGTGCCTTGAAGCAGATTCAGTGTGCAGAGGTTCGTCCCGACCACGCGCCCCTCCGCTGACCCGGCCTGCAGCGTCCACCAGCCGCCGTCAGACTCGAGATGCCGGTCCTCCTGATCGAGGAACCAGAGATCGTCCGTCCACTCCTTCGAAGACTCGACCTCGAACGGCGCCCCCTCGAACAGCGCTCGATGAAACCCCGTCTGGGTCTGGGAGAAGTGGTCGCGCATGCCGAAGCTGGACCAGTGCGGGCCGCTGTAGGTCACGAGCCCCGCACGTTCCAGGACCGCACACTGCAAAGCAGTGATGTCAGAGTAGCCGCAGAGGATCTTGGGATTCGCGGCGAAGAGGTCGAAATCCAGGTGCGGGAGAAGCTCGTTGCTGTTGGTACCCCCGATGACCGTGAGAATTGCGCGCACCTCCGGGTCCGCGACAGCCTCGTGCAGATCAGTGACCCGCGAGGCGATCGACGAGGAGCCGAAGGCATCGCGCTCATCGACGTGGCGTCCGTAGCTCAACCGCAATTCCATCGAGGCGAAGCGCTTCTCGATGATCGACGTGTGGTCGTGCTCCGTCACCCAGGAGCGAGAAAGAGACGGAGCGATCACTCGCACCAAGTCCCCCGGTTGCAGGAGGGGAGGGAATGTCGGCATAGGAGAAATCTATCCGGACGGCTCCACACATCGCTCAGCGTGGCTCAGCGAGGTCCGAGGTGCCGGTCGAAGCGGCCCGATCATGAGGGAACTGTTGAGAGGCATCCACGAATAACAGCTCGTCCTGCGCATCCCGCCCAGAGCTCAGAGGTCGCGACCACGCGACCTCACGGGCCAGCTGACCGCTTTGTCGGAACAAGCGAACCTGATGCGAGTCAGCCAGGACCTCCGCGAGGTCGCCGCGGTCAGCAGACTCGAACCCCAGTCCTTGCCAGAAGGGCCCCGAGCGCCGACTGAACAACCACGCCCTCGTAGAGCCCTCTTCAGCGGCACGCTCGAGCGCGAACATCGCGAGAGCGCGCCCCCGCCCACGAGACCGCTGGGCCGGGCTGACGGCCACACTGCGGATCAACGCATGGTGGCCGTCCCTGCTGACTTCGTAGCCCGTACTCCCGACGATCTCACCGCTCCGGTCACGCTCGACCCATAGCCTCACGCTCGACTCATCCAAGCCGCTCAACGTCAGATCGACCTCGCGCAAGAACGCGGTCAGAGCGCCAGCATCAGCCGGCCGGTACTGCCGAAGATTCACGCACCCAGTCAAACATCCGAAATCGCTCAGGCGCGAGGATCGACACGGCGCACTCTTCCGGGGCGCGCATCGCCCGCGGGGCGTCAGGCGGCGCGGCGGCCGGTGGCGAGGTCGAGCAGGTGGTCGATCACGCCCTGACCGCTCGCGCGCAGGCCGTTGTGCTCGTACTCGCTGGTCACCCAGGGGTGCACACCGCTCAGCATCTCGGCCGTGGCCAGCGAGTACTGCCGCGGCACATAGGCGTCCTCGAAGTAGACGGCCGCTGCGCCGGGCACGTCGGCCGCCCGCAGCGCCTGCTCGTCGTAGAGCCGCGGCCACTCGTGCTCGGCGAGCAGATCCGCGGCCTCGGCCCAGGGCGCGAGCTCGGGGTCCTCCGCGAACAGGTCGCGGTGGATGTGCTCGCCGGCCAGCAGGGTCGGATCCTCGCGCACGGCGTCAGGCATCATGCGGTCCGCGGTCCAGCGGGTCGCGACCCCGTCGGCCCAGCAGCTCTCGTGGATCACGGCGTACAGCGGATTGCGGCCGCCGAAGGGCAGGGCCGCGGCGAGGTCGTGCAGGAACGCCGGGGAGGCGGGGTCGAGGTCCAGCAGGTAGTGCAGGCGCTCCTGCCCGCCGGAGGCGCCGAGCAGGTGGCCCAGGCGGCGCAGACGCTCGACGCCCACGCGCTGGCCGTCCGGGAGGCGCAGGGTGCCGGACGCGGCGGAGTCGGCGAGGCGACGGAAGCGCTCGCGATCCTCGGGGAAGCGGGCCCAGTAGCGCTCGCTGCGGGTGATCATGCCGTCCCAGGTGGTGGCGTAGACGGCGTCCATATCGGGTCCCACCGTCGGCAGACCCCCGGTGAACAGGGCCTTGTCGACGCTGCCGGCGTGAGCGCTGAGGTAGCGCAGGGCGGTGAAGCCGCCGAACGACTGCCCCAGCAGCGACCAGGCCTGCGCACCGAGATGCTCACGCAGCA
The DNA here is from genome assembly GCF_003335205.1 of Brachybacterium sp. JB7. Classification (NCBI taxonomy): domain Bacteria; kingdom Bacillati; phylum Actinomycetota; class Actinomycetes; order Micrococcales; family Dermabacteraceae; genus Brachybacterium; species Brachybacterium sp. JB7. The sequence goes on along the minus strand of NZ_QPGN01000003.1, from coordinate 195,732 downwards.
GCTCGGCGTCATGGGCGATCGCGTCGGCCCGGAAGTGGGTGAGATAGGCGGCCTGCTGGGCGGCGGTCGCGTCGCGCAGGGTGGCGGCGCCGTCGATCGCGCCGTCCGGCAGCGGCGCGTCCAGGCCGACGGGGGCGGAGCGGCCGGTGCCGCGCTGGTCGAGCATGACCACCCGGTGGTCCCGCAGTGCGCGTGCGAGCCACGGCGGGGACGAAGCCTCCACGGGGCGCGGAGCCTCGGAGCCGGGGCCGCCCTGGAGGAAGACCAGGAAGGGGCGGTCCTGCCCGTCGGGTTCGGCCACGATGCGCGCGAACAGCTCGATCGTGGGCGAGTCGGGCCGGGCGTGGTCCAGCGGCACCGGCAGCGTGAGGTCCGTGAGGTGCAGGCCGGGAAGGGTCCAGGTGGAGGAGGTCATCATGCTCATTCCTCGTCGTCCTCGTCGTGGGTGGTGGCGCCGTGGAAGAACTGCCACTCGAAGGTGTGCAGCTCTCCCTGGCGTTCGCCGCGGTGGCGGGCGGCGTCGACCACCACGGCGGAGATGCGGGCGAACACGTCGTCCACGCCGTAGTAGCTGATCGGGTCGAAGTACTCGGACTCGGCAGGCACGTCACCGATCGAGATGATCTCGAGGCTCCCGGGAACATCGATCCCCAGGCGCTCGGCGGCGGACTGCAGGGCCACCGCCTGGTACCCGGTGAAGCAGATGACGGCCTCGGGGCGGTCCGGGCCGGAGAGCCAGTCCAGGCTCGAGCGGTAGGTGTCCCGGGCGCCGATGGGGGTGAGGCGCACGTGCTTCTCCGGGCTCGGGTCCCCGTGCTCGCGAGCAGCATCGAGGAAGGCGAGCGCACGCGGGTGGGAGAACGTGTGCGACGCGCCACCGCCCAGCTCCGGTGCCAGCAGGTGCACCGTCGCGTGCCGGGCCCGCAGCCGGGCGAAGGCGTGGGCGATCGCTTGGTACGGGGTCGAGGAGATCACGTCGAACCCGGCCGGTTCCATCTGCGCGGTGAAGGCGACGATGCCGGTCTGCGTGGTCGCGGCCAGGCGGCGCACCCGCTCCGGCCCCTCCTCGACGAAGTCGACGCTGGTGATGAAGGCGGCGTCGGCCGAGGCTCCGGAGAGGTACTCGACCCAGCGCTCGTCGGCCAGGACCAGGGTGGACAGGTCGTGCGGGAGGGCGTCCTCCCGCACCTGCGTGGCCAGCTGCACGCCCCATGGGTCGTCCAGCGTGCCCAGGGCCAGCACGATGCCCCCGCCGCGGCCGGTGCGCATCGCCTGGGCGTTGCGGTTGGGGACGTACCCGAGGGCCTCCGCGGCCGCGCGCACCTTGGCCTTCGTGGCCGGTGAACCGGCGGAGCGGCTGCCTCCCCGCCCGCTGAGCACGAACGAGGCGGTCGCGATCGAGACACCCGCCTCGCGGGCGACATCCGACAGGGTGATCGTCGCGCGGTGGGGGGCGGGAACGGTGACGTCGCTGCTCATGCCTGCTCGGCCTCCTGGTGGACGGGATCGAGGTCAGCGAGGTGGATCCGCACTCCGGACTCGCGCAGCGCCTCGAGCGCGGCGGGGTCCGCGGCGCTGTCGGTGACGAGGTCGTGGATCCCCGAGGCGGGGGTGATGCGCGCGAACGCGCTGGCACCGATCTTCTCCGCGTCGGCCACGACGACGACCCGGGTGGAGCGTTCCATGAGCCGGGCGCTGATCGAGGCCTCGGACTCGTCATGGGTGACGGCGCCGTCGCGGGCGCTGACGGCGTTGACCCCGAGGAAGAGGGTGTCGATGCGGATCTGGGCGAGCAGCTGCTCGCCCCAGGATCCGACCAGCTCGAAGCTGGACTCACGGACCACCCCGCCGGTGACGACGAGCTGCAGGTGCTTGCGCACCGCGAGCTCCTGGGCGATGTTGATCGCGTTGGTGACCAGCACGGTGGGGCGCTCGGCCTCGCGGAACGAGGCGCGGGCGGCGAGCTCCTGGGCGAGGGCCGTGGTGGTGGTGCCGCCGTTCAGACCGATCACGGAGCCGGGGTCGACCAGGCCCACCGCGCGGCGGGCGATCGCCTCCTTCGCGCCCGCATGGCGGGCGGCGCGATAGCGCATCGGCAGCGAGCTGGCGTCGGGATTGGCGGAGGCGCCCCCATGGGTGCGGATCACCAGCTGCTGGTCGGCGAGAGCGTCGAGGTCGCGACGGGCGGTGGCCGGGGAGATCCCGAGCGACGAGACCAGGTCGTCCACGCTCACGTGTCCGGCATCGATGACGAGATCGAGCACCAGGTCCTGGCGGTGACGGCGCCCTCGTGCGCCTCGGGGGCCGGGATCGCCCGGAGCAGACTCCGGCACAGACTTCACCTGGTCCCCTCCTGGAGCATCTCGAGCGGCGTGCCGGTCCGGGGCCGCGGTCCCCGCATGCTACCGCCCGGCAGACCGGGCTACTCGCTGTACGCGGGCAGGTCGCACGGTCGCCGCCCGAGAAGGGCACGACCCTCGGATCAGAATGATTGCTTTTGCTCGTTTAGGGCAGCTACAGTCAGGAACATGCATTTGGGGTGGGTCCGCCCGCCCACCTGACTCGTTCTGCCCGACTCGTTCTGCTCGATTCGTTCTGGGAGGCCCCATGACCACCTCGTCCGCCACCACCACCGCGGCCGTCCCGACCTCCGCCCTCACGGCGACCGAGTCGGAGCTGCGCTCGCAGCCGGAGACCTGGCGCCGCGCCCTCGAGGTGCTGCCGGAGGTGAGCGGCCGGTTGCCCCGGCCGGGCGAGCGGGTGCTGGTCGTCGGCTGCGGGACCTCATGGTTCATGGCCATGGCGTACGCGGCGCTGCGCGAGGCGGCCGGGCACGGGGTCACCGACGCGGTCACCGCGACCGAGGTCTCCCCCGCCCGCGAGTACGACCGGATCGTGGCGCTCTCCCGCTCCGGGACCACCACCGAGATCACCGCGCTGCTGCGTGCGACGTCGACACCTTCGGTGCTGATCACCGCCGTGGGCGAGGGGCCTGCCGCCGCGGAGGCGAGCTCCGAGATCGTGCTCGATTTCGCCGACGAGACCTCCGTGGTCCAGACCCGCTTCGCGACCACCGCGCTGGTGCTGCTGCGCGCCTCCCTCGGGGAGGACCTCTCCGCCGCGATCGCGGACGCCGAGCAGGTGCTGTCCTCCGAACCGGCCGACGAGCTGGTCACCGCGGAGCAGGTGACCTTCCTGGGCACGGGGTGGACCAAGGGCCTGGCGGACGAGGCGGCGCTGAAGATGCGCGAGGCCACCCAGTCCTGGACCGAGGCGTACTACGCGATGGAGTACCGCCACGGCCCGATCGCGATCGCCGAGCCGGGCCGCGTCGTCCACGTCTTCGGCGACGCCCCCGACGGACTGCAGGACCAGGTCGCGGCGACCGGCGCGGACTGGGTCGCCTCCGAGGCCGACCCCCTGGCCCAGCTGGTCGCCGTGCACCTCTGGGCGGTGCGCCGCGCCGCGCTTCGCGGCATGGATCCCGACTCCCCGCGCCACCTCACCCGCGCCGTCCACCTCGAGCCGTGACCGGCACCAGGAGCGATGTGGTGACCCGCGCGATCGGGGTCGACGTCGGCGGGACCCGCACCAAGATCGGCCTGGTCGGCTCCGACGGCTCGCTCGGCATCCCCTACTCCCTGCCCACCCCCGGCGACCCTCATGACCTGTGCGCGCTCATCGCACGGGAGACCGCCTCCGTGCGCACCCAGGCCGGGCTGGACGGCGAGGTGCCCGTCGGCATCGCCGTGCCGGGGATCCTCGACGAGGACCGAGAGGTGGTCGAGCTCGCCGTGAACCTCGGCTGGAAGGACCTCGAGCTCGGGGCGATGCTGCGGGAAGAGGTCGGCGCGCCGCTGGCCCTCGGCCACGATGTGCGCGCCGGCGGACTGGCCGAGGCCGCCTGGGGCGCCGGCCGGCTCTTCACCCAGAGCACCACCACGCCGTCACTGCCCCCGGTCGCCGACCTCCTCTTCGTGCCCATCGGCACCGGCATCGCCGCCGCCGTGGTGCACGACGGCGCCGTGTTCGGCGACCGCTTCACCGGGGAGATCGGCCAGGTGCTCGTCGAGGAGCCGTACACCGGGCAGAGGATGCGACTGGAGGAAGTGGCCTCCGCCTCCGCGATCGGTCGCCGCTACGCCGCGCTGGTCGATGCGGGCGAGGACCCGCTGGTGCTCACCGACGGCGGCCGGCCCGCGGCCCGCGCGGTGGTCGATCGCGCCCGCGACGGCGACCCGCAGGCCGAGACCATCCTGTTCAGCGCGCTGGACACGCTCGGTCAGGCGCTGGCCACGATCATCTCGAGCGTGGGCACGCGTCCGGTGGTGATCGGCGGTGGCCTCGCCGAGGGCGGCTCCATCGTGCTGGAGGCCCTGCGCTCCTCGATCGCGGCCCGGCTCGGTGTGGTGCCCGCTCCCCCGGTGCTGCCGTCCTCGCTCGGCATGTGGGCCGGCTGCCAGGGCGCGGGACTGCTGGGCATGATCCGCGCCCGACGCACGGAGCCCGTCGGATGATCCTCACCCTCACCCCGAACCCCGCCCTGGATCTCACCTACGAGGTGGACACGATCGCCGTCTTCGCCGAGCATCGCGTGCGCCGCGTGCATGCGGCTCCCGGCGGCAAGGGTGTCAACGTGGCCCGGGTGCTCGCGCAGCTGGGACGACGGGCGCTGTGCGCGGGCCCGCTCGGCGGCGCGACCGGCGAGGAGATCCGTGACCTGCTGGTCGCGGCCGACGGGGTGCGGCAGGCCTGGACCCCGATCTCCGGCAGCAGCCGGCGCACGGTCACCGTCGTCGCGCCCGACGGCGCGACCGGGTTCCACGAGCCGGGACCCGCCCTCTCCCCCGCCGAGTGCTCGCAGCTGAAGGAGGGCCTCCGCGCCCAGCTCTCCTCCGACGCTGCGCCGCAGAGCTCAGACACTGGGCCGCAGAGCTCCGACACCTCGCCGCAGCCCTCCGATGACGCACGCCGGATCGCCGCGGTCACGCTGAGCGGGTCTCTGCCTCCCGGGCTCGACGGCGACCAGCTCGCCGGCCTCGTGCAGGCGTGCCGGGAGCACGAGCGACCGGTGCTGGTGGACACCTCGGGCCCGGCGCTGCTGGACGCCGCGCGCGCCGGGGCCGATGTGCTCAAGCCGAATCTCGGCGAAGCTCTCGCCGCGACCGGCGAGGACACCCCGCTGGCTGCGGCACGGGCCCTGCTCGACCTCGGTGCCGGCACCGTCGTGTGCTCCCTCGGGGCCGACGGGATGCTCGGCGTGCACCGCACCCCCGCGGGAGACGCCGCCTGGCAGGCCGTGCCGGCCGAGGCGATCAGCGGTAACCCCACGGGTGCGGGCGATTCCGTCGTGGCCGTGCTCGCGGCCCGCCTGCTCATGGACGCGGATCCGCTGCCGGACGTCCTGCGCCATGCCGTCGCCGTGAGTGCGAGCGCTGTGACCTGCCCCGTCGCCGGGCAGATCGATGTCGGCCTCGCCACGCGGCTCCTGCCCACCGTCTCGATCGAGGAGATCCCATGCCCCTGATCCCCCTGGCCCCCGCGGCCCGTGCCGCCCGTTCGCGCGGGGAGGGCCTCGCCGCCTTCAACGTGGTCCATGTGGAGAACGCCGAGGCCTTCGCGTCGGCCGCCGCTCGCGCCGGCACCCCGGTGGTGCTGCAGATCAGCCAGAACGCCGCCCGCTATCACGGCGGGCTCGCCCCGATCGGCCTGGCCACCCTCGAGATCGCGCGCGCCGCAGAGGCCGACGTCGTGGTCCACCTCGACCACGCCGACGATCTCGACCTCGTGCGCGAGGCGCTGGACCTCGGCGTCAGCTCGATCATGTACGACGGCTCGAAGCTGCCCGATGAGGAGAACCGGGCCCGCACCGCAGAGGTGGTGCGGGCGGCACATGACCTCGGGGTGAGCGTCGAGGCGGAGCTCGGCGAGGTGGGTGGGAAGGACGGCGTGCACTCCCCCACCGCCCGCACGGATCCGGCCGAGGCCGCTCGCTTCGTCGCGGACACCGGGGTGGACCTGCTCGCCGTCGCCGTCGGCACCTCCCATGCGATGACCGAGCGCACCGCGCTGCTCGACCTCGCACTGATCGAGGAGATCGCCGCCGCCGTGGAGGTGCCGCTGGTGCTGCACGGCTCCTCGGGCGTGGCCGACGCCGACATCCAGGCCGCGATTCGCGCGGGAATGACCAAGATCAACGTCTCCACCCATCTGAACACCGTGTTCACCGGAGCCGTGCGGGAGCTGCTGGAGACGGATCCGGACGTGGTGGACACCCGCACGTGGATGCGGGCGGGGCGCGAGGCGGGCGCCGAGGAGGCGGCGCGGCTGATGACCCTGTTCCGGGACGCGAAGGCGGGGGTGCCCGCCTGAGGCTCGGGGCGCTCCGGGAACTCCCACCGCGTCAGGGGAGGTCGGGGCGCATGATGCCGGCGAGGTGCTGCTCAAGCACCTGGCGTGAGCGCTGCGGCGGCAGATGATCGGGGTCGAGCCCGCCGATGGCGAGCCCGTCGAGCAGGGCACCGAGGGCGTCGGCCTCGAGATCGACCTGCACCCCCTCACGCAGGGCTCCTGCCGCGTCGAGGCCTGCGAGGATCCGTCGGACGATCTCGGCAATCCCGTGCCAGAGCTGTGCGACCTGCGGGGCGACGTCCGGATCGGTGCGGGCGGCCAGGGAGAACTCGAGCCACACCGCGGTCTCCGCGCGACGGCTGGCGTCCAGAGGCAGCAGATCCTCCAGAGCGCGCTGCACCAGCGCGCGGCGGGAGAGCTCTCCGGATCGCACAGCAGCGAGATCCTCGAGGTGGCGACGGAACCGCTCCTCGAAGCCGCGTGAGAGGGCCTCGATCGCGAGCTCCCGGATCTCCTGTTGACTGCCGCAGTAGTGGCGCACGGAGCCGATCGCGAGTCCGGCCTCCTCGGCGATGCTGCGCAACGAGGTGCGCGCGAGGCCATCGCGCGCGACAACACGGAACACCGCCGCGACGACGTCACGGCGGCGCTGCTCGGGGTCCACGATCTTGGGCACACCTTTTTATAGCACGTTCTTGCCAGATCCGCCTGCGATCGGTAGCGTTTTAGCACGCGCATGCCATAACATATCGGAGGAACGTTCCCATGATCCGAGTTCTCGAGCTCCTCGGCCTGCTGGCTCCATTCGCCGGCCTCGCCCTGCTCGTCGTCTGCCGCCGCTCCATGCCCCCGGTCGCCATGACATTCGGGGTGACCGGCTGCCTGTTCGCCGCGCTCAGCTCCCTGGTGGGGCTCATCGGCAAGCGGGCCCTCCCCTTCGGTGCCCTGGAGGGCGGCGGGGCGGAGGGAATGTCGAACCTGCTCGGCACAGCGTCCGTGCTGCGGCTCGGCCTGCTCGCCGCAGCCATCGCGATGCTGACCGTTGCCGCACTGACCGGGCGCTCCGATCGCCGCCCTACCTTGCCCTGGTTGACCGCTGCCGTCGTGCTGCTCATGCTCGGCCTGCTGGTGACGATCCCCGCAGCCGAGCTGGAGCATCTCATGACGCTGCACGACCGCAGCGGTCTCGCGCTCGTGGTCGCGCTGCTGGGCGAGACCGTGGAGTTCGGAGCGCTCGGGCTCGCGATCCTCGCCCTGACCATCGCCGTCACCACCCGGCGGCGCGACCCGAGCGAAGGTCGGGACTCGACGGTCATGGTCGCGGACACCGCCCGCGCGGCGTGGACCGCCTACCGTTCGCTGCGCGGGACCCGGGGCACCGGCCCTACTCGCCGGTGAACAGGCTCAGCGCCGGGCCGAGGGTGTTCAGCAGGATGATCACGCCGACGATGCCCACGGCCCAGGAGAAGGCACTGGAGGCGTGCCGCACCGACCAGTCATGGGCCCGATCGAGGAAGGCGTCGGCCTGGCCGCCGAGCGCGGCACGGACTCCGCACAGCGCAGCACCAGGCACGATCATCACCGCGCAGTAGCCCACGAGTATGAGGGCTCCGTGGCCCAGACCGACGCCCATGTCGGCGATGATCCCCATCGCGGCGAGGTACGGGATCATCGAGGCCGCCTCGATGACGCCGGCCAGCAGCGCGAGACCGATCAGCAGCGACGGACGGCCCGAGGCACGGCGGGCCCGCTCCGTCCACTTCCGCGCCGAAGCCTCGGGATCACCGCCGCGCTTCGCGACCGCCTTGGGGTCGATGCGGAAGGACCACCACAGCAGGAAGCCGCCGAGCAGCGCGAGCGCGAGCATCACCACCGGGGAGTCCAGCAGGTGTCCGAAGGACTCGATCAGCGGCAGCAGCCCGGCCAGCAGGGCGATGCCCAGCGCCAGGTAGAACACGCCGATCACCGCCAGATAGAGCAGGGTGCGGCCCGCGATACGCAGCGCCCCTCCCTGCCCTACGACGAGCAGGATCACGGGGATGACCAGCGTTCCCATCGAGGTGGAGTCCACGAGGGCGAGGAGGACCAGACCTAGCGGTCCGGCGGCATCGGGCAGTGAGTCCATGGGATCCATGGTTCCGCGAGCGCCCGTCGGCCGTCCTCCTCCCAAAGTGCCGACTGCGCCCGCTGGAGCGCTCCCTCGCCCTATGGCCGCGTAGCCTCAGGGCATGTTCGCCGACCCGCCCGAGGCCCCCGCGTCCGACGCGGTGCCCGCGCGCCCGCGGGTCGCCCGCAAGGACGTGCTGATGGCTGCCGGATACGCCGCGGCTGTCCTGCTGCTGGCGGCGACCGGCGCGCGGAACTCGGGGTTCGTCGAGGGCTGGGAGGGCTGGCCGCGCTGGTTCTCGGTGCTGATCCTGCTGGTCGCCTGCACGAGCCTCGTGTGGAGGCGGCGCCTCCCGGTGCTCCCCCTCGTCGTGGCGGGTCCGCTGGCGGCGGCGGAGGTGATCGTGGGCGGGCAGATCTCCGCCTACCTGCTACTGTTCGAAGCGCTCTTCGAACCGATCATGCACGGCTCCAAGCGCCTCGCCCGCTTCACCACGGGGACCGCGATCTCCCTCGCCGTGCTCGCCCTGCTGATCGCCGTCGGCCTCGGTGCCTCGGGACCGATACTCCTGGTCGTCGTGCTGGTCGCGTCGTTGGTGGTCTCCACGCCGCTGCTGTGGGGCTGGGAGGTGCGCCATCACCGCGACGCCCGCGTCACCGCCGAGAGCCTCACCGAGATGGAGCACGAGCTCGCCGCCACCCGGGCCGCCCACGCCGTGGAGACCGAGCGCCGCAAGATCGCCCATGACCTGCACGACGTGATCGCCGGGCATCTCAGCGCCGTCTCGCTGCACACGAATCTCGCCGCCTCCCTCGAGCAGCCCGAGGCCCGTGACAGCTCCCTGGCCACGGCCCGGGACTCGGCGCACGCCGCCCTGCGTGACCTGCGCTCGATGATCGGGGTGCTCTCCACGGAGCACTCCGCCACGCTCCCCTCCGTCACCCTGGACTGGCCGTCGCTCACCGCCCGCCTGCACGGCCGCGATCCCGACGCCTCCGTGAGCATCGCCCCGGCGGTGGAGGACCCCTCCCGGGTGGAGCCGTCGGTGCAGGCCGCACTCCTGCGCATCGCCGCCGAGGCCTCCACCAATGCGGTGCGCCATGGGCTCGCCCCGATCACGCTCGCGGTGCGCGTGGAGAGTGCGGGAAACGAGACGACCGCGGAGGGTGTGGAGGGCCTGGCGGCCGAGATGGTGACGTTCGAGCTCACGAACCGACGGGCGCAGTCCTCCGTGCCGGGCACCGGGGTGGGCCGCGGCGCGATCGCCTACCGGGCTGCTGCCGTGGGCGGCAGCGCGACCTCCGGGCCCGCCCCCGCGGACGGCCCGGACGCCGGCAGCTGGCGGGTGCTCGCGCATCTGCCGTCGTGTGCCACGGGAAGGGAGTGCCCGACGGAACTCGACGCGGAGGGCGGGCCGGGGGCCGGGGCCGGTACCGACGCCTCCGCCCGTGACGCGTCCAGGCGCGACGCCGCGACGACATCCCCCTCGACGAATCAGGAGGTCACACCGTGAACGACGCCTCGATGCCCATCCGCGTGCTGGTGGCGGACGACCACCCCGCCGTGCGCTCGGGCCTGGTGGCTCTGCTGGACTCCGCGGCGGACATCACCGTGATCGCCGAGGCGGCCGACGGCGATGCCGCGGTCACCGCCGCCCGCGAGCACCGCCCGGACGTGGTCCTCACCGATGTACGCATGCCGGGCGCCACCGGCATCGAGATCACGCCGCGTCTCCGCGAGACCGGCGCGAACGTGCTCGTGATCTCCGGTTTCGATCTCGACGACTATGTGCTCGGAGCACTGGCGGCAGGGGCCGACGGATACCTCGTGAAGTCCGAGGACCCCCAGCGGATCCTCGCCGCCGTGCGGGACGTGCACCGTGGCGATGCGGTGCTCTCCGCCGCGGCGACACGGGCGGTGGTGGGCGCGCTGAGGGACCGGGACAGGGGTCAGCCGCGCGGCCGGACTGCGGGGCTCCCTGGCACCGCAGACTCATGGTCCCCAGGCACCGCGGGCCCGGGACATGGGATTGCGGAGGGAGCGGACGACAGGCTCGACAGAGTCGACAGCGGGTCGGGATCGAGTCCCGGCAGTTTCCCTGCGCCAGGAGCGTCACCGCAGGACAGCGGCGCCTTCACGCGTTCCGGCGCCGCGGACCCGACCTTCACCCGCCGCGAGGAGGATGTGCTCACGCTCGTCGCGCAGGGGCTCTCCAACCAGCAGATCGCGAAGCAGCTCTTCGTCGAGGTCACCACCGTGAAGTCCCACCTCTCCCACGCCTTGATGAAGCTGGATCTCGACTCCCGGGTGCAGGCGGCGCTGTGGTGGCAGCAGCACCGCGGCTGAAGGGAGTCGCCTCAGGGTGAGGAGGCGTACGCGCTGATCAGCGTGAACGCCGGGACAGGCTGAGCGTCAGCGCGAATCCCGCGCCGGCGAGGCCGCTGATCGGGAGCAGGACGGGCAGCAGCACCAGACCGAGCGCATTCACCTCTCCCCCGCTGACGAGGACGGGCGCGAGCACGTCCTGCAGCACGACTCCCGCGAGCAGGCCGCCGATCAGCCCCAGGAGAGTCAGACCGAGGTGCCGCATCATCGAGCCCCCGCGGTCGTCCTCGGACGGCTCCCCCGTGCGGTCTGCACGGCCAGCGCGAGCGCCCCGGTCACCACGCCCCATATGGCGTTGGTGAGCAGCATGGGCACGATCGCGATGGGGTTCGCGAGGGGCCCGTGGAGATGGTCGAGAAGGAGCGACGAGAGGATCCCGCTGAGCAGCAGCGCGAACATCGCGTATGCGATCCCGGTGAGTGTGAGGGTGAGGACCGGTCGGGACGTGCGGGTGAGACCCACCGCTGCGATCCACAGCAGAGAGATGACCAGGGTCCAGCCGAGCGGCACGACGGGGCCGAGGTCGAGCCCCATCTGCTCGAGGACGGTGTTGGTGATCGGTCGAACGAGAGCGATGGCACCGAGGCCGATCACGAGCAGCCAGTTCACCGTCGGAACGGGGCCGGGAGGAGTCGTCGCAGCCGAGGGCGGGATCTCGTGCGGCAGGTTCGGGTTCCGGGCCTGGCTCGGGTTCTGGGGCCGATTCGGGTTCTGGGGCTGATTCGGGTTCTGGGGCTGATTCGTGGACATCTCCTCGACGCTACGGAACCCCCTTGACCTGGGCATCCGGCTGTGGGCGCGAAACGGATCGCACGCCGACGCAGGCCGGGTACGTCGAGAGGCGACATCAGATGCAGACTGCGGTCGCGGGCGCGCGCGCCGAGCGCCTCCTACGCTGATGGAGTGACCACCCCCGTTGAGGACTCCTCCCGCCGGCCCGCTCTGCGTGCCGGCGACGTGGTGCTCGCCGGCTCCGTCGCCGTGCTGCTGAGCGCTGTCATCACTGTCTCGCAGGCCGGGACCGGCACGGCTCCGAGCCCGATCGCGTACCTGTTCGCGGTCGGTTTCGGGGCATTGCAGCTGCTGCGTCGCCCGCTGCCGGTGGCGATGCTCGTGCTCAGCGCGCTGGGCACCTTCGCGTACTACACGCTCGATCTGCCCACGATCGGGGTGGCGCTGCCCGTGGTCGCCGCGCTGTTCTCCGCTGCGGAGCAGGGCGTGCTGCGCTGGTCGATCGGCACCGGTGCGGTCGTGTTCGCCGTCGCGCTGGGCTTCCGCCTGCGCGATGACCCGCAGCCGCTCGGGTACCTGCTGGGCACCGACGCCCTCACCAATCTCGCGCTGATCGCGGCGGGGATCGCGCTCGGGGCGGCGGTGCGTGCTCACCGGCTGCAGATCGCCCAGCGCGAGCAGATCTCCCGCTTGCAGGAGGAGCGCACCCGTCGGGAGGCGCAGCTCCGGATGCGCGAGGAGCGCGAGCGGATCTCCCGCGAGCTGCACGACACCGTGGGTCACGCTCTCGCGGTGATCTCACTGCACTCCGGGGTGGCGCGCGACGCCGTGGGCCAGGACGACGCGGCGGCCGTCCGAGCCCTCGAACAGGTGCGGGAGCAGGCCGGCGATTCGCTGCAGGAGCTGCGCGGAATGGTGCGCCTGCTGCGCACGCCGGGCACCCAGGAGACACAGGGCCTGCACGAGGCGCCGGGCTCACGGGGCACGCAGGGCTCGCGGGGCGCGCAGGCCATGCCGGGCGGTGCCGACATCGATCCCGGGGCACCACCTCCCCGCCATGTGCGCTCGTTCGCGGACGTTCCCGCCCTCACGGCGACCGCGCGGGCTGCCGGTCTCGCCGTCGAGGAGCAGGTGGACGTGCCGCCGGGCACCCTCTCGCACGCCGCGGATTCCGCGGCATACCGCATCGTGCAGGAGTCGGTGACGAACGTGCTGAAGCATGCCGAGGCGTCGCGCCTGCGGGTCAGCGCGCGGCTCGACGCAGAGAGGCTGCGGATCGTCGTCGCCGACGACGGCCGCGGTTCGGCGCAGACCACCGGCGGGGTGGGTCTCGACGGGATGCGCGAGCGGGTGCGGCTGCTCGGCGGCACACTCGCGATCTGCACCTCGCCCAGCGACGGCTTCACGATAGAGGTGTCCATGCCGGCGCGCCCCGCCGCCGCGGAGGAGCGGCCGAGCGCGACGGCCCCTGCGGGCGGGACGGGATCATGATCCGCATCGTGCTGGTGGATGATCAGGAGCTGGTGCGCACGGGACTGCGCTCCCTCGCCGAGCGCGACGGCGACATCGAGGTGGTCGGCGAGGCGGCAGACGGGCGCGAGGGGCTGCGCATCGTGCGCGAGCTCCGCCCCGACGTGGTGCTGATGGACATCCGCATGCCCCAACTGGACGGTATCGCAGCGACCGCGCAGATCGTGGCCGATCCGCAGCTCACGGACGTGCGGGTGATCGTGCTGACCACCTTCGACGAGGACGAGGACATCCTCGCGGCGATCCGTGCCGGAGCCGGCGGGTATCTCCTCAAGGACGTCGAGCCCGCCGATCTGCGCAGCGCGATCCGCGTGGTCGCCGGCGGGGAGTCCCTGCTCGCACCCTCCGTCACCACCACCGTGCTGGGCCGGCTCGGCACGCATCTGGCCACCTCCGTGCGGCCCGAGCTGCTGGACGGCCTCACCGCTCGTGAGCGGGACGTGCTCGCGCTCGTCGGCCGCGGGATGAGCAACAACGAGATCGGTGCGGAGCTGTTCCTCTCCCCCGCCACCGCCCGCACCTATGTGAGCCGGCTGCTGGCGAAGCTGCGAGCCCGCGACCGGTCCCGCCTCGTGGTGCTGGCCTACGAATCCGGCCTGATCACTCCCGGCCGCGCCGCACGGGAGGGCGCGGGTCGCCGCCAGGGCCCGGAGCCCGGTGCATGAGCTGCAAGGGGACTGGAACAGAGCCGCCGTGGCGCAGATGGCGACGTCCCGGGAATGCGGGAGCGCAGCACGGCGTTGGGGGATGCGTACAGCACATTCCCTACGGACGAAACCTGCATCCCATGCAAGAATCGTCCTGGTCGCGGGCACTGCCCGTCGGCCCCACCGGATGGTGACCTGACTGTTCCGCCCACAACGAGCGCGGACGTGCGGGTCCCGGCCCTCCGGTCCTTCGACGCAGAAAGCATGCCACCCCTATGACCTCCACCCGTCAGCCCACGGGCGAGTTCCCCGCGGTCGACGCACCCGGGATCGTCGCCGGAGGCGCCGCCTCCGCCGACGCCGAATACGCCACCCGGGAGGGTGCCGACAATCCTGACACCTCCGTCGAGGATGGCCGCGCCCCGGCGTCCTACAAGGTCGCCCCGATCATCGCGGTCCTGGTCGTCTCCGCGTTCGTGATGATCCTCAACGAGACCCTGCTGTCCGTCGCGCTGCCCACGCTGATGGCCGATCTGTCGATCACGGCAGTCACCGCGCAGTGGCTCTCCACCGGCTTCATGCTCACCATGGCCGTGGTCATCCCCACCACCGGCTTCCTCATGAAGCGGCTGTCGGTGCGCGCGGTGTTCATCACCGCGATGCTGCTGTTCCTGGTCGGCACGGCGACCGCTGTGGTCGCCCCGACCTTCCCCGTGCTGCTCGGTGCCCGAGTCATCCAGGCCGCCGGCACCGCGATGGTGCTGCCGCTGCTGATGACCACGATCCTCGCGCTCGTGCCGATCACGGCCCGCGGCCTGGTGATGGGCCTGGTGGGCGTGGTCATCTCGGCCGCCCCGGCCCTCGGCCCCTCCATCTCCGGATTCATCCTGCAGAACTGGACGTGGCACTACCTGTTCGTGATGATGCTGCCGATCATCGTGATCGCCCTGGTCATCGGCCTGATCTTCATGCGCAACTACACCGAGCCCGAGAAGGTGCGGCTGGACGTCGTCTCCGTGATCCTCTCCGCGATCGGCTTCGGCGGCGTGATCTACGCGCTGGCCTCGATCAGCCAGATCGTCGAGGGCGAGGCCCGCCTGGTGCCGCTGCTCGTCGCCGCGGTCGGCGTGATCTCTCTCGCCGTGTTCACTGCGCGTCAGGTGCGCATGCACGCCACCGGCAAGGAGCCCCTGCTGGACCTGCGCCCCCTGAAGGTGCGCACCTTCTCGGTGTCCGTGCTGGTGATCCTGCTGGGCTTCGCGACCATGCTCGGCACCGTCGTGGCGCTGCCGCTGTACATGACCGGTTCGCTGGGCATGTCCACGCTCGACGTGGGCCTGACGATGCTGCCCGGCGCGGCAGCCTCGGGGGTGCTCGGGCCGCTCGTCGGCACTCTGTACGACCGGGTGGGACCGCGCCCGATCGTGGTGCCCGGCGCCGCGCTGATGGCGCTCGTGAGCTGGCTCGAGGTGCTCCTGCTCGATGCCGACTCCTCGCAGGGCCTGATCATCGCGCTGAACGTGCCGCTGGGCATCGGCATGGCCATGGTCATGACGCCGCTGATGGCACTGTCCCTCGGGTCGCTGCCGCGCACTCTGTACGGGCACGGTTCCGCCATCCTCAACACCCTGCAGCAGCTCGCGGGTGCGCTCGGCACGGCCGTGTTCATCGCCCTGCTCACCCTCGGCTCCGTCGTCGCGGCAGAATCCGGAGCGTCCGCGACCATCGCCCAGGCCAGCGGCGCCTCCTGGGCGTTCGCCTTCGGCGGCGTCATGACCACGATCGCCGTGGTGCTCGGCGCGACGCTCAAGAGCAACCCGGCTGAGGTCGAGCAGGCCGCCTGAGTCTCTCAGCGCCCGGCACGGCCGTGAGGACGTCCGGTCCTCACCACCTTTCGGTCCTCTGCACAGCCTCACCGCCCGTACGGCGTCGAGGTCGTGCAGGGGGCCGAATGCTTGCAGGTCGCACTCACGGTTCTCGACGCCGTTGCCGCGCCCGACCGCGCCCGACCACGCCCCGCCCGGCCCGGCCGTGCGAGACGGCTCGGACGTGCGAGACGATGGCCGTCCGATCCGAGCGAAGAGGGCGTGACCAGATGGCGGACCGTGCTAAATATCTGACGCTCGTCGTCGCGCTCTACGCCGTGGGGATGTGCGTCCTCGTCGCAGCGGTCGCCGCTCTCTTCGACCGCGAGTTCCTGGAGGTCACGGTGAACCTCGCACCGGCCCTCGTCATCTGCTTCCTCGGCGTGATCATCCACGGCCTGCGTCACGACCTCGACTCGTGACGGCCGGGCCGGCTACCGCCGCGCGGGCAGGGAGAGCGCCCGCAGATAGCGCCGCGTGATGATCTCCTGGGCGATCCGGGAGAGGGGTGCGCCGAGCCGGGCGTACCAGGTGGCGGGCTTCGAGACGACGTCGAGATGGAAGCCCACGGTGCCGGTCGCGGTGCGAGTCACGGTGAACTGCTCGATCCCGGATTCCGGGTGCCCGGGCAGCGTGCCGTAGGCGAAGCCGGCGCGGTCCGGCTCGTCGATCACCCACAGCACGCGGCAGGGCGCGGTGATGCGAAGCGGCCCGATCCCCACGCGCAGGTGCACCTCGGCCCCCGGCGCGGCAGGGGTGTGCGAGGCCGCGACCTGGAGCCCTGACCGACGATGCACCAACCAGCTGCGCACGGCAGAGCTCGCCCGCTCGAAGTCCATGTCGGTCACCGCAGCGCTGCGGTGCATCCGGTGGTATCCCTCCGGCGGGTTCTCCAGGGCATCGAGCGGAGCCGTGATCGCCCGTTCCGGGTCCACGAGGGTGGCATAGCTCGTCAGCGTCCCGGAGCGTCCGGGCCGGAGTCGATTGATCCGCGTTTCCAGAGGAACCGGCAGAACAGCGAGCGTGATGTCCAGCAGCCGCGTCGGCCAGGGCTCCCGCAGCATCTCCTCCGTCCAGGAGGAGTCCATCGGGTCGATCGGTGGGCACAGCTCCCGCGGCGTCCAGCCGTCGGCCCACGGACCGGCTGTGACCTGGATCGGTTCCTCGAGGTCGTCCCGGCCGCTGCCGCTCGAGGCGCCAAAGGAGGTGCGCTCGCTGTGGGATTCGGACGTCACGACGGCCTCGAAGGAGCCATCGATGATCGAGAGGATGGTCCGATCGAGCTCCTCGAGCAGCTCGCGGGAGCCGGCGTCGCAGGCGTCGCACAGGCAGTCGGTGTCCTGGGCGACGACGGCGGGCTCCCCGATGCCGACGACGAGATCCGGGACCTCCGCGTCGCCTGCGGTGAGGTCGGTGCTGCCGGCGGCGTCGTCCGGGGCGGTGCGGGCGAGCACGAGCGGCTGCGCTCCTGGCCGACGAGGGCGCAGCACGGTGGTTCGATAGCGGTCCGCGAGCGGTTCCAGGACCCAGCTGACCCGTGCGCCGTCCATGATCTCGACCCCGTCGGCCCACCCACGCGCGATGAGCACCTGGGTCCAGGCCTTGGCGCGGGCCCACAGGATCCGGTACTTGCCGGGGTCCAGGCAGCGGCTGTACTCCCCGTCGTGGCTGTCGCGACGCTCACCATCGGTCCCGAGATGCGGGTCCTCCCATCCGGGGGTGTCGGCGCCGGTCACCGCGAAGGCTGCCTCGACGTCGTCGAGCAGCGCGATGACCTGCTCGCTCAGGGGCTCGTCGGCGTACGTCGGATCGCCCTCGGCGGTGAGCACAGGATCGCCCTCGGCAGCGGGCATAGGGTCACGCTCGGCAGCGGGCATGGCGCCGCCCTCGCCAGCAAGTATGGGGCCAACCTTAGCCGCACGCATGGGGCCGCCCCCGGCAGCAGGCATGGGTTCACGCTCGGAAGCCCGCATGGGACCGCTCTCGGCGCCTTCCCGGAGGGCTTCGTTCAGCTCATGCCACCAGAGCGGCGCGGACGGGGAGGTCATCCTGCGAACGTACAGCGAAGCACGCACAGGGCTCCACATCTTTGCAGTGGCCGAGCTGCGGCTCGTTCCGCCCGGGCGCGTTTCCCTGCACCCGCTCGCCCCGACCGCGCACTTCCCTGCGCCAGCCGGCCCGCCCGGCCCGCGCGTTTCCCTGCTCCAGCCCGCCTCAACGCCCACCCGATCGCCTCTACCCCGGGGAAGTAGGCGGAATAGCACCGTCTCAACGCCTATTTCCCCGGGGTGCTCAGGCCGGTCGCGCCAGCCGCTCCACGCGCAGCCAGGCCGGCCGCGCCACGCACGGGCCGACCAGCTGCTCCGTGCACGGCCCGACCAGCCGCTCCGCGCGCAGCCAGGCCAGCCTCTCCGCGCATGGCCCCGCTGGCCAGCTGCTCCGCGCACAGCCGGGCCAGCCGTGCCGCGCGCAGCCCGGCGCGCAGGTCAGCTCCTGTCACGGCGTCGCCGGACTCCCCCGGCGAGCGCCCGCAGCACACCCTCGGTGGTCTCCCATGCCATGCACTTGTCGGTCACCGACTGGCCGCGCACGAGCCCGTCGGGGCCCGAGTCCACGTCGAGGGTCTGCGCGCCGGCGACGAGGTTGCTCTCGAGCATGACCCCGGCGACCGCTGCGCCGTCCACCGCGATCTGGTCGGCGAGCATCGTGGCGACCTCGGCCTGGCGCACGTGGTCCTTGCCGGAGTTGCCGTGGCTGGCGTCGATCACGAGCCGCGCCGGCAGACCCTGCGCGGCGAGGCGGTCGGCGGCGGTGCGCACCGGCGCCGGGCCCCAGTTCGGGCCGTCGGTCCCGCCTCGGAGGATCAGGTTCGCGTCGGCGTTGCCGGTGGTGGAGACCAGGCTCGCCCGCCCGTCGGCCCCGATCCCGAGGAAGGACTGCGGTGCCGAGGCCGCCGCGACCGCGTCGAGCGCGACCTGGATGGCTCCGTCGGTGCCGTTCTTGAAGCCGATCGGCATCGACAGTCCCGAGGCGAGCTGGCGGTGGATCTGGGATTCGGTGGTGCGGGCCCCGATCGCACCCCAGCTGATGAGATCCGCGATGTACTGCGGGCTGATCGGTTCGAGGAACTCGGTGGCGCAGGGCAGGCCGAGCGCGGTCACCTCGCGCAGGAAAGCACGGGCCGTGCGCAGGCCGCCCTCGATGTCGTGGCTGCCGTTGAGGTGCGGGTCGTTGATCAGACCCTTCCAGCCGATGGTGGTGCGCGGCTTCTCGAAGTAGGTGCGCATCACCAGCAGCAGGTCATCGCCCATCTCCGCCTGGACGCCGGCGAGCAGGCGGGCGTAGTCGAGCCCGGCCTCGGGGTCGTGGATGGAGCAGGGGCCGACGACCACCAGCAGGCGGTCGTCCTCGCCGGAGAGCACCGCTCGGACGGCGTCGCGGTGGCCTGCGATCTGGTCGGCGTGCTCCGGTCGCAGGGGCAGCTCGGCGAGCAGCTCGTGCGGGGTGGGCAGCGGCGTGAGGCTCGAGATGTGCCGGTCGGACGTGCTGACCGGGGCCGACGAGGTGGGATCCTGCGAGGCGCTGGCCTGCGCGGTGGATGCGGTGTCGAGAATCGTCATGGGTCCTGTCCTTGGGGAGGGGCGGACCCGATGCTCAGAGCCCGCCGGGAATGGCGAAGGGCAGAGCGGATGCTCTGCCCTGGCGGCTCTGAAGGGGTGGGGACGCTATGGCATCGCCGGCCCCTCCAGGGCCGACTTCGCATAGGTAAACCACCGATTCATCATGCGGGGACTGTACCCCGGATGCGCGTCCTGTCGAATCGACAGGTCATCGGGTGGTCCCGCAGCACATCGCGCACGGTGCTCGGCGCCTCGTGGCCCGACCTCTCGGTCCGGCTCGGAAACACGGCAGGACAGCCTCCGATCCTGGGCAGACCAGGAGAAACGGCCTATGGTGGAGGAAGGGTCCATCGCCGGACCGGCGGGGACCGTCGTTCATTGGAGGGTAGTCCCATGCCGAGCACCATCGCTCAGAAGCTCATCGCCTCTCACCTCGTCGATGGCGATCTCGCCCCCGGGTCCGAGATCGGCCTGAAGGTCGACCAGACCCTCACCCAGGACGCCACCGGCACCATGGTGATGCTGGAGCTCGAAGCGATGGGGCTGGACCGGATCCGCACCGAGCTGTCGGTCCAGTACGTCGACCACAACCTGTTGCAGACCGACGAGAAGAACCCCGACGACCACCTCTTCCTGCAGTCCGCGGCCGAACGGTACGGGCTGTGGTTCTCCAAGGCCGGCAACGGCGTCTCCCACCCGGTGCACCAGGCTCACTTCGGCCGCCCCGGCGCGACGCTGATCGGCTCGGACTCCCACACCTGCGCGGCCGGAGCCCTCGGCATGCTCGCGATCGGCGTGGGCGGCCTGGAGATCGCGATGGCGATGGCCGGCCAGCCGCTGTACGTGACAATGCCGGAGATCTGGGGCGTGGAGCTGACCGGCGAGCTGCCGGACTGGGTCTCCGCGAAGGACGTGGTGCTGGAGATGCTGCGCCGCCACGGCGTCAGCGGCGGCGTGGGCCGCATCATCGAGTACCACGGCGAGGGCCTGAAGCAGCTCACCGCGATGGACCGCCACGTCATCGCGAACATGGGCGCGGAGCTGGGCGCCACCGCGACGGTGTTCCCGGCCGACGACGCCGTGCGCGACTACCTCACCGCCGTCGGCCGCGCCGACGAGTTCGAGCGCTGGGAGGCCGACGAGGGTGCCCAGTACGACCTCACCGAGCACATCGACCTCTCCTCCCTCGAGCCGCTGATCGCGAAGCCCTCCTCCCCCGGCAACGTGGTGACCGTCGCCGAGGCCGCGGGCGAGGAGGTCTTCCAGGTGGTCGTGGGCTCTTCGGCCAACCCCGGGCTGCGGGACTTCGCGGCGGTCGCCGAGATCCTCGATGGCCAGCAGAGCCATTCCGAGGTGTCGGTGGACATCAACCCCACCTCCCGCGAGGTGCTCGCCGACCTCATCACCGGCGGCTGGCTCACCTCGCTGGTGAGCGCCGGCGCCCGGATCCACCAGTCCGGCTGCATGGGCTGCATCGGCATGGGGCAGGCGCCGGCGAGCGGCCGCAACTCCCTGCGCACCATGCCGCGGAACTTCCCCGGCCGCTCGGGCACGGAGGAGGACGCCGTGTGGCTGTGCTCCCCCGAGACCGCAGCCGCAGCGGCGCTGACCGGGAAGATCACCGATCCGCGCACCCTCACGGAGACGCACGGCATCGCCGCTCCGCACCCGCGCATGCCCGATCGCTACGCGCACATCCCGGACATGCTCCTCGCTCCCCTGCCTGCCGAGGAGGCGGCGAAGGTCGAGCTGGTGAAGGGACCGAACATCTCCTCCCTGCCGGACTTCGCCCCGCTCGAGGACCACCTCGAGGTCCCGGCGATCCTGGTGATGGGCGACGACGTCTCCACCGACGAGATCCTGCAGGCCGGCTCCCGGGTGCTGCCCTTCCGAAGCAACATCCCGAAGATCTCCGACTTCGCCTTCACCCGCATCGATCCCGAATATCCCGCGCGGGCCAAGGCCACCGAAGGCGGGCACGTCGTGATCGCGGGGAAGAACTACGGGCAGGGCTCCTCGCGCGAGCACGCGGTGATCGCCCCGCGGTACCTGGGCCTGAAGGCCGTGATCGCGGTGAGCTTCGCGCGGATCCACTGGCAGAACCTCGCCAACTTCGGGATCCTCGCCCTCGAGTTCGACGATCCGGCGGATCTCGAGCAGATCACGCGCGACGACGTGGTGGTGCTCGACGGCGTGCATGAGGCGCTGCAGAGCGGCACGCAGCTGACCGCGACGATCGGCGGCCGCGAGGTGGGGGTCCACCACCGGCTCTCGGATCGCCAGGTGGAGATGATCCTGGCCGGCGGGCGCATCCCGCTCGCCGCCCGCGAAGTGACGAGCTGAGCGGGGCCGAGCGTCAGCGTCGGGTCGCCCCGGCGGCCTTCGCCGCCGGGGCGACCCGCAGGCGCCACAGCGTGGTGATCTCCTGGCGGCGGGCCGCGTGCAGCACGTCCTTGGGGTCATCGGCCCGGGAATGCCGGGCCGGGGTCGAGTCGGTGTCGACGACCTCCAGCCCGGACCGACGGAACATCTCCCTCAGCTGCTCGCGGCTGCGCAGGCCCAGGTGCTCGGCGAGGTCGGAGAGCACCAGCCAGCCCTCGCCGCCCGGCCGCAGGTGCTCGCCGAGCCCCTCGAGGAAGCGGCTGAGCATGCTCGAGCGCTCGTCGTAGATCGCCAGCTCGAGAGCGGACGTCGGCTCGCCCGGCAGCCAGGGCGGATTGCAGACGATCAGATCCGCCCGGCCCGGCGGGAAGAGGTCCGTCTCCAGCACCGAGACGCTGTCCTCCAGGCCCAGGCGCTGCATGTTCTCCTTCGCGCACTCCACCGCGCGGGAGTTGATGTCCGTGGCGACCACGCGGGCCGCACCGCGCTTGGCGAGGATCGCGGCCAGAACGCCGGTGCCCGTGCCGAGATCCACGGCGTCCGCTCCCCCCGGCACCTCGGGCATCGGGGCCCGGGCCACCAGGTCGACGTACTCGGACCGCGAGGGCGAGAACACGCTGTGGCGCGGGTGGACGCGCGCGCCGAGCGCCGGGACGGGCACTCCCTGCTGGTGCCATTGGTAGGCGCTGAGCACACCCTGCAGCTCGGTGAGCGAGACCAGGGTGCGCTCCTCCAGCTCCCCGTACGCCTCCCGGCAGGCGTCGGAGACGTCCGGAGCGCGCCGCAGGGAGAGCCGTGCGCCGGGTTCGAGGAGCACGACGATCCCGCCGAGCACTTCGGCCCGTTCGGCGCGCTCGGCGCGATGCGCGCGGAACAGCGCAGCGATGTCGAGGTTCTTGGAGATCACCCGGTGATCGATGCGGCGCGAGACCGCCTTCAGCAGCTGCCGGGCACCGTGGAAATCGCCTCGCCACAACAGTCCGCTGCCGCCGCGCAGGCGGCGCAGGGCGGCGTTCGCGGTGAGGAAGTCGTTCACGATCTCGACGCGCGCGGGCGGCGGGGCGCCGTTCTCGGAGCGCCAGCGCGCCGACTGCTCGACACCGTTCTCGGACCAGCTGACCATGGACATACGGATCCTCCCAGGACGCCGAGCAAGATCTCCCGTCCGGCCGTCCATCATCTCAGAGTTCCCGCGCCGCCGTGCCGGTTGCGCATCCCGGCAGGCCCGAGCGGGTGACTGCCCCGCTTCTGCGGCCGGAACGACCGAAAGGTCTGTCGCGGGCGCCTCGTGGTTCCTATACTCGGCGTCACGCACGGAATTCGGCATCACGCACGGAATCCGTGGTCACCTCAACACCGGGAGGCATTCGATGAACACTGATGACAAGTTCGAGAACGCGAAGGACAAGGTCGGCGGCCAGGCCAAGGAAGGCCTCGGCAAGGTCACCGGTGACAAGGAGACCCAGGCCGAGGGCCAGGCCCAGCAGGGCAAGGCCGACGCCAAGGACAAGCTCCAGGACGCCCGCGACACCGTGAAGGGTGCGATCGACGGCGTCTTCGGCAACAAGGACAAGTGACCTGCGAGAACGCATGATCTGCGCCGACCGGACCTCCGGCGCGCTCTGATCCGAGGGCGGCTCCACCTGGTGGGGCCGCCCTCGTCGTCCCCGGAAGGTCGGACCCGCCCCTCGACAGGAAGTGCGCGATGACGCCACAAGAGCAGGACCAGCACAGCAATCTCCAGCGCAGTCATTCCCTGCACAGCCGGCGTCAGCGAGTCCGGGTCCAACAGTTCGGTGTCTCCCTCGACGGCATCGGCGCCGGCGAGGACCAGACGCTCGAGCGCCCCTTCGGCAGGGGACGCTTCGGAGACATCGACCCCGGCGAGCTGTTCCGCTGGGCGGGCGCAACCGCGAGCTGGACGCTGCGCACCGAGCCGGGCGGGTCACGCGGCCTGGAGGACTATCTCCTGCGCGACTACAGCCACGGGATCGGTGCCGAGATCATGGGCCGCAACAAGTTCGGCCCGGTGCGCGGCCCGTGGCCCGACGAGGACTGGACGGGCTGGTGGGGCGATGAGCCCCCGTTCCGCTGCCCCGTCTTCGTGCTCACCCACCATCCGCGGCCCTCGTTCACGCTCGCCGACACCACGTTCCACTTCCTCGACGCCACCCCGCAGGAGGCGCTGCAGCAGGCGCTCACGGCGGCCGACGGGAAGGACGTGCGCATCGGAGGCGGGGTC
This sequence comes from Brachybacterium sp. JB7, assembly GCF_003335205.1. Taxonomy (NCBI): domain Bacteria; kingdom Bacillati; phylum Actinomycetota; class Actinomycetes; order Micrococcales; family Dermabacteraceae; genus Brachybacterium; species Brachybacterium sp. JB7. The sequence goes on along the minus strand of NZ_QPGN01000003.1, from coordinate 171,871 downwards.
TCCACGGTCCGCCACTTCCTGGACGCCGACCTCATCGACGAGATGCACGTGGCGATCGCTCCGCTCGAGTTCGGCAGCGGCCTGAAGCTGTGGGACGCCCCGGAGGACCTCACCGACCGCTTCCACCTGGAGAAGATCCCTGCCCCCAGCGGCGCCACGCACTGCTTCTTCTGGCGGCGGTGAGCACCCGGAGCCACCTCGCGACGAAGTGAGCGACGGGGTGAGCGACGAGGAGCGGCGACGGGGAGCGGCGACGGGTGGGCGCGGGGATAGAGGCTGGTACGGAGGCTGACACGGAGGCAGTGACGCCTGCCGCGTGATGCTCAGCCGTCCGCGGCGAGCGCGAGCTCGGCCGAGCGGACGTCGGTGATGATCACGTGCGCGAGGCCGGCACGGAGGGTGGCGAGCACTCCGCGCTGCTTCCCCTCTCCCCCGCCGATCGCGACCCGCAACGGCACCGCACGCAGCTCCGTCTCGGGGATGCCGATGAACCGCCCCTCGAGCCCGGGGACGCTGCGCCCGTGGATGTCCAGCAGGGTGGTGCCGAACTCGGCCACCACGCCGCGCTCCTCGAAGGCCTCCCGTTCCCCATTCTCGGCGAGGATCTGCGCGAGCAGCGAGGAATCGGGCCAGCCGCCGATGGTGAGGAAGGCTTTGCGGACATGGCGGAACCGTGCCGTCGTCTCCTTGATCGCCGGGTGGCGGAGGATCGGCGTCGCCTCCGGATCGATGAGGATCGGCACGTACAGGGGCGCGGTCGCTCCGCCTGTCGCGCGGCCGATGTTGGAGATGACCTCGACGCCCTCCTCCAGACGCGGCCACCCGATGCCCGTCAGCTGGACCACGTCGGCGCTCGGGAGAACCTCGATCTCCCGGGAGGCGAGCACGAGCGTGCGGCCCGGCGCGAAGCCGAGCACGTCGTCCTCCTGCACGGTCTCGCGGATGAAGCGGGCGGTGACCGAGGCGATCACCTCGCGCACCTCGGCGTCGTCCGTGGACCGGGTGGCCACCACCAGCGCGGACTGCAGGCCGAAGCGCTGGGCGAGCTGCGCCGAGAGATCCACGTCGATCGGCACGGACACCGTCGGGCGCACCTCGATCAGCCCCAGGTCACGGGCGCGTCGCACCATGCGTGCGGTGACGAAGCGCGACTTGCCGATCTCCTCGGCGATGTCGTTGACGGGGCGCCCGTGGGCGAGGTTCTGCATGGCGACGTAGACGTGCAGGATCTGCTGGTCCAGGGGCATCTGCGCGCTCATACGGGCATGGTAGTTCCGCGTCCGGGCAGGCGACGGGGGCGGGAGATCATCCACGGGGCACTCTCGGCGCCGACCGTCAGGCAGCGCCCTCCTGCACCTGACGCAGCCAGTCCTGAGCCAGCTCGGGGTCGTCGGCCGTGACGCCGTCGGCCCCGAAGCGCACCGCATCGCGCATGTTCTCCAGCGAGCGCATCGGCCACAGGTGCAGCTCGAGCCCGCGCTCCTTGATCTCGCGGACGTGCTCGTCGGTGAGGCCGCCGAAGCCGAGGCACAGGCGGCTCGCGCCGGTGTGCTCGACCAGGCCCTGCCAGCCGCCGTCGAACTGCTCGGCCTTGGTCATGTCGTGGCGGATCACGCCGCGTGGGACCCCGGGGATCAGCTCGGCGGCCTCCCGCAGGGCGCCCTCCTTGAAGCTGGTCAGCATCGTGCGCTGCGCCTGCTCGGGGTGGCTCTCGAAGTAGCGCGCGAGGTAGGGCACGGTCTCCGGGGCCTTGATCTCGAGCTGGATGAACGTGCTGGTGGCGTCGTACATCTCAGCGAGGGTCACCACCCCGTGACCGGAGTCGAGCACGACCTCGCGCAGCTGCGCGAGGGTCAGCTCCCCCACGGGGCCGCGGTCGCGGGCGGAGTCGTCCCCGGCGGTGCGATCCAGCGTCCCGTCGTGCAGCAGGAACAGGTGCTCGTCGGCGCTGAGGCGCACATCCAGCTCGATCTCGTCGACCCCGATCCGCTCGGCCAGCGCGTAGCCCTCCAGGCTGTTCTCCGGCGCATGCGCCATCGCTCCGCGGTGCCCCACGATCAGCGGCTTCCTCATCGTCTCGCTCACTGCGCGTCACTCTCCCACTCGTTGTTCGTACTTCTCCCGGACCCGGTCGATCGCGGGTTCCAGCTCCTTCTCCATCCGTGTCAGCACCTTCTCGGCGTCCTCGCCGGCCGAGTAGACGGACTGGATGGCGTTCTGTGCCTCGACGATCGTCTCGGGGACGTAGCGTCGGGCGATGTCGGGGCCCTGGGCGATCTCCAGCTGGTCGATGCCCACCTGGTAGCGGGGATCCTCCTTCGAGCGCGCCGCGATCTCGTCGGACTCGATCGCGTCCTTGGTGCACGGCACGTAGCCGCTGCCCAGCGTCCAGTCCACGGAGGCCTGCCCGGTGCTGAGGAACTTGATGACCTCCCAGGCGGCCTGCTTCCTCTCGACCGACGCATACTTCATGATCGACAGCCCGCCGCCACCGGTGGGTACGCCCGCGGCGACCTCCTGCGGGAGGAACCCGCAGCCGAAGTCGAAGGTCGCGGCCTCCTTGATCCCGGAGAGCGTGCCGGTGGACTGCAGCAGGGTGGCGCAGGCTCCGGAGGAGAAGTCGCCGGTGCCGTCGGCCGCGAGATAGCCGGAGCCGTCCTCGTGGATGAACTTCCGGTCGTACTCGAGGGCGGCGATCGAGGCGTCGGTGGTCAGCGTCATGTCCAGGCCGTCGGAGTAGGCGCCGCCGAAGGCCCAGATCGACCCCTGGAAGTACCAGTCGTCGCCGCCGAGGTAGGCACGCATGGCGACCGTGTTGCCCTGGAACTCGAAGCCGGTGACCTCACGGCCCCATTCGGCCCACTCGGTGTAGGTCTCGGGAGCACGGTCCGGCAGGCCCACCGCATCGAAGATCTCGCGGTTGTAGTAGAACAGCGGCGTCGAGCGGCCGAAGGGCACCCACCAGATGTCGTCCTTGACGGTGCCCTCGGCGAGGAACCGCTCGTGGAACTCGTCGGTGTCGAACGAGGAGTCGAAGTATCCCTTGAGCGGTTCGAGCACCTCGGCGAGGTAGAAGCGGTTCCACACCACGTCGCTGAACACGACGATGTCCGGCACCTGACGTGCCTGCAGGCTCGCGGAGAGCTTGGACTCCACGCCCTCGTAGCTGTCGAAGATCTGCACTTCGACGTAGATGTCGTCCTGGGCAGCATGGAAGGCGTCGATGTTGGCCTGGATCACCTCGGCGTTGTGCGCGGTGTAGGCGCTCCAGATCACCACCCGCTGGCGGTCCGCGAACTCGTCGGGGACCTCGCCGCCGGGCTGTTCGAGCACGAGCCCCTCGGTGTCGCCCAGGCCGAAGCAGCCGGTGAGCATCGGGGCCCCGGCGGCCAGGAGTCCGGCGCCGAGCAGCTGCCGGCGCGAGGGGCCGCCGAGGCTCGCCGGGGTGCGGAGGCGGGTGGAGCGCCCGCGGGAACGGGTGGAAGGCATGGCTCTCCTCGAAGGACGGATCACGGTGCTCAACGGCCGTTTCCGGCGGCGGCGCCGGTGAGCCCGGAGACGATGTAGCGCTGAGCGCACAGGAAGACCAGCAGCATCGGCAGCACGACGATGAGGGTGCCGGACATCAGCACGCCCCAGTTCGTGAGGCCGTCGTTGGACTTGAGGTACATCAGGCCGATGGGCAGGGTGCGCATGTTCACCGAGTTGGTGATGATCAGCGGCCACACGAAGTTGTTCCACTCATCGATCACGGCCACCAGGGCGACGGTGGCGACCGCCGGGATCGACATCGGCAGCGTGAAGGAGAGCAGGCGGCGCAGGTGGCCGCAGCCGTCGACCTCCGCCGCCTCGAACACCTCCGCGGGCAGCGACATGAAGTGCTGTCGCAGCAGGAACGTGCCGAAGGCCGAGGCAACACCGGGCAGGATCAGGCCCGCATAGGTGTTGATCAGGCCGAGGTTGCCCATGGTGATGTAGTTGACCAGCAGCGTCACGTGGCCGGGGACCATCAGCGCGCCGAGCATGATCACGAACAGCCATTTCTTGCCCGGGAAGGGCAGGAACGCGAAGGCGTAGGCCGCGAAGATCGCCAGCAGCACCTTCAGCGTCGCGCCCACCACGGTGACGATCAGCGAGTTCTTGATGAAGGCGCCGAAGGGGGCGATCCGCCAGGCCTCGCGCATGTTGTCGACGGTGAGCTCGCTGGGCAGCCACTTCATGGGCCAGGAGTAGATGTCGCCGTTGGTCTTGAACGAGGTCGACAGCAGCATGTACAGCGGGATCAGGAAGACCAGTCCCACAGCGAGCAGCAGCAGGTAGCCCCACCAGGTGCGCTTGAGGGTGCTGGGCCGACGCCGGGTGCCGCGGCGGGTGACCCCGCCGCCCGGGCCCCCGTCGGCCGGCGACTCCCCGGAGGATCCTCCGGGGGTCGAGGAGCGGGTGATCAGTGGGCTCGCCATCAGTAATGCACCTTCTTCTCGACGAACCGGAACTGCAGGACGGTGATGAGCATGAGCAGCACGAACATCACGGTGCCGGCCGCGGCGGAGAGGCCGACGTTCGAGCGCACGAACGCCTGCTCGTAGATGAACCAGCTCAGCGTGGTGGTGGCGGAGGCGGGGCCGCCGTTGGTCATCACCGCGATGAGGTCGAACGCCTGGAACGCCCCGATGGTCTGGGTGATCACCAGGAAGAACGTGGTGGGCGAGAGCAGCGGCAGGATGACCCGGGTGAAGGTCTGGAAGGAGCTGGCGCCGTCGAGCTTGGCCGCCTCGAGCACGTCCGTGGGCAGGCCCTGGATGCCGGCGAGGTAGACGATCGACACGAAGCCGACGCCCTTCCAGATCGACACGATCAGCAGGGCGGGCAGCGCCCAGTTCGCGTCGGTGGTCCAGCTCGGGGACTCGGCGCCCAGGAGGTTGAAGGCCACGCGGGCCAGGCCGTAGTTGGGGTCGAAGATGAACAGCCAGACCACGGCGATCGCGGCCCCGGAGACCACGTGCGGGGTGAACACGATGCCGGTGACCACCGAGGTGCCGGGCAGCTTCTTGGAGAACAGCGCGGCCAGCAGCACGCCGAGCAGCAGGCTGATGCCCACCACGACCACGACCCACACCAGGGAGACCCACAGCACCTTGTGGAACGACGGCGAGGCCAGCATCGAGGTGTAGTTCGTCAGCCCCACGAACAGCGGCTCCGGTGAGATGAAGTCCCAGTTGGTGAGGCTCAGGTAGAGGTTCGCGACGATCGGCCAGTAGGCGAAGACCGCGATCAGCGCGAGGTTCGGGAAGGCGAACAGGGCGAACAGGGCGTAGCCGCGGCGGCGCCGGGAGCGGTGGGCGGGGCGATCCGACGCCCTCGCGGTCGGCGCCGCCTGCGCCGCGGGACGGGGCGCCTCGGCACGGACGTCGATGCTCATCGCTGCACTCCTGCGAGGACTGCGGGGGTTGCCGGGGTTGCCGAAGCTGCGGGGGCTGCCGGGACGGGGACATCGCCCCTCCCGAGTGCGCCGGTCCTGAGGGCCCCGCCCTCAAGACTCTGGATCGCGAGACTCTGGATCGCGAGGGTCCGGAGTTCGAGGATCCCGTTCTCCGGCATCACCAGGGAACAGTTCGAGGTCATGGATCGTCCTTCCGGAGCGGCAACACTCCTGCCGACTGCGGCCCGTCGTACCGTGTGGGCCCGGTCACGTCGAGAACCAGCGTAACGGCGTCGCTCCGACGTGCCAGCCCAACGCTCTTATGTGCACCGAGGACTTCGTGAGGAGTTCACTCGGAGTTCTCCGGGGCTCCGGGTGTCCGGGTGTCCGGGTTTCCGGGGCTTGGGGCCTTCCGGTCTCCGGATCTCCAGACGGGGGCATTGCAGCGGTCCGAGCGGTCGAACTCCTTGGGAAGTCCTCCCGAAGTCCCTACGGTGGGAGGAAGAAGGTGCCGTACCCCGGGCCGGGCAGACGAGTCGCCGGTCGAGACCCGGAGCGGCGTCCCGTGCCGGCCGCCGAGCGAGGGGAGGACGACCATGCGCGACGAACACCGACAGCACGCACCTGCTTTCCCCTCCCATTGCGAAGTGCACGGATGCCACGAGCGCCCCCAGGAATGGTTCGAGACCGGGGGCCTCACCTTCGACGTCTGCCTCACGCATGGACTGCAGCTGCGCGCCGGAGAGGCGTTCACCGCGACCTCGGAGGAGGTCTTCCTGGGTTCGGAGGCGGCCTCGGATCTGCTGAGCACTCGCGCCCTGCCCACGGCGACCGGGACGGTCCTGACTCTCGTGCTGGGACATCACGGCGTGGCGGATCAGGAGGTGCCGATCAGCATCACTCCGCAGACCCGGAAGACCCTGCTGCGGATCCTGCGGCCGGACCATGCCGGTGCGTCGGCCGACGGCGAGGGCGGCGGCGCCGAGGCCGACGGGGAGGAGCACCGCTCCGGGTCGAGCCGGCGCTCGGAGTCCCACGACCGTCGGCGTCGCTGAGCACCCGACGCCGATGCGCCGGCCGGGCCGACGGGCGGGGTGACCGGGCCAGCCGGTGAGCCGCGCCCCTGGCAGTACCGGCATGGGGCATGGTGGAAGCGCTCACGCACCCCACGAGAGGAGTCGCCATGACAGGCGCACTGGTCACCGGAGCATCCCGCGGGATCGGGCGGGCCACGGCGATCGCGCTCAGCGAGCGCGGTGAGCGCGTCGCCGTGCACTACGGCGCGGACTCCGCCGCCGGGCAGGAGACCCTGGACCTGCTGCACGGGAGCGGCCACGTGCTCGTGGCGGGCGACCTCTCCGATCCCGAGACCGCTCGCGCCGTCGTCGAGGAGGCCGCACGGGGCCTCGGACAGATCGACATCCTGGTCAACAACGCCGGGATCGCGCCCGGCCCGAGCACCGATCACGGGGTGGAGTCGACCGACTACGACGCTTGGCAGCAGCGCTTCGCCCGGATGATCGACGTGGACCTCACGGCGCCGGCGAACCTCACCTACCTGGTGGCACGCTCCCTCATCGCCCGCAGCGCTCCCGGGGTGGTCGTCAACGTCGGCTCGCGCGGCGCGTTCCGCGGCGAACCGGACGCCCCCGCCTACGGGGCGGCGAAGGCCGGGCTGCACGCCTTCGGCCAGTCGATGGCGGTCGCTCTGGCCCCGCACGGCATCGCCGTCGCGTCGGTGGCGCCGGGATTCATCGGCACGGAGCGTCAGCGGGACAAGCTCGAGGGGGCCAGCGGGGACGCTCTGCGGGCACAGAGCCCGTTCGGTCGCGTGGGGACGGCCGACGAGGTCGCCTCGGCGATCCTCTACCTCACGTCCCCCGGCGCGCAGTGGGCCTCGGGCGCGGTGCTGGACCTCAACGGTGCCTCCCACCTGCGCACCTGACTGCTGCTTCCCCGTGAAGGACCCGCAGGCCGCGTGCGGCCCGGCGGGCCATCGCGCCGGCGAAACCAATCGTCGGCCCGGCGATATCAGTCGTCGTCGCCCTGCAGGCAGGTCACGGTGCCGTCGACCACGGCGCCTCCGATGCTCGCCTCGTCGAAGCTCACGGTGCCGTCCTCGGCCGTGATGTCTGCCGTAGAGCTGCTCTTCTCGGGCTCGCCCCGATTGTTCATCTTGACCATGGCGAACTCGCCCGGAGTGACCTTGACCAGCGGCAGACCGGACTGACTCTTGATCACGACGTTCCGGATCGAGCCGCCTCCCCCGCTGCAGCGCACGATGTCCGGCGTGATCTCCGTGTCCTCGCCGTCCAGCGTGATCGTCAGGGTGTCCGTCGCTGCGTCCGCGTCCTCGCCCGTCTCCGAGTCATCGCCCGCATCCGCGTCCGCGCCCGAGTCCTCGCCCTTCGGGTCATCCGCCGACTCGCCGGCGGACTCCTCGGCGCCGGCCCCGTCGGCAGAGTCCGAGTCAGCGCCCCCGTCGGAGGGGGCGGGGTCCTCGGACGATTCGACGGCCGGGTTGGAGTCGGCGCCGCCGTCGCTGCCGGGCGCATCGGTCCCGTCCTGCGCCTGTCCGCAGGCGGCGAGCGTGAAGGTCAGTGCGGCGGCTGCGGTGGCGCAGCGGAGAAGAATCGAACGAGTTATGATCGACGTATAGCACGGCCGACTCCTGCTCGGCGTTCCGCTCCCCGGTGCTTCGGCTCTCCGGGTGAGGGACGCCCCAATCGGGGCGGGAGCTGGAGCGGCTCAGCCGGGGTTCGAGCGTCTGGTCCCGGCGGCGACGTCGGCCGGGACCTACAGCGCGGACGCAGCCGAGAGGCGCGTCGGCTCAGACTCAGATGTCGTCCTCGTAGGCGGGGCCGCCCTCGTTCTCCCAGTTCTCGATCCGCTTCACGTTGCGCGCCGAGAACTTGCGGCGCACCCCGTATCCGCCGTCGGCATCCTCGGCGATGAACTGGGCACCGTAGTGCTCCAGCGTCACCCAGAGCTCGGCGAGCTGGTCGCTGTCGAGATCGATGACGCCCCGTTCGAAGCTCCGCAGCTGGTCCGGTTCCACGCCGGCCCGCTGAGCGATCAGGTCGGGGGAGATCTGCGTGAGGGCGCGAGCGGCCCGAGCGAGATCACCGGTGAGCAGAGGAAGTGAGTGTTCCATGCCACCATTCTCGCCGACCGTTCGTGGAAGTCCAGCGGGAAGCGGTGCCGCGCCTTCGTGCCGGCCCTGCTCAGCCGATCGCGCCGACGGTCGCCTGCGCTATCCGCTCGTAGACGGGCAGCACGGCCTCGCGGGAGTTGCCGAGAAGATTGAAACCGTGCCCGACGTCGGGCAGGTCGATGTGCTCCAGGAGTGCACCGTCGGCCTCCAGTCTCGCGGCATAGCGGACGGCCTCCTCGCGGAGGATGTCCCTCTGCGCCGTGACCACCAGGGCCGGCGCAATGCCGGTGAGCGAGGCGGCGTCGCGCGTGCCCGCAGGCGAGCAGAGGCGATCCGCGCGCTGCGCCTCCTCGGGACAGTAGACGCGGTCGAAGACCGGCCCCATCCGTGCCAGGAACGCCTCCTTGCCCGCAGTCCTCTTGCGACGGGCAGGCACGGTGAGATCCAGCGCCGGATACATCAGCACCTGCAGGGAGACGCGCGGCCCACCGTTCTCGAGAGCGAGACGGGAGGCGCCGGCGGCGAGCGACCCGCCGGCGGACTGGCCACCGATCGCGATCTTGGCGCCATCCCAAGGTCGGCCGGGCTCCGCCGCCCAGAGCGCCGCGTCGTAGGCCTGCTCGACAGGGCCCGGGAACCGCAGCTGCGGGGCGGGTGTGTAGTCGATGTTCACGACGCTCACCTCGGCGGTGGCCGCGACGAAACGGCACAGCGCATCATCCTGCTCCGGATGGCGCATCACGAAGCCGCCGCCGTGCAGGTTCAGGTAGACCCCCGCGCCGCTCGGGCCGCCGGGCGGTGAGTACAGCACGGCCGGGATCTCTCCGTGCCGCGTGGGGATCGTGAGGGGCTCAGTGCGAGCCGGCAGCTCCTCGAACGCGATCTCGGGAGCGATGCGGGGCGCTCCCGGCGCACGCTGGGCGAGCCTGGCGAGGGCATCGGCGAGACGCCGCGGAAAGGCCATGTGGGCTCCTGTTCTGGGTGAGCAAGGCAGGGATCACGAGCTCTCCGAGCGTAGTGGTCGAGCATGCACGTGATGACGGGGGCCGAGGTGAGAGCCGCCGCGCAGGTGCTCGGCCAGAACGGAACCGGTCCGCCGGCGTCGGTGTGTGCGTCCTACTGCAGGCCGGTCCCGCTGCGTGCGCGTTCCTACGACTCGTCCTTACTGCTGGGAGCCCGAGCCTCCCTGCGCTGACCCGCCGCTTCCGCCGTCCGTGGTCGTGCCGCTCCCCTGCGGTGCGGAGTCGCCGTTCTGCTCGGCCGGGGCCTGGGTCTGCTGCGGGGCGTCGCCCTCGTCCTGTGTGGAGCGGTCGTCCTGCTGCGTGTCCGTGTCGTCGGTGGTGCTGTCCGGTTGCTCGGTCGCAGGAGCGCCGTCCTCCTGCTGCTCTGTGCCGGTGCCGTCCTGCTGATCGCGGTCGGTCGTCGAGGAGTCATCGCGCGGCGCGACCGTGTCGTTGCCGGTGACGGACCGCTGGATCTGCCCCGTGCCCGGGGAGAGCTCTGTGCCGAGCACGCGCTGGATGCCGAAGACGGCGGCGAGACCGACCAGGGCGATCACCGCGGCCAGAACGGCGATCTTCACGATCCTGCGCTGACGCGAGGGGGCGTCGTCGGGCGCGCTCCCTGCCGAGAGATCCCCGAGCCCGAGAGCAGCGGCGTCACGGTCGCGATCCACGGCCCGCGAGCCGGTGCGCGAGGAGTGGACGCTCTGCGAGCGCGCGGGCGCAGCGAGCTTCGGGCCCTTGGCGGCGACCTTCTTCAGCGTCTGCCGACTGCGGTTGACGGAATCGGTATAGAGCGCGAGCGCGGTCGCCGAGACCACGGACGTGAGTGCGGCTCCGACGACGGTGCCGGCGATCCCGAGCTGGCCGCCGACGACGGTCGCCGTGGCGGCGGCCGCACCGCTGGCCACGAGACCTGTGGGCGAGAGCTTCTTGACCTGCAGCTCCGAGTCCTCGCCCGAGCGCCCGCCGGATGCCGGACGCTCCGGATCCTCGGGCGCAGCAGGAGGACGGGCGGAGTGATGCGCAGAGGAGGCCATGAAGCTCATCCTGGTCGGATGGTTCCGAGTTCCCCCTGACTATCCTCAGAGCTGGCTGGGAGACAGACATATTGCCCGCTGACCTGCGGTGACACCCGAGATGGTGAGTGTCACAGGCAGTGTTGCCGGTCTCTTCGGTCCGGAGTTCGGTCTGGACGGAGATCGGCGCAGGCCATTGCGCCCTTCCAGAGCCGCGCGCATGCTGGCCAGCTGATGACCGGACGTCATCGATGCCTGCCGGGGCCTGGGGATACCGGTGGTGCGCTGGCCGAGCGGGAGAGGACGCGGTGCGCTGGGTCGAATACACGAACTACGCCGGCGATACCGAGATGACCCGACTGCGCGTGGCCGACGGGATCGACGAGCCGCGAGCGGTGCCGATCTGGGGCATCGGCAACGAGGTGTAAGGGCCGTGGGAGATGGGCCATTGCAGCGCCGAGCAGTATGCGCAGAGGCGCAGCAGGCCGGTAATACAGTTGTGCGCGTCTCGTCGACGAGACCGGGCCGGTGAACGGGATGGTCGCTGGCTGATCCGAGCTGGCGTCGCCGCCCGACGGCATCCACGAATACCCTTGCCACATGTCAGGCGACGTGCTTCAGCTCGCAGGGTGGCAGCTCGCCGCCCTGCTGCTGGCCGTCCTCCTGCTGGGAGCTCTCGTCGGCGGCGGAGCAATAGCCCTGGGTGAGCGCCAGCGGTCGAGGTCGCCGGGCGGCCACAAGAAGTCCGGAACGGGCCCTCCTGAGAAGCACTCCGCCCGAGTCCTCTCCCACGAGATCCGCACTCCCCTCACACTGGTGAAGGGTGCTGCCGATCTGCTCGCAGAGGAGACCCCCGGGCCGTTGAACTCCACACAGCGCTACTTCGTCGACACGATCGTGGACAACACCTCTCTGGTGGTGAGCATGGCCGAGGACTTCCTTCTCGAAGCCAGACTGGACGCCGGCAGGCCGACGCTGGACCGCACTGCGGTCGACATCCGCGCACTGGTCCGAGAGACGGTGCTGGAACTGAGGCGGATCAGGAGCACGCCCCTCCATCTGGACAGCAGGGGCGGCCCCCTCGTCCTGGACGTCGACCGCGCGATGATCCGGCAGGTGCTGTGGAATCTGATCAACAACGCAGTCCGCCACGCAGGGCCCGAGGCCGAAGTGACTGTTCGAGTGGACGTGACCACCGAAGGAACCACCATTGCCGTCTCCGACGACGGAGCGGGGATGAGCCCGGATCAACGCGCGGATCTGTTCGCTCCGGAGACCAGTGGCCACCCTCAGGGCACCGGGCTCGGCATGGGAGTGATCCGCCAGATCGTCGACGCGCACGATGGACGCGTCGTCATCGATTCGTTCATACGCCGTGGCACTCGCATCCTGGTGGTGCTGCCTTGGCCCTCGCAGGAGGAGAGCCATGACTGACCCCACGATCTCGCCGAAGGGAGACGCCTCCTTGGTGCTCGTCGTCGACGACGAAGTGCAGATGACAGCGATCATCTCGTTCGCTCTGGAGACTCAAGGGCTTCGCACCCTCACTGCGCCCGACGCTCCTTCGGCACGCACGCTGCTCGAGGCCGAACCGATCGAACTCGTCGTACTCGACGTCATGCTGCCGGGCGAGAGCGGCATCGACCTGTGCAGATCATTGCGGGACACATCTGACGTGCCGGTCATCCTCCTCACGGCGCTCGGCGAGGTGGACGACCGCGTCGCCGGCCTCACTGCGGGTGCGGACGACTACCTCACGAAGCCGTTCAGCCCACGCGAGCTCGCACTGCGGGCGCAGGCGATTCTGCGACGCTCCACCGGTTCGACGATGCTCAACGGCCCTACCGGCCAGGTGCTGCAGTGCGGTGCTCTCCGCGTGGACCGTGAACGAGGCAGCGCGAGCTGGGACGGCGTCGACCTCGACCTGCCGGAGACCGAGCTGCGGCTGCTGGGCCGCCTCGCGCAGGATGCGGGCCGTGCCGTTCCTCTGCGCACGCTTCTCCAGGAGGTCTGGGGCACGAGCCGCGCTGAAGGAGGCCGCGACATGGTGAAATCGATGATCTACCGGCTTCGCCAGCAGATGCGTGCCCAGGGCGCCCCCACAGACCTCATCGAGGCCGTCCGCGGCCAGGGGTACCGGGTTCGGGTCCTCCCCGCGAATCACCCGCGCTGATCTCGTCACCGATCGTCACCGAACGCCACCCCACGGTTACCTCGATCTCGGCAGGCTGATGGGCACGGGCGTGAGTGCTGCAACGAAGCACGAGCCCTGGGGAGACCCGGGGCTTTCCTGTCGCCCGTTCCTCCCCGATGACGAAGGAGAACGATGACTGCCCCCACGAAGCGCCGCGGGTTCCTCTCGGCCCCACCGCCGAAGCCGCGCCTCGATGACGCAGAGGTGAAGCGGCTCTATCCCCGCCGCCGCGTGAATGTGTTCCTCGGGATCTTCCTCGGCTATGCCGGGTTCTATCTGATCCGGAACAACGTCTCGCTCGTGGCGCCGCTCCTGATGGAGGACAAGGGGCTGAGCACCCTCGGCATCGGCCTGATCGCCAATGCCGTGCTCTTCGCCTACGGGCTCTCGAAGTTCTTCATGGCCACGGTCTCGGACCGTTCCAACGCCCGCTATTTCCTTCCCATCGGGCTCGCCCTCTCGGCGCTGACCAACCTCTTCGTCGCTTTCGTGCCGTGGGTCTCCGGGACCATCGCTGTCTTCGCCACGGTGATGTTCATCAACGGCTGGTTCCAGGGCATGGGATGGCCGGCCTCGGGGCGGGTGCTCGTCCACTGGTTCTCGACCAATGAGCGAGGATGGAAGACGTCCATCTGGAACACCGCGCACAATGTGGGCGCAGCCGGCCTGGGCGTCGCAGCGGCAGCGGCCTTGGCCTGGACCGCAGACGACTGGCGCGCTGCTTTCTGGTTCCCGGCAGTCATCGCCCTGGCCGTCGCCGTCGTCGCGTTCTTCCTGATCCGCGACACCCCGGAATCCGAAGGCCTGCCACCCATCGAGGAGCATCGCGACGACCCCGCGAAGGTCGAGATCGACGAAGACTCCGACGAACAGCCGTCCATGTGGCAGTTCATCCTCAAGCATGTCCTCACCAGCCGAGTGATCGTGCTGCTGGCGGTCGCCAACGTCTTCGTCTATGCACTGCGTTACGGAGTGCTGAACTGGATCACCGTCTACCTCGCGGACACTCGCGGGGCGGAGGTCTCCGACGGCATCACGGGCTTCGTGGTGTTCGAGCTCGCCGGCATCGTCGGCACCCTCCTGTGCGGCTGGGTCTCGGACACGCTCTTCCGCGGATACCGTGCCGGCACCGGCATGCTGTTCATGGCTCTGACGGCAGTGGCACTCGTCGCCTACTGGCAGGTGCCCGTCTCCGCTCCTCTCTGGATCTCGATCGCCCTGGTAGCGGTCATCGGCGGCCTCATCTACGGCCCGGTCATGCTCATCGGTCTGCAGGCCATCGATCTCTCGCCACGCCAGGTCGCTGGGACTGCGGCCGGCTTCACCGGGCTTTTCGGGTACCTGCTGGGCGCGACGCTCGCGTCCTCCGGCGTGGGCCTGATGGTGCAAGAGTTCGGCTGGGACGTCTCGTTCGCCGTCCTGACAGCGTGCGCACTGCTCGTCGTCGGCATCATGTGGCTGATCGGCAAGGACGAGAAGGTGCTGATGCGGGCTCGCGAGGAGAAGCGCCTGGCCGCTGAAGCAGCGGCGGCCGACGGCACCGCCTCCGAGAGCTGAGGACTGGCCTACGCTCAGGGAGTCATGACTACTCCCCGTCGCTCACCGCGCGCCACCTGTGCGCTGCTGGTGCTCGCACTGCTCGCACTCGTCGGCTGCACGGCGAGCGACGGGGACTGGCCCGTGGACCACGACCTCGCAGTTCTCTGCTCCAATGACGCCGAGATCTGCCGGGCGTGGACCCGAACGTTCTCGGAGCGCACCGGGTACGACGTGACCACCGTGCGACTGCCCACTTCGGAGGCGCTCGAGCGCATCCGCCATGGCGAGGACCTCCCCGAGTTCGACGTCTGGCACGGAGGCGGCTCCGAGATGTACGTCGAAGCCGCCGACGAAGGCCTGCTCGCCTCCTACCGTTCCGGGGAGTCCGAAGGAATCCCCGCCGCCTTTCAGGACACCGAGAACCGCTGGAGCGGCGTGTACTCCTCGATGTTGGCCTTCTGCGTGGCGCCGCAGGCGGTCGCGGAACTCGGGACCGACATCCCTCACACCTGGGACGACCTGCTCGACCCTGCCTTGAAGGGACAGATCAGCACGGCGTCACCCCGAACCTCCGGGACCGCCTACACGGCGATGTCGCTGCAGATCGACCGACTCGGCGCGGACGCCGGTCGCGGATACCTCGCAGACCTCTACGGGCAGGTCCTCCAATTCACACGATCCGGTACTGCGCCTGCACAGGTGGTGGCACGCGGCGAGGCCGCCGTCGCCATCACCTTCGCGCCCTACTGCGACGCCGCGCGCGCCGACGGCAGCCAGGTCGACGTGGTGCTTCCCGACGACGCGACAGAGTACGAGGTCGGGGCGGTCGCCGTGCTCGCCGATGCACCGCATCCTGAGGCCGCTCGGGACTACCTCGACTTCGCGCTCTCGGCCGATGGGCAGCAAGCCGGCGCGACGAGCGGCATCGAACAGATCCCGACCCGGTCGGACCTGCCCGACAACCTTGCTGAGATCCTGGCAGATGGCTCCTATCCGGTGATCGGCGCCTCGCTCACCGAGCGCTCCGCACGACGGGACGCACTCCTGGCGTGGTTCTCGGAAGAGGTCGAGCGGTGAGCCGCATCTGGTACCGCTGGGCAGCGGCCTCCTCCCTCGTCATCTGCAGTGCGGGAGCGGTGCTCGTCGTCGGCTGGCCGGTGCTGCGCATGCTGGCGGAAGCGATCTCAGCCGTGGCGACGACCCGAGCCTTTCCCGGGCTCGGGCACACGATGGCGGTCTCCTCTGCACTCGCTCTCACGGTGACCGTGATCGGCACCGTGCTGGCCTTTGCCCTGGCTCTGACCGCCCGCACGCTCCGCCCGGGGTGGAGACGCCTGCTCGACGCAGTCCTCGGCGGGCTCCTGCTGGTGCCTCCCTACGTCGTCGCAGCATCGGTCGTCGCCGTCGGCGGGCGGGCAGGCCTGCTCACCGCGATGCTTCCCGATGTCTACGGAGGCCTGGGAATGACGTCTGCGATGGTCGTGGCGCACCTTCCGATCCCTTATCTGACGATCAGAATGGCTTGGCGCGTGGTGGACCCCCGGCTGGTCGAGATGGGAAGGGTCAACGGCGCGCGCGCCGCGACGGTGGTCCGTCTCGTCCTGCTGCCGCCCTTGCGCAGGCCACTCGCGATCGCGGCCGCGCTGCTGTTCGTCTCTGCTCTGTCGGACCCGTCGATCCCCGCTGTACTGCGCGGCCGGGTGCCGACACTCGCGCACACCGCCTACATCGAAGTGATCGCCTGGGGTGGAGAGGGCACTGCTGCCCTCATCGCCGTCCTGCTCACCCTGCCCGTTCTTCCCGTCCTGCTGGCGCTGTGGCGCGGACGCGATCCGAACGCGCTCGCCGACCATTGGCAGGGGCTCAGCCCCAGCCCCAGGCTCGTACTGCCCCGTTCGGTCCTCGTGCAGGCCTGTCGGGCGCTGAGTGTCCTCGTCCTGGCCATCGTGCTGACGCTGGCGCTGGCTGCACTGATCACGATGTTCCGGGCGAGAGGATCGTTGCTCACACCGATGATGATGGACGTCATCGGTTCGACCGTGCGATACGCGGTGGCAGCGCTTCTCCTGTCGGTCCCGGTGGGTCTGATGACGGCGTGGGCCTCCGGACGAGGAAGCAAGCGGCTCGCCCGCAGCGTGGATCTTCTCCAGACGTCATTGCTGCTGATGCCCGGCACGACCCTCGGCATCGCCATCTTCCTGGCCTACGGGCTCGGGACGCGCACGCCTCTCGGAGAGCTGCCGGCGCTGGTCGGCGGCGCGTCGCTCGCATCCGGGTCTGTGGCGATCGTGGCCGTCTTCATGGCACCGGCCGTGCCGATGGTGCACTTGGCCGCACGTGCCGGGCAACGCCAGGTTCCCGTCCCCGTGCTCGAGACCGCCAGGGTGCTCGGTGCCGGCCGGCGACGTGTCGCCGTCGGCCTCTTCCTGCCGCAGACCGGAGCGCTTGTCGCCGCAACCGGGGCCGCCGTGGTCGCGCGGAACATCGTGTCGGTCGCCCCCGTGGTCTTCGTGTCCACGCCTGATGCGCCGATGGTGGCTTCTTTCGCTCTCGACCTGCTCGATCGAGCTGCGCTTGAGCAGACTTTCGCTCTTGCTGCAGTCGTCGCCCTCCTGGTGGGCGGGGCGAGCGCTCTGGTGGCTGGTGCAAGTGCCACAGTTCTCGGAGCACGCAGGAGGCCCGCATGACAGCACACTCCGGACTGCATCTGAGCGGAGTCGCCGGGGTCGATCTGCAGGTTCACCCCGGCGAGATGGTGGCGCTGATCGGCCCGTCGGGCTCCGGGAAGACCACTCTGCTGCGACGCGTCGCAGGACTCGAGCCGCTCCCGGCAGGCACGGTGTCCATCAGCGGCCGCGACATGGCGCGGGTGCCGGTGGAGCATCGGCCTGCGACGATGATGTTCGAGACTCCGGTGCTGTTCCCTCAGCTCACGGTCTCGGGGAACATCGCGTTCGCGGTAGGGCGTGGCGACGGGGGGCTCTCGGCGGCGGACGCACTCGACGTGGCCCTGACGTCCTTGGACCTCCGCACGCTTGCCGATCGCCTTCCCCACGAGCTCTCCGCCGGTCAGCGTCAGCGGGTCGCGCTCGCTCGGGCCCTCGTCCGCCAGCCCAGAGTGATGCTGTTCGACGAGCCTCTCGCGCATGTGGATCCTGCCGCTCGTGGCGGGTTGCTCCAGGAGATCTCGCGGATACACCGGCGAATGGGCAGCGCATCTCTGCTCGTCACCCATGACTGGTCTGACGCTCTCGCCGTGGCCGACCGTATCGCCGTGATGCGGGACGGGGTGATCGTGCAGGTCGACACTCCACGCGAGGTCTACTCCCATCCGGCGAGCGCCTGGATCGCCACTCGCGTCGGCATACCCAATTTCTTGTCCGCACAGGTCGACGGCCTCGTCGAAGACCAGGACGGGCACCGCGTGCGGGTGAGCATCCTGGGGGCGCACTGGGACGTCCCCGCATCGTCTGAACTGCGACGCGTGGGAGAGCGCTGCATCGTGCTCGGGCACCCCCACGCGTTCACGATGGTGCGAGTCGCGGACCGCCGAGACGTCGATCCCCGGCTCGGTCACGTCCTCGCGACGACCTTCGGCGGCGACCACGTCGACCATGACGTCGAGACCGACGCCGGGACACTCGTCATCCGCCGTCCGCTGGGACCGACGGACGAGCCCTGGCGTCCGGGAACGGCGGTCGAGGTCGGCCTCCTCCCCGAGGCCGTATGGGCGGTCGCGAGTGGCTGAGAGGTTCAGCGTCGCCACGTACCCGGCCTGCTGGAACCGGCTGCGGACAGTGCGTCGGCGAGCTCAAGCCCTCTCGCGCAGTCTCTCGCCGAGCGTCTGCGCGGTCGAGGCGTCCATCGGCACGCCGAGGTCTGCCACGGCGTCGACGGCCTGGCTCGCGGTGAGCTCCTCGTGCAGGGTCCGCTGACCGGGGCGGCGGATCGTGCGAGCAGCGCTGGTGACCGTGACATGCCCGTCCTCGACGAAGCGACTCACCACGAGCTGGGACCGGAACGGACCGGCGCCCGGCATCGTCGAGGTGATGTGGTGACCGCCGGTCACGTCGGCCGGCATGACGGGCAGCAGATCGGTGACGTGCTGGAGATCCTCGCCGCGCCGCAGCTCCCACTGCTCCATGTCTCCGACGTCACCGGCGTCACCGATCCGGGAAGAGTGCATCGACAGGGTCCCGAACCACTCCTCGCGCCGGGCGCCGTCCTCACGCAGGAGCGGGCCGGTGAGCGAGAGGCCGAAGCCGGGATCCATCACCCACCACTGACCGTCGAGCTCTACGTCCAGCGACATGTGGGTGCGGCTGTTGGTCGCGGAATGGACACGGCCCAGCCGACGCCGCACCGACATTCCGAGCCGCTCGAGCACCCCAGCCATCAGCTGGACGTGCTCGAAGCAGTAGCCGCCCACGCCCTCGTGCAGCATCCGGTGGGCGACGGTCCCTGGGTCGACCCCGGGGTGGCGACCCAGGAGCACGTCGATGTTGCTGAAGGGGAAGGTGCGCACGTGCGCGAGGTGGATGCGTTCGAGGAGATCGAGATCTGGGGCGTCCCCCGCTCCGCCCAGGTCGGTCTCCACCCCGATCCGCTCCAGGTAGAGGGCGGGATCGAACTCTCCGATGCCCCAGTCGATACCGTGCTCCGATGCAAAATGGCTCACGCCCCGAGCGTCTCACGCCGGGGAGGAGCGTGGCGATGCCCCGTGGCTGCGGTGAGCGTCAGCCGCCACGATGGTGCTCAGCAGCTGCTGTCAGCGGGCACCACTCGTCCGTTCTCGAGATGGATCAGGTGGTCCGCTGGGCGCAGCGTCTCGTGGCGGTGAGCGATGACCACCGTGGAGGTGCCCAGGCGCTGCACGCCGGCGACCACGCGCTCCTGGGTGAGGGGGTCTTGATGGCTGGTGGCCTCGTCGAGCACGAGGATCGCTCCCGCGATCCCGCCGGGAGCCTGGCCGGCGCGCAGCACCGTCCGGGCCAGGGCCAGGCGCTGCCGCTCGCCACCGCTCAGTGCGCTGCCGCGGGGGCCGATGCACCGGTCCAGCGGCAGGGGTGAGCAGGCGGTGCGCAGTACCTCCTCCAGGGCCGCATCCGGTGCCCCCGGGGCGGCCAGGCGCAGGTTCGCGGCCACGGTCGCGTCGAGCAGGAAGGGATCCTGATCAGCGACCGCGACGATCCTCTGCACCTGCGTAGAGCCGAGGCGTCTCGCGTCGACCCCGTCGATCGTGACGGTGCCGGCCTCGGGGTCCCGGTGGCGCTGGAGGAGGCGCGCGATCGTCGACTTCCCGGATCCCGTGGGTCCGGTGATGCCGACCGTGGTGCCGGGTGCGAGATGCAGGCTGATGGACTCGAGCACGGGGTCCGGGCGGTCCGGGTAACGGAACGTCACGTCGGTGAGCTCGGCGGCGATCCGCGAACCGCCTGCCGGTGCGGTGGCCTGCGTCGAGACGCCACTGAAGCCCGGGCCCCGCAGGCCCGTCGGCGATATCGGCGATATCGGCGATATCGGCGCTGTCGGTCCCGTCGGCGCGGTGGGTTCAGACGGTTCCGGCACGAGCGGGGAGGCCTCGGCGAGCTCCCGCACGCGCCGCGTCGCCTCGAGACCGGCGGGGAGGGACACGGCGAGCCGCTCGAGGGTGTCCAGTCCGGTCGCGGTGCCCGGCACCAGCGCGGCCGCCAGGAGCACGGCCGGCAGCGCTCCGGGTGCTGTCGCGAGGCCGACGAGCAGCACGAGCAGCGTCCCCCCAGACCCTCATGGCGGTGGCCCCGTGGCGCACGCCGGCCCGGCGGGACCGGGCCGTCAGCGCGGCGCCGAGGCCGTGCGTCCAGCTTCGCATCGCGCCAGGCGCCTCCTCCAGGGTGCCGGCACCCTGGATCACGTCCCGCACCGCAGAGAGAGTCCGCCACATGCTGGGTGATGTCGCCGCGGGCACGGCCCAGCACGCGGGCGGTCTGCCGGCCCGCGCCACGGCCGAGAAAGAGAGACGGCCCAGCCTGCGGCGAGCCAGAGGGCGAGGCTCAGCGCCGTGGGAGGGCCGGCGGTGGCGCGCGTGAAACCGATCGCGGCGGCCGGAGGAGCACGGCGCTGATCGCGGGAGCGATCGTGTGCGCGAAGAACACCTCGATCCGGTCCACGTCCCCACGGCCACATCGAGCACGCGAGCCGCTCCGCGCACATCGATCACGGCCGGGGCCTGCGGGAGCACTCGGTGCATCACCCAGATGCGCAGCTCGCCCAGCAGGCGGAAGGCCGCCAGATGCCCGGTGAGCTGTTTCGAGATAGCGCAGGGCCCCGGCCGCCAGCGCGAGCACGATGAGTCCGGCGACGACGACGAGCACGGACAGATCCCCGGTTGTGTGAGCGCGCGGCGATCGCCCAGGCAGGCAGGGCAGAGGGCCGCAGCCGAGGCGGTGTGCCCCAGGAGCCTGGCGCAGCACGGAGACGGCGAGCACGCCACGGGCGGGGGCGGCGAAGGCGAGCAGCCAGCGCAGATCCGTCATCGGGCGGTTCCGTTGCGTCATCGGGCGGCTCCTTCGCGGAGGCGGGGGTCGTCGGCGGTCTCCGCGGCGAGCGCCTCGGCGTAGTAGCCGGGCCGCGAGCGAACCTGGTCGGGCGGGCCGACGTCCACGACAGCGCCGGCACGAGCACCACCACGAGAGGTCGGCGTCCAAGGTGGTGTGCAGGGCGTGGAGGTCTCCACGACCGTGCCGACCTGCAGGGACACGGCGAGCCGCTCACGCACCAGTCGCTCGGTGGCGCGGTCGAGATCGGCCGTGGGCTCGTCGAGCAGCACGAGGCCACGGTCCTGGATCAGCAGGCGCGCGAGGCCCAGGCGCCGTCGCTGACCGCCGACAGACAGCAGCGCCTCCCTCCCCGACGACGGTCCGCTCCCCCGCCGGCATGGTGCGCAGGTCCGGGCGAGGCCGGCGGTATGGAGGGCTTCGGTGAGGCGGGATCCGTCGGCGTCCGGGGCGACCAGGCGCAGGTTGTCCTCGAGCGTGCTGGGAGGCAGGTCGATGTGCTGGCCGAGGGTGGCGCAGCGGCGACGGCGCACGGCGGCGTCGCCGCGGGCGCCGTCCAGGTGGATCCTGCCGCGGCGGGCTCCTCGAGGCCTCCGAGCACCCGCAGCAGCGTGTGGACTTCCGGCGCCCGAGGGGCCGACGAGGGCGATGCGCGCGCCGGCGGGGAGTGCGAGGTCCACCCCTTCGAGCACGGGCCGGCCCGCGCGACCACTCCGAGCCCACGGAGCTCGTCGATCGATGGAGGGGTGTCGTGGGCAGGCGTCCGCCGCGTGCCCGTGCTCTCGGTGGTGCTGGACGTCGGCCGTGAGCTCCTCGAGTTGGTCGCGCCGGGCACGGCCTCCGAGGGCGACGTAGAAGGTGCGGCCGATCCGCCCCATCGGTTCCTGCAGCAGCACGACCAGCAGGATCCCCGTGAAGGCCTGACCGGCACCGATCCGGCCGTTGTCGAAGCCCGCCAGCACCAGGGCCACGGCGACGCAGCCCATGAGCACCCCGAACACGGCGTCGTGCACCACGATCACCACCTGGTTGCGTGCGAGCAGCCGCGTGAGCTCACGCATCGCGCCGCGCGCCGTCTGGCGTAGTCCGCGAGCACGCGGGCGCCGGCGCCGAGCACGCTCACCGTGCCGAGTCCCTCGACGAGCTCGAGATAGCGGGCGGCGCCTGGCTCTGCGCACGCCGGAACTGGCCGTTCGAGCGGCGCAGCACGTGATCCCGAGCACGATCAGGGGCGGCACCGCGGCGATCGCGACCAGCAGCACCAGCGCCCCGAGCGCATCGATCACCGCGGCCCAGACCGCGAGCACCAGCAGTGGGGCGGTGAACGCGGCCAGGGTGGGGGTGAGGAACCCGGACCGGTAGGCGGCGACCTTCTCGACCCCCCGCGGTGGCGGCGTCCAGCATCGTTCCGTGCCCGGCCTCGGCACCGGCCCCGTCCCCGTCCGGGGCCGCGCTCTCGTCGTCGGGTCGGCGCCGCCCCGAGCGCTGAACGCATCACGCGCTCTCGCCAGCCGGTCTCCGTCTCCCCGCCATCTGCCCCACCCGGGCTCCGGCACCCGCGCCCGCCGCGGCGGCGAGCAGCACGAGGGCAGGGCGAGCGCTGCGCGGCGCGCGCTGTGGCCCTGCGACGAGGCGCCGTGTCGAGGACGACGCCGAGAGCGGCCGCGCCGCGCGCGAGGGCGAGGGTGCGTGCCCAAGTCAGCAGCAGCGCGGTGCGGGAGCCCGGCGGCGGGTCGCACAGCGCCTCACGGATCCACACGGGCGCTCACTGCTCCTGGTCCACGAGGTCGGGGTGGAGCAGGGAAGCGATCTGCCGCAGACCCTCCCCCAGCCGCGCTCCGGCGGAGCCCGAGGTGGTCAGGGCATCGATCAGGTGCACACGGTTCTCGGCGATCGCCGGGACGTCGGCGAGCGCCGGGCTCTCCAGCAGAGCGGAGAAGGGGCCCAGGCCTCCTCCATGGAAGTCCTGGACCAGGATCACGTCGGGAGCGGCGTCGATGAGCACTTCCGGATCGGCCGCGGGCGAGGAGTGCCAACCGGACTCCGTGGCGATCGACGTGCCCCCGGCGAGCTCGATGAGGGTGCTGGTCGAGGAGGAGTCGGCGAACATCATGGTCGAGGGGCCACGCACGAACAGTCCCAGGGTGCGCGGGGCGTCCTGGGCGGCCTCGACGGCGGCCTCGACCTCGTCGATCTGCTGCTGCATGGCGGCGGTGACCTGCGCGGCGGCGTCCTCCGCGCCGAACAGTCCGCCGAGGGCGGCGATCACGCCGGCCACGGACTGGGGAGACTCGAAATCGGAAGAGGCGAAGGCCGCGCAGGGCACGCCGCTGGCGGTGAGGGATGCCCCCACCGACTCCTCGCCGTCGTGACGTTCAGTGAGCAGCACGAGATCCGGTTCGAGGGAGAGGATCTGCTCGGGATCCGGGGAGGGAGCGCCGACGACGGTGTCCTCGACCTGCTGGGCGAGCTCGGACTGGTTGGCGCTGGAGGGGTCCTGCGCACCCTCGACCACGCCGGCCATCCGCTCAGGGCCCACGAGTTCCAGGGCGAGGTCGCCGGTCTCGGTGGAGACGGCGACGATCCGCTGCGGTGCGGCGTCGAGGCTGATCTCGGAGTTGCCGAGCGTGACGGTGCGCGGCCAGCTGCCGTCGGAGGCGGCGGAGGGATCGTTGCCGTCCGCGGAGGAGCAGGCGGTCACGGCGGTGAGCGCTCCGAACGAGAGGAGGGAGGTGCGGGCGAAGCTGCGGCGGGTGAGCGCGTGCATGGGCGTTCCTGTTCCATCGGGGTGGGTGGTTCTGGGGTGGGTGGTTCTCGGGTGGTCGGCAGCCGGTGACCGGCTGCCGTTGAGGTGGCAGCCGACGGCGCGGCCGCCGACGGGGCGGTCAGGACGGACGAGGGATGCGGCACCGCGGGGTGATGCGGGGCCGGCCGGTGAGCGGGTCGAGGTCGACGTCGGCCCGTATCCGGTAGGCGTCGGCCAGCAGCTCGGGGCGCAGCACCTCGTGCGGGGTGCCGGTGGCGAGCACCCGACCCTCCGCCAGCAGCGTGAGGTCGTCGCAGGCACGGGCGGCGAGGTTCAGGTCGTGCAGCACCACGCCGACTGCGCGGCCCTCCGCGGCGAGGTCCCGCAGCAGCTCGACCACATCGGCCTGGAAGCCGAGGTCGAGGGCGGAGACGGGTTCGTCCAGGAGCATCACCTCGGAGGCCTGCGCGAGCTGCTTGGCGATCAGCACGAGCTGGCGCTGGCCGCCGGAGAGCTGATCGATCCGTCGTTCCCGCAGGTGGTCGACGCCCACCCGTGCGAGGGATTCCTCGACCACGTCGCGGTCCGCGGCGGTGAGATCGCCCTGCATGCGGGTGAGCACGCCGTGGTGGGCGTAGCGGCCCAGGCCCACCACGGTGTCCACGCGCAGGCCCGCCTCGACGTGGGTGTCCTGCGGAAGGAAGGCGATCCGTCGGGCGCGCTCGCGGCTGCCGAGGGAGGAGATCTCGTGTTCCCCGGAGAGCACCGCGCCGTCGCACAGCGGCATCATGCCGGCCAGGGCGCGCAGCAGGGTGGACTTGCCGGCGCCGTTGGGGCCGACGAGTCCGTGCACCTTCCCGCGGGCGAGGGTGAGGTCCACGTCGTGCAGGACGGAGCGGCGCCGGTAGGCGACGTGCGCGCCCTCGACGCGCAGTGCGCCGGCAGTCGCCGGACGGGTCGGCGGCGCGATGGAGGTGGGTGTCGTAGCGGTCGGTGTCGTGGCGGTCGGTGTCATGGCGGGCGGTGTCATGGCGGGCGGTGCCGTGGTGGTCGATTCGGCGACAGGGGCGCGGCGCGGTCTCCGGAGCGCGTGCTGGATATTCACCGGCCGCTCCGTCGGCAGATGAGGGCGAGCAGAACGGGCGCACCCACCAGGGCGGTGACGGTTCCGGTCTGGAGGGTGACGGGGTCCAGGAGATTGCGGGCGATCACGTCGGCGAGCACGAGGAACACCCCGCCCACGAGCACGGACACGGGCAGCAGCACGCGGTGGTCGGGGCCCAGCAGGAGCCGTGCAAGATGCGGGACCACGAGGCCGACGAAGCCGATCACCCCGGTCACGCACACGCCGGCGGCGATCACCACGGCGCTGATCGCGAGCAGGATCTGGCGGGTGCGGGCGGTGCGCATACCGGTCGAGGCGGCCTGGTCCTCCCCCAGCAGGAACAGGTTCAGCTCCCCGGCGGTGCCAAGCAGCACGGTGATCCCGAGGATCCCCGGAACGGCTGCGACGGCGACATCGGACCATGTGGCACCGGTGAGGTCCCCGTTCAGCCAGAACATCGCGGCCTGGGCGTCGTCGCTCGCGGGTGCATTGGCGATGGCTGCGGCGATCACCGCGCCCAGCAGGGAGTTCATCGCGATGCCGACGAGCAGCAGGGTGCCCCCTCCTCCGCCGCGCAGGCCGGCGACGAGCTGGACCACCATCACCGCGCCGAGCGCGCCGAGGAAAGCTCCCAGCGGCAGCGTGACCGCAGTGGCGAGGCCGGTGACGATGAGGAGCACTGCGACCACGGCCGCCCCCGAGGAGACGCCCGTGACACCGGGGTCGGCGAGGGGGTTGCGGAACACCGCCTGCATCACCAGTCCCGCGGCCCCGAGCCCTCCTCCGACCACGAGGGCCAGCAGCACCCTCGGCAGCCGGATCGACCACACCAGGCTGGTGGCGGCGGCCGACGGGGAGGGCAGGTCGATGCCCACGGCCTCGAGCGCGGGACGTGCGGGCTCCAGCAGGATCACCAGGGTGCGGGCCGGTCCGGTGTCCGACGGGCCGAGCGACGTCGCGGTCAGGACGGCCGCGCCGACGAGGACGATCAGGCAGACGGGCAGGAGCAGGCGGCGGCCGCGCGCACGACCCCGCGGGCGCGACGGGGCGACGCTGCGCGCGAGGGGTCGGAGATCGACTGTTTCACTGGCCACAACCTAGGACGATAATCATTCTCATCAAGGATGTCCATTCGGCGGGCACGGACGCAAGCGTGTCGGTCGCGGACGAGGGGCAGACGCGGGCCCTCTGGCACGGGTGCTTCGCGCGCGACGACCGCGCGGTCCGGAACGGGCCGAAGGTCCGTCGGATCGCCCCGGACGACGGCATAGTGTCGACAGCACCACCGCTGGGCACCCCGCGCCCAGCGGCCCTCGGAGAGGAGACAGGCATGGCGATGACGGCACCGCGGGACCCGGCCCCCGATGCGCGGCCGGCTCTCGAACGGCTGCGCGCGCGCCTCGAGGGCACTCTGCTCGAGCCGGGCGAGCCCGGCTACGACGCCGCCCGCGCGGTCTGGAACGGCATGATCGACCGGTTCCCGCGAGCGATCGTGCGCGCCGGCTCCGTGGCGGACATCGCCCCCACGGTGGAGGTCGCCCGGGAGACCGGGCTTCGCCTCGCGGTGCGCGGCGGGGGCCACAACATGGCGGGCCACGGCACCGTCGATGACGGGATCGTGCTGGATCTCGGCGGTCTCACCTCCGTGGAGGTCGATCCGAGCACGTCCCTGGTGACGGTCGCGCCCGGTGCGCGCGGCGCCGACGTGGACGCGGCGACCAGCGTGCACGGGCTCGCGGTGCCGCTGGGTGCGGTGAGCCTGCCCGGCGTCGCCGGCCTGACCCTCGGTGGCGGCGTCGGCTGGCTGACACGACCTGCGGGCCTGGCGCTGGACCGCCTGGTGCGGGCGGAGGTGGTCACTGCCGACGGACGACGCCTGGAGGCGAGCGCCGAACAGAATCCGGAACTGTTCTGGGGACTGCGCGGTGGCGGCGGGAACTTCGGGGTCGTCTCCTCGTTCACGTTCCGCGCGGTGCCGATACCGCCCGAGGTCCTCGGTGCGACGCTCTCCTACCGGCCCGAGCACTGGCGTCGGGCCCTGACGGCCTTCGAGCGGTGGAGCAGGCAGCTGCCCGATGAGCTGACCTCGATCCTCACGCTCACGGTGCTGCCCGAGCGCCTCGGGAAGGGCGATGCGCCGTGGCTGCTGATCCGCTGCGCCTATGTCGGGGACGATCATCGCCGGGGGCAACGGATCCTGGGCCGGCTGCGTCGGGCCGCGCCGCCCGACGACGAGGAGGTGGGCCCGGTGGCCTGGCCTCGTTGGCAGAGCGCCCAGGACGACACCTTCCCGGCCGGTGCCCGCGGCTTCTGGCACAACGTGGCGTTCTCCGAGATGGACGAGGACGCCATCGACCAGATCGTCACGTACGCCGGAGGACTCACCAGGCGCGGGACCGGGATCGACATCCATCATCTCGGCGGCGTCTTCGCCCGGGTGCCGGAGGAGGCCACGGCCTTCCCCAATCGCTCCCCTCGCTTCTGGATGAGCATCTACGGCTTCTGGCGAGACCCCGCCGACGATGCCTCGCACCTCGCCTTCGCCCGCCGCTCCCAGGGCGCGATGAGGTTCCTCTCCCAGCGCGGTGAGTACGTCAACTTCCTGGGCCCCGAGGACTCCGGCCCGATCACCGACTTCACCCGCCGTGTCTATGGGGCGCAGAAGTACGCCCAGCTGGTGCGGGTCAAGCAGCGTTACGACCCGGAGAACCTGTTCCGCCAGAACCACAACGTGGGGCCGGAGGGCTAGAAACCGCCAGGCGCGCCGGGCCGACGGTCTCCTCGCCGCCGGGCGTTCGCCCCGGCGGCGTGCTCCGCGTGGAGCACGCCGCCGTCGATCGGGAGGCGGAGCCGCCTCAGATCTCGATCTCGCGGCCGTCCTCGGTGCGCAGCGTCAGCACGAAGCGCGAGCCGCGGCCCTCGTGGATCTCGGCGACGCCGTCGCCGAGGCCGAGCGCGTCGGTGGCCTTCTGCTGCGCCGCGGGCTTGACCTCGATGCGCTCGAAGGAGACCAGCTCGATCGACGGCAGGTCACCCACGAGGCCCGGATGCTCGGTGGTGCCCCAGTCGATGAGGAAGGGCACGGCGAAGTTGCGGGGAGCCTGCGCCTGCGTGAGACGCCAGGTCAGCTCCGTGCCGTCCGGCGACTGGCGGGAGAGCTCCTCGACGTCGCCGGGGTCGAAGCCCTCGGCGCGGGCGCGCTCGACGACCTGATCGATGCCCTCGGGGTGCACGGCGTAGGTGATGAGGGTGGGCTTCTTCAGACGGTTGATGCTGAAGGTCTTGGGCAGCTCCTCGTCCTCGCGGTCGGGGTCCGGACCGATCAGCTCGAGGTAGTGCGGGCGCGGCTCGCCGTTCACGGTGAGGGCGACCAGGGCGTTGGCGGTGCCGGTGGGATGGGTCCCTCCGGGCGCGGGCGTGACACCGGTGAGTTCGCGGAACCAGTCGACGCTCTCGGCGAGGTCGGGACCGGCGATGACGATGTGGTCGAGCAGGTGGGGCAGGCTCATGAGAAGTCCTTCTTACGGGTGAGAGGGCTCGGGGGCGTCGAGCACGGGCAGCGGTCTGTGGGCTCTGGGGACGACCGCGGCACCGACGGGGCGGCGGTCTCCGCGTCGAGGGCCCGCAGTGCGCAGGCCGTCGATCGGTGCGATCAACCAGCTCGATCAGTTCGATCGGTGCGATCAGTTGATCTCGCAGTCTATCGGCATGGCATGAGCGCGATGGCTGCCCTGCCGTGCCCTCACCCCAGGTGCTGGTGGGTGCTCACCGCGAGGCGATTCCAGACGTTGATCGCCGAGATCGCCATGAGCAGCTCGACCATCTCCTGCTCGGAGTAGACCTCCGCCGCAGCATCCCAGACGTCGTCGGCCACGCCCCCGCTGATGGGGGTGACCTGCTCGGTGAGGCGCAGAGCAGCCTGCTCGCGGTCGCTGTAGACGTCCGGCGCCTCGCTCCATCCGGCCAGAACATCCAGCTTCCGCTGGTCGACGTCGGCCTCGCGTGCTTCCTGGGCGTGCATGTTCAGGCAGAACGCGCAGCCGTTGAGCTGGGAGGCCCGCAGCTTGATCAGCGCGAGGAGCCCCTCGCCGAGGCTCCCTCCGTGGACGTACTCCTCCAGCGCGATCAGCGGCGCATAGGCGCTCTTGTCGGTGGCGGCGATATCGAGTCGCTGTGCGGTCGACATGGGGATCATCTTCTTCGTCTCGTCGTGTGCGGTGGTCTGCAGTACCGGGATGGACGCCGTGCAGCGGAACGTGCTCGCGCCGCGCCGGCAACGGGTCATTCCCGGTGATGCTCGTGCGTGTGGCCGCTGTCGTCCGTGCCACCTCCCAGGACATCCAGTGCGAGCGTGGAGTGGGCGTAGGCGCCGCCGGCGCGCATCTCGGCCGCGACCCAGATCGCCTCCATGATCTCCGGGGCCAGTTCCTTCCGGCGAGCGCCGACGGCCGATGTTGCCCGGGGGTAGAACGGGTCGGACACGATGACTCTCCTCTGCTGCGGTTCGCTGCTGCATGGAGCTTCGGTGCCGGGCTATCGCGGCGCTGCGGCTCCCCTGAGTGCGGCTCCCCGGAGTCCTCTCTCGACCATAGACCCGCACCAGCGTTCCTGACAGAGCCGGTTCGGGCGCCTCGTCATCGCTCTCCCACCTCCGCCTTCTCCGCTGTGCCCGAACCGGCGGGGCCGACGGGGCCGACGGGGCCGACGGGGCCGACGGGGCCGACGGGGCCGACGGACTAGAGTGCGGCCAGCAGCCGCTCGGCACCTGCACGGTCCGGACGGAGCGACCGACGGGAGGACGAGGCGATGCAGGATCCTGCGGACGCGGTCAGAGCCGTCGCCGTCACGATTCCGCCCGGGCACGTGATGACCTACGGGGACATCGCCTATGCGGCCGGGCTGCACCCGCGCCAGGTGGGCCGCCTGGTCGGGGTGATCTCCGAAACCATCCCCTGGTGGCGCGTGATCCGGGCCGACGGGACGCCCGCCACCTGCCACGGAGGTACCGCGCCCGCCCTGCTCGCGCAGGAGCAGGTGCCGTTCACCGGCCACCGCGTGGATCTGCGCGCGCTCCGGGAGCGCCAGGAGCGGCGGGAGCCCGATACGGCGGCGTGACGCCGCGCCCCTACAGTGGCCGCATGCCTTCTGTGCCCGACCCCTCGGCGACCACCGCGGCCGACGTCCCCTCCGACTCCCCCGTCGGAGATACGCCGCCGATCGACGCGGTGATCCCGCACCGTCCCACCGAGGACGTGCTGGGGGTGCTCACCGGGACCTTCCTCGCCTCGCTCGG
Organism: Brachybacterium sp. JB7; assembly: GCF_003335205.1. NCBI lineage: Bacteria > Bacillati > Actinomycetota > Actinomycetes > Micrococcales > Dermabacteraceae > Brachybacterium > Brachybacterium sp. JB7. Next base: position 141,865 of record NZ_QPGN01000003.1, on the reverse strand, counting down.
CCTGTACTTCCTGCAGACGGCGGGCGCCGTCACCGGCGGCACGGCGGGCCTCGCGCTGCTGCTCACGCATGCCCTGTCCACCCCGTTCGCCGTGCTGTTCGCGCTGGTGAACCTGCCGTTCTTCGCCCTCGCGTGGTGGAAGAAGGGATGGGTGTTCACGGTGAAGACGGCCATCTGCGTCGGGCTGATCTCCGTGTTCAGCCTGATCCACCCGCAGTTCCTGCCGCTGGACGAGATGCCCCTGCCGTACGCCGTGATCGGCGGCAACCTGCTGATGGGCGTGGGCCTGCTGATCATCTTCCGCCACGGCGCGAGCCTCGGCGGGTTCAACATCCTCGCCCTGATCCTCCAGGAGCGCGCGGGCCTGCGCGCCGGCTACGTGCAGATGGCTCTGGACGTCGCCGTCATCCTGCTGTCCCTGCTGGTGCTCAACATCCCCCAAGTGCTGCTCTCCGCCCTGGGCGGCGTGATCCTGAACGTGGTGCTCGCCCTGAATCATCGCCCGGGACGGTATCGGGCGTGAGGGCACGGAACGACAGAGGCCGTGTGCGCCGGCGGCAAATGCGCATTCATGGAGTCGCTCTCCCGTGGGGAGCCGGCGTACTCGCTAGTACCGTAACCCAGCCGTAATCTCCATGGGGTCGCCGCGGCATCGCGCCGCCCTTAGGATGACAACGTTGTCGGCCGGACGACGGTCGCACTCGACGAGGAGTGGAGGTTCCCATGCGCGATACGCACGCGATCTTGGAGATGCGCGACATCACCAAGCTCTTTCCCGGCGTCCGAGCGCTCGATGACGTGACGATGACCGTTCGCCGCGGCGATATCCATGCGATCTGCGGGGAGAACGGTGCCGGGAAGTCCACCCTCATGAAGGTCCTCTCCGGCGTCCACCCGCACGGGACCTACAGCGGGCAGATCTTGTTCGAGGGCGAGGAGATGGCGTTCAAGGACATCAAGTCCTCGGAGGGCGTCGGCATCGTCATCATCCACCAGGAGCTCGCGCTCATCCCTGAGCTCTCCGTCGAGGACAACATCTTCCTGGGCAACGAGATCGTCGACAAGGGGCTCATCCACCGGCGGGAGCTGCGTCGCAGAAGCCTCGACCTGCTGGCCCGCGTCGGGCTCGACGTCGACCCCGGCACGCCGATCAAGACTCTTGGCGTCGGCCAGCAGCAGCTCGTCGAGATCGCGAAGGCGCTGGCGAAGAACGTCAAGATCCTGATCCTCGATGAGCCCACGTCCGCGCTGAACGAGGACGACTCCGAGAACCTGCTCGCTCTCATGAAGGGGCTCAAGGGCAGGGGGATCACTTCGATCATGATCTCCCACAAGCTGAACGAGATCGCGGCAGTCTCCGATGCCGTGACCGTGATCCGTGATGGCCGCACCGTGGAGACCTACGCCGTCGAGGCGGGTCATGTCGACGAGGATCGGATCATCCGGGCGATGGTGGGTCGCTCCCTGGACAACCGGTATCCCGACCACGAGCCGAACACCGGTGGTGAGCTCGTGATGGAGGTGAAGGGCTGGACCGTCGAGCACCCGACGGTGCCGGGCAAACTCGTCTGCGATGACGAGAGCTTCGTGGCGCGCCGGGGGGAGATCGTCGGCTTCGCCGGGCTCATGGGCGCCGGGCGCACCGAGCTCGCTCGCTCCATATTCGGCCGCTCCTACGGGATCCACCGCTCGGGCCAACTGTGGCTGCACGGCGTCCCGGTCGAGCTGAAGACCGTCCGACAGGCGATCCGGCACCGACTCGCGTACGTCTCCGAGGATCGCAAGCTGCTGGGACTGAACCTCCTGGACAGCGTCAAGGACACGATCGTGTCCGCGAATCTGCGGGCTGTCGTGCGACGCGGCCTCATCGACGACGCGAAGGAGCGCTCGGTCGCGGAGAGGTACCGCACGTCCCTGCGCATCAAGACCCCGGGCGTCGACATCGGGGTCGCGACCCTCTCCGGCGGCAACCAGCAGAAGGTCGTCCTCGCGAAGTGGCTGTTTCCCGAGCCGGAGGTGCTGATCCTCGACGAACCCACCCGTGGTATCGACGTCGGCGCGAAGTTCGAGATCTACCGGCTCATCCAGGAGCTCGCCGATCAGGGGAAGGCCGTCATCGTCATCTCCTCGGAGCTCCCCGAGGTGCTGGGCATCTGCGACCGGATCTACACCATCTGCGAAGGCCGCATCACCGGGGAGGTGCCTCGGTCCGAGGCCGACCAGGAGACGCTCATGCGCATGATGACCACCACCGTCGGATCCGCTGCCTGACCGGCGCAGGAACGAAAGAGACTACCCATGAATGTTGTGAAGCAAGTATTCGGGACGGACTTCCGTCAGTTCACGATGGTGTTCGCCCTCGTGGCGCTGCTCCTCGGATTCCACATCGCGTCCGGGGGCAACATGCTCACCCCCGGGAACATGCAGAACCTCATCGCCGGGAACGCCTACGTGCTGATCCTCGCGATCGGCATGGTGATGGTGATCGTCATCGGCCACATCGACCTGTCCGTCGGCTCGGTCGCCGGATTCGTCGGCATGTGCGTGGCGCTCTCCGCCCGCGACCTGAGCTTCCCCTGGTGGGCGGCGCTGCTCGCCGGGCTCGTGGTAGGCATCCTCATCGGCTGTTGGCACGGATTCTGGCTGGCGAAGATCGGCATTCCCGGCTTCATCACCACGCTCGCGGGCATGATGATCTTCCGCGGCGGCGTGATCTGGATCAGCGGCTCGGTCAGCGTGCCCGTGCCGCCTGAGCTGAACGTGCTGGGTGCCGGCTACCTCCCGGAGTGGGGCCCCGCGTTCACCTACCTGAACAACTCGACGCTGCTGCTGGGGATCCTCGCGATCGTGCTCTACGCGTGGAGCCAGTTCAGCACCTACCGACGCCGGGTCGCCGACGGCGAGACCGGCCTGAACGCCGCCGCCGTCGTCATCCGCGTGGTCCTCGTCGGGGCTGTCCTGGCGTATGTCACCTTCCTGTTCGGCAGCGGCCGTCCGGGCACTTCCTTCCCGATTCCGGGCGTGATCCTGGTGGTGCTCGTGATCGTCTACCACGTGATCACCCAGCGCACCACGTTCGGCCGTCACATCTACGCCGTCGGCGGCAACAAGCAGGCCGCCGCCCTCTCCGGCGTGAGCGTCAACAGGGTGTACTTCCTCGTCATGGCGAACATGTCCTTCCTCGCCGCTCTCGCAGGGATCCTGTTCGTGGCCCGGGCGACGTCCGCGGGCCCCACGGACGGCAACATGTGGGAGCTCGACGCGATCGCCGCCGTGTTCATCGGTGGAGCCGCGGTCTCCGGGGGGATCGGCACCGTGGCCGCGACGATGATCGGCGGCCTCGTCATGGCGACCCTGAACTCGGGCCTGTTCCTCATGGGCGTCGGGCAGGACAAGACCCAGGTGATCAAGGGACTCGTGCTCCTCGCCGCCGTCGCGTTCGACGTCTACAACAAGCAGCAGGGCCGTCCCTCGATCACCGGTCGCCTGTTCGGTGATCGGGCGAAGTCGGAGAGTACGACCGACACCGTGAAGATCGCACCCACCACGACGGGCACGAACGGCGGTTGACTCGTTCGATCCATCCCCACCCCACCGGGGCCCACGATGGGCACCGCTCTACCAAGGAGATCCCATGAAGAGAAGAACGTTCACCCTCGGCGGCGTCGCAGCTGCCAGCACCATCGTCCTCGCCGCGTGCGGCGGCGGTCGCACCGCTGCCGATGCCGGCGACGGGGACGACGCCGGCGGCGGCTTCGACGCCGATGCGACGATCGGTGTGTCCCTCCCCTGGCTCGGCACCCAGAACTGGGCCGAAGCCGAGGACCTGTTCAAAGCACAGTTGGAAGACGCGGGCTTCACAGCGCTCATCCAGGCCGCGGACAACAAGGTGCCGCAGCAGCAGCAGCAGATCGAGGCCATGGTGCAGAAGGGGGCGAAGGCCATCGTGGTCGGCCCCATCGACGGCACCCAGCTCGGCAGCGCCCTTACGGCAGCGAAGGACGCCGGTGTGCGGATCATCGGCTACGACCGGCTGATCGAGAACACCGACGCGGTCGACGCGACCGTCCAGTTCGGCAGCGTCCGCACCGGCGAGCTGCAGGGCCAGTCCCTCCTCGACGGGCTCGCCGAGCGCAAGGGCGAGGGCCCCTACAACATCGAGCTGTTCGGCGGCGGCCCGGCCGACCCCAACGCCCCGAACTTCTTCCAGGGCGCGATGTCCGTGCTCCAGCCGAAGATCGACGACGGCACCGTCGTGGTCCTCTCCGGGCAGACGGACTTCCAGCAGGCCGCCACCCAGGACTGGGACAACGGCAAGGCCCAGTCCCGGATGGATTCGATCCTCGCGGCGAACTACTCGGACACGCCGATCGACGGCGTGCTCTCGCCGAACGACGGCATCGCCCGCGCGGTCATCACCTCCTGCAAGTCCGCCGGCCAGGATGTGCCCGTCGTGGACGGTCTGGACGCCGAGACCGAGTCGATCACCTCGATCTGGGCCGGTGAGCAGTACTCCACGGTCCACAAGCCGACCAGCGACCTCGTCGCGAAGACCGTCGAGATCATCTCCGCCTACCAGACGGGCGACGAGGCCCCGGAGGCCGACGAGACGGAGAACAACGGGACGATCGACGTGCCGGTCTACGCGCTGGACCCGGTGGTGGTGACGAAAGACAACGCGGAGGAGATCTTCGCGGACGACCCGGATCGTCTGGCGCTCCTGGACGGCTGAGCCCGCCGGCAGGCAGAACCACGGCAGGTGGCTCCATGGTCGCTCGACCATGGAGCCACCTGCGCTGAGAGGAGCGCCTGGTGGCGAGGAAGCGCCCCACCATGAAGGACGTCGCCGCACGCGCCGGAGTGGGCTTCAAGACGGTTTCCCGCGTGGTCAACGGTGTGTCCGGGGTCTCCGAGCAGACGGCGGAGACGGTGCGCCGGGCCGCCGCCGAGCTCCACTACCGGCGCGACATGATCGCCGGTAACCTACGGCGCGCAGAGGGCCGCACCGACAGCCTCGGGCTCCTCGTCGCAAGCGTCGGCAACGAGTTCGACGCCGCGCTCCACCGCGCGGTCGAGGACGCCGCCCAGCGGCACCGCGTGAGCGTCTTCACGGGAAGCACCGACGAGGATCCTGAACGCGAGCGGCACGTCGCGCTCGGCCTCCTGGCCCGGCGGGTGGACGGGCTCGTCCTCATGCTCTCCCCGGACGATCTGTCCTACCTCCAGCCCGAGATCGATCTGCACACCCCGATCGTGGCCGTGGACCGCCCGCCGCACGGGATCTCGGTGGACACGGTGATGGCGGACAACGCCCAGGGTGCCCGGGACGCGGTCACGCACCTCCTCGACCACGGGCATCGTCGCGTCGCGGTGCTCACCCATCTCGGGTCGCTGACCACTGCCGCCCAGCGCATCGCCGGCGCCCGCAACGCTTGGGCCGCGGCCGGGTTGCCCGCCGCCGACCTCCGGGTGGTCGACGGGCTCACGAGCGAGGAGGAGGTCGCGCGGTCGCTGCTCGGCCTCCTGGACGGCGAGGGCCCGCCGACCGCGGTGTTCGCCGCCCGCAACCAGATCACCACAGGAGCAGTGCGCGCCCTCCAGGCGCGGGGACTGCAGCGGGAGATCGCCCTGGTGGGATTCGACGACATCGGTCACGCAGATCTGCTCGACCCCGCAATCAGCGTGGTGAGGCAGGACCCGGGACGACTGGGCGACTGCGCCACAGTGCAACTGCTCGCACGGCTCGAGGACCCTTCGCTGCCCGTCGAGCATCAGGTGCTCGAGACGACCCTGACCCTGCGACAGTCGTGCGGATGCGGAGGCTGAGACAGGGCCCGGCTATCATGCTGACAACCATGTCGGAGCGGTCGTCGAGGGAGTCGGATGTCCACACACATCGCGCCGCGGGGGCTCCCCACGCTGCGGCAGGTCGCCGAGACCGCCGGGGTGAGCCTCAAGACGGCTTCTCGCGCGCTCAACGATGAGGCGCACGTCGCGCCGGAAACCTCCGAGCGGGTGAAGCAGGCTGCCGCAGCCCTCGGATACCGCCCGAACCTCCTGGCGCGCGACCTGCGTTCGCACAGCACATCGAACGTCGTGGGAATGGTCATCGCGGATGCCTCCAACCCCTTCTACCTGGCGATCGCCCTCGCTGCCGGCCAGGTGCTGGCCGCACAGGGCCTGCTCCTGTTCACAGGGGTCAGCGACGAGGACCCCGATGCCGAGGCGCGGGTCATCAGCGGGTTCCTCGAACGTCGCGTCGCAGGCCTGCTCATCGTCTCCTCCCGCACGAACCATCCCCAGCTGCAGCAGGGCCATGCGGAGCGCGGCATGCCGACGGTGTTCCTCGATCGACCGGCCCGGGGTCTGGAGGTCGACGAGGTCCTGTTCGACAACGTCGGGGGTTCCCGTGCGGCGATCGACCATCTGTTGGCCCAGGGGCACCGGCGAATAGGGGTCATCGGCGATCTCGGCTCGCTGCCCACCCATCGCGAGCGCATCGCCGGTGTGCGCCGCGCCCTGGCCGAGGCCCGGGTGCCTGTCGATGAGGATCTCTTCGTCACCGACGCCCACGACGCCAGCGGGGCCGAGTCCGCGATGCGGGAGCTGCTGGCGCTCCCCTCCCCGCCCACTGCGGTGTTCACCACGAACAACCGGATGGCGGCCGGTGGACTGCGCGCGGTGGCGGACACCGCGAATCCTCCCGCACTGATCGGCTTCGACGGTCTCGAGCTCGCCGACATCCTGGGGATCAGCGTGGTCTCGAACTCTCCCGCCGACATGGGCACCCGCGGTGCCGAGATGCTGCTGGAACGAATCCACGGTCGAGCGGGACGACGTCGCCGGGTGCGGCTGCCGACCGAGCTGGTCGTGCGCCGCTCCACGGCGACGCCGCTCGAGTGACCAGGCGGCGATGACCAGGCGGCGGGTACGGGCCGACCCTCCCCCGACACGCCTCGCCCCGCCCTTCCCTCTGCCGACACAGCCTGCCCTGTCCCTTCGGCGAAGCGGGTCAGGAGCGAAGGGGGTCAGGAGCGGTGCGCCGTCACCGCCATCACGGCGAGGTCGGAGTCGTCGCCGACCGTGATCGACGTCAGCTCCCGAGCCGGGTCGGTCGGCACGTCGAGAAGCCACAGATCGGTTTCCGGGCCCACCCGGCCGACCCCGTTCTCGATCCGATATCCCTGGTGGAGGCCCGGTCGGTTGTCGAACTGCGGTGACCCGCCCGCCCAGTCCCCGACCGAGACCGTGGTCTCCTCGGTGCTTCCGTCGGCATAGGCGAGGGTCAGCGACACGTCGTTCGCGTCACCGTTGCGGGCGGTGGCGAGGAAGGTCAGCTGCTCCACCGGCAGCCCGACCTCGACGCTGAAGGGACCGACCGCGAAGTTCGGGTCCATGCCCGCGGTCGGGGGGATCCGCATCACCACGTCATCGACCGGTGCATCACCGGGCGCCGGCAGCTCATCGCCCGCGAACGCCCATCCCTTCTCGTCGAAGTCCCCTGCCGTGGTGTCGTCGAGCGTCGCCACGCCGTCCAGGGTGAGCGCGCTGTCCAGCGGCACGATGCACTGAGAACCTGCCGACTCGCAGCCGGCATCCAGCACTAGCACCACCAGCTCGGACTCGACGGTGCCCACGCGGGAGGTCACTGTCGCGGTGACGACGTGCTCGCCCGCGGGAGCATCGGCCGGAACGGTCAGCGTCACGGGCAGCTCGGCGGCCTGCGGTGCGCCGTCTCCCTGCACGTGCAGCTCACCGTGCTCAGGGGTCACGGCCACGGCGTCGTCGGAGGTGAGCTCGACGTCGGCCGTGATCTCGCCGCGCCCGGTCAGCACGGCCGACAGCGTCGCCTCGATCGTGGTCTCCTGGCCCGCGGTCACGGTCAGCGGCGCGTCCGAGGTGAGCGCGGCGCCGAGGTCCTCCCGCTGCCCCTCGCCGCGTCCGGGGACCGGGGCCGGGGGCTGCTCGCCGCGGCGGGTGCCCCAGTCCGAGGGCTCGGTGCCGAGCCCGATGGAGAGGTCCGCCCCGTCGCGCAGCTCGGCGGCGGTCAGCCAGCTGTGGCGGTGCGTGCGGCCGTTGAGCTCCACCTCCTGGACGTAGCGGGCGTCCTGCGAGGTGTCGGGCGCCTCGATCACCAGGTCGCCGTCGTAGAACGGCTCCGGCAGGTCGATCACGGCGCGGTCGAAGACCGGGGACCCGATCGTCAGGACGTCGGTGCCGGCGATCGCCGGGTAGATCCCCAGCGAGGACAGCACGTGCCAGGCCGACATGGTGCCGACATCCTCGTTGCCCGTGATGCCGGACGGACTGTCCGTGAACAGGGTGAGCTCCGCCCGCACCACCTCCGCGCTCTTCCAGGGCTGCCCCGTCCACAGGTAGAGGTAGGGAGCGTGCAGATCGGGCTCGTTCTGCGGGTTGTAGCGGGAGGTCCCGTAGTACTCGTAGGCGCTGTTGACCCAGACGTCGCGGGCGGTTCCCTCGGGATCCGTGAGCAGTTGGTCGTAGGCGAAGAAGTGATCCAGGCGCTCGTTGGCGGCCTCCGTCCCGCCGATCTTCGAGATCAGCCCCGGCACGTCCTGCGGGACCAGCCAGTTGTACTGCCACGCGGTGCCCTCGTGGAACCCCTCGGTGTAGGCGGGGTCCGGGTCGCCGACGAAGACCCCGTCGGCATCGCGGGGCTGCGGGAACCCGGTGTCCGGGTTGATGATGCTCTCCCAGGACCGGGAGCGCTCGGCGTAGCGGAGCGCATCGTCATCGTGCCCGAGGTCCTCGGCGATCACCGACATCGCGGCATCGGCGACGGCGTACTCCATCGTCGCCGACCCGGCATGGTCCAGGTCGCAGTCGCCCGGCTTGCACTCCGCCCCGGTCTCGGCGGGCACGTACCCGTGCTCCAGGTAGTGGTCGTTGCCCGCGCGCCCGTTGGCCGGATGGTCCTCGGACGGGACGGTGTCGGCATTCTGGACCAGCTGCGTCCACAGGCGGTCCTCCCAGCCCCCGAGGAGCCCGTACTGCTGCGCCGTGACGAGCTGCGGGGTGGCCGGGTCACCGGTCATCACGTTGGTCTCGACCGGCCCCCACCCCCAGCGCGGCAGCCGTCCGCTCTGCTCGCCCTGCAGGATCAGCGAGATCGACTGGTCCCGCGCCTCCTGCGGTGCGATCAGCGCCAACAGCTGGATCTGGGTGCGGTAGGTGTCCCACAGCGAAGACGTCTGGTAGTACCCGTGGCCGTCGGCGGTGTGGACCTCGTCGTCCCAGCCGAGGTAGCGGCCGTCGACGTCGTCGGCTCGGTGAGGTCCCAGCAGGCTGCGATACAGGGAGGAGTAGAAGGTGCGCCGCTGCTCCTCGGTTCCGCCGTCGACCGCGATGGCGTCGAGCCGCTCCTGCCAGAGGGTGCGGGCGCTCTCCCGCACCTCGTCGAAGCTGCTCCCACCCTCCTCGGCCAGATTCCCGGCGGCGCCGTCGGCGTCGACCCAGGACAACGAGGTGGTGACCACGACGTCGTCGTCCTCGGTGGTGTCGAAGCCGATCCAGGCCCCCTGCCGCGCCTCCCCCTCGGTGGCGGCGGAGCCATCGGTGCTCGCGGCGGTGAACTCGTCACCGTCGAAGAGCTCGACGTCCTCGATGTCGCGATCGAAAGTGGTCAGGAAGTGCAGCGTATACGGTTCGGTCTCCTGGCAGAAGCCGGAGCCCTCGACCGTCGTGCGGACCGTCCGGGCATCGAGGACCTCGACCCGGGAGGAGCGCACACCGTGCAGCGCCTGCCCGGCGTTCAGCATCAGGCCCGACTCCTCGGAGCCCTCGTAGGTCAGGCGCTGCCACCCGGTGCGCGTGGTCGCGGCGAGCTCCGCGGTCACCGCCCCGTCAGGATCGTCGAGCGTGACCTGGTAGGCCGCCGGGGAGGCCGTTTCGGTCTCGTGCCGGAACGGCTGGGCGTACTGGGCGTAGTCGGTGGTGTCGGGTCGCCCGGTCATCGGGGTCATGGGCAGGTCGCCGCCCAGCCCGCAGCCCACGCCGGAGACGTGGGTCATCGAGAAGCCCCGGATGCGGTCGTCGGTGTACCGGTACCCGGCGTAGTGCCCGGTGTCCGGGGAGAGCTGCACCATCCCGAAGGGCAGGCTCGCTCCGGGGAAGGTGTTCCCCTCGGCCTGGGTGCCGATGAAGGGGTTCACGAGGTCGACCGAGTCGTCCGAGGAGACGCCCTCCGCCGGCGCCGCGGAGGCGAGCGGAGCGGCCAGGCTCAGCACGGCCGCGAACGCGATGAACGGGGTGAGGCGGCGATTCCACATCGTCTGCTCCTACTTCTCGGGGATGGACTGGTCGACGTCGATGTCGAAGAGCTCGAGCTCGGCGAGTGCGATCTCGTCGGAGGACCCTTCGAGCACCCGCAGCCGGTAATGGGTGTACGTGCCCGGGCCTCGGGTCCCCGTGGCCCGGAACGGCCGGGTCTGGTGCTCCCAGTCGAAGGCCTCGTCCTCGCGTCGGTCTATCTCGAACCACCGCTCGCCGTCGCGCGAGCCCTCCACGACCCACGCGGTCGGGTGCCCGACGGAGTCGTCGCCGGAGGTCAGCGTGTACATCGTGACCTCATTGCGCGGGGTGTCCGACTGATAGGTGATGGCGTCCTCCGGGGCGAGGACGAGCTGGGTCGACGAGTCGTCGTCGACCACCTTCTGCACGCCTTCGACACCTCCCACCTGTGCCGGGTCGGCCAGGAGATCGGTGAGCGGCTCAGGGGGCTCGTCGCCCGTGGTCGGTGACGGCGGCGCGTCCTCGGGGTCCGCTCCCCAGTCGGACGGTTCCGGCCCCATCGCGAAGTCGAGCACGGCACCGTCGGCGAGCGTCTCGTGGTCGATCCAGGTCTGGTCGCGATTCTCGCCGTTGACCGCGAGGGACTGGATGTAGATGTTCTCGGTGCTGTTCTCGGGGGCGTTGACGACGATGTCCTCACCGCCCGGGAGATGGACGGTCGCCTTCGTGAACAGGGGCGAGGTCACGGCGTAGGTGCTGTCGCCGAGCTGCTGCGGATAGAGCCCGAGCATGGTGAACAGCCACCAGGCCGAGGTCTCCCCGTTGTCCTCGTCGCCCGCGTATCCCTGACCGATGTCGCTGCCGACGAAATGGCGCGACTGCACCTCACGGGTGATCTGCTGGGTCTTCCAGGGCTGCCCGGCGTCGAGATAGGCGAAGGGGATGTGGTGGGAGACCTGGTTCGAGAACCCCCACTGGCCCATCCGCACGTCGCGGGCCTCGACCATCTCGTGGATGGTGCCGCCGTAGGTGCCGGGGAACCCGGCCGTCTCCGGGGTCGAGTAGAACTCGTCGAGCTTGTCCGCCAGTTCCTCGCGCCCGCCGTACAGGTTCGCCAGGCCCTGCCCGTCGAACGGGGCGTGGAAGGCGAAGTTCCACCCGTTGGTCTCGGTGTAGTCGTGCTGTCCCCAGACCCTCGGGTCGTACTCCTCGGGCCCGTCGCGGAAGCTGCCGTCGTCGTGGCGACCTTGGAAGAAGCCGACCTTGGGGTCGAAGTGGTTGACGTAGTTGTTCGAGCGAGCGCCGAGGTAGGCGGACTCGGTGAGCAGCCGCTCCTGCTCGGCGTCGCTCAGCCCCGGTTCCTCGGCGAGCTGCTCGGCCTGGTGGGCCAGGGCGAAGTCGTTGATACCGCCCTCGAGCCCCCAGGAGGTACCTTCTGCGACCTCGGTGTCCGTCCAGCCGCGGAAGATCGACGTGCCCAGGCCCTTCCGGCCGACGTCGGAGTCCGTCGCGGTGCCGGGCGGGGTGACCGTCGCGTTCTTCAGGCCGGCCTGGTAGGTGCCCATCGGATCGGGGAGCTCGACGCCCTTGGTGTAGGCGTCGGCGAAGGCGGCGTCGGAACTGGTGCCGGTCATCAGGTTCGCGTAGCCGGGTGAGGACCAGCGGGAGATCCAGCCGCCGTCGCGGTACTGCTGCACGAAGCCGTCGACCAGCTCGCTCGCGTCATCGGGCATGAGCAGGCTGTACGCGGGCCAGGCGGTCCGGTACGTGTCCCAGAAGCCGTTGTTGACATAGATCTCGCCGTCGACGATCTTCGCGCCGGTCTCGGTCTCGGTGCTCTCCCCCGTCGCGTCCGAGACCGGGGAGGCGTACTGCAGTCGCGGCTCCTCCAGGGTGCCGGTGTTCTCGGACCCGGAGTTCGGGTAGGCGCTCATGCGATACAGGTTCGAGTAGAGCGTGGTGAGCTCGTTCGGCGAGGCGCCCTCGACCTCGATGATCGACAGCTTCTCGTCCCAGGCCGCCTGCGCGCGGTCCCGCACGGTGTCGAGGGTGTCCTCCGCACTGATCTCCTGCTCCAGGTTCCGCTTCGCCTGCTCCACGCTGATCAGCGAGGTGGCGATGCGCATCGTGGCGGTGCCGTCGGCCTCGGGGGCGAGCCGCACCCAGCCGGTGTTGCCGTCCTCGGTGTCGTGCTCGACCACCTCCTGGTCGAACTCCGCGTGGACGAACAGGCGCGTCGCGCCGGCGGACAGTCCGCTGCGGACGTTGGAGTACCCGGACACCGTGCCGTCGTCGTTCAGCGTGAGCCCGGAGTCGTCATCGACGTTGTCGAAGAGGACAGAGGCGTCGTCGCCCGGGAAGTCGAAACGCACGAGCGCGGCGTGGTCTGTCGGCGCCATCTCGGTAACCAGACCGTTGTCGAACTCGACGCTGTAGTGGTGGGCGGTGGCCTTCTCGTGGTCGTGGGAGAACGTCAGCGCCCGAGCCTCCCGGTCGGTCTCCGGGGTGCCCTCGGCCGCCGACGGCATGAACTGGAAGGTCTGCCGATCGCCCATCCAGGGGCTGGGCGCGTGGCTCGCGGCGAAGGCCTCCAGCTGCGGACGATTCTGCTCGTCGTTGTCCTGGTGGTAGGCGTAGGGCCAGTCCAGCGCGCCGGCGTCGGTGACAGGGGTCCAGAAGTTGAACCCGTGAGGCACCACGGCGGCGGGCAGCGTGTTCCCGCGCGAGTAGGCGCCGGAGGAGTGGGTCCCGCGACGGGTGTCGACCCAGTCGGAGGGACGCTCATTGGTCTGGATCGGCCGGTCGGCGATCTCGATGTCGTCGATCCAGCCGGAGAAGCCGACGGGCCCGACGGACGCGTCGTATCCGAGCAGGATGCGGTCGATGGTCTTGCCCTCCGCGACCTCGCCCAGCCGCAGCGTGCGCTGGTTCCACTGGTCGGCGAAGAGGGCCTTGGAGTCACCCTGCGCAGCGGGTGAGCTGCCGAACCGGTACTGGTCCTGCGCGTCGAGCTCGCTGAGGTAGGTGCCGTCGGTGAAGGCGAGGTCGATCGCGGCGTTCGTCGAGGCGTAGCTCATGTCGCCCCCGAACTCGGGGAAGATGCGGTAGCTGAGCTCGGTGTCCTCGGCGATGGGGAGATCGACGTCGTGCAGCTTCTGCCAGTGGTGGCCGCCGTCCTCGGCGGTCGTGCTGCCGGCGTAGCGCAAGGAGCGCTCTCCGGTGAACCCGACCTCGGTCGCCGACGCATAGGCGGCGGCGGGGCCGCTGCCGGGCGTGACCTGCATCCCGGGCGCGGCCTGCTCGGAGCCGTCGGACAGGGTGAGCTCGGCGAGCTGGACGATGTCCCCGCTACCGACAGCGGTGATGTCGAGGCGGTAGAACGGGTACGCGGTGGCGTTGTCGGTCTCGTAGGCGGTGGCGGAGTTCCGCTCCTCGAAGGACTGGTCCGTCCGGGTGTCCAGGGTGGTCCAGGTCGTGCCGTCGGTCGATCCCTGCAGCGTCCAGTCCTTCGGATCGCGCTCCGGCGAGTCGTCGGCGGAGGTCAGGAGGTACTCGACGACGACGAGCGGCTCCTCGAGCTCGATCTGCAGCCAGGCCGCGGAGTCGAAGGCCAGCCACTTCGACGCCGAGCTCCCGTCGGCCGCCTTCTCCGCCGATTCCTGCGGGGAGTTCTCGGCGCTCGCAGTCACGGCGCTGATGCGCGAGGTCAGGTCGCCGGGGATCGCCGAGGCGGCGATGTTCTCGGACCAGGGGGTCCCGTCGGGACGGGTCTCGACCTGATCGGTCCAGTCGAGCTCCGGGTCGCCGGTCTCGTACGAGGTCAGGAAGCGCGGCTCGGGCTCGTCGGAGGTCGCGACCGGTGCGCTCGGGGCGGCGGCTGCCGGCGGCAGGACGGCCAACCCGAGGACGAGCGCACCTGCGAGGGCTGCTCGAGAGACCCGGGCCGCGCGCGAAGGACGTCTGCTGCTGGTCCTGGACATGTGGTGGTTCCCCCTCATGAAGTGCCAGGCCGTCGTGCACCGCGGGTGGGGCTCCACCTGCGGGCTCCGACGCCGACACACCTTTGACAACGATGTCATCCGCGATGATAGCGATCCACGTCACCCTCGGGAACCCCTGCGGCGGAACATGTCCGGTTCGTCGGGATCGGCCACCGACCCGAACCCCGTCATGATCTGCCGACCATGGACTCCCCCTGATGCAGCGTGGAGCCCGCCCCGGACGGGGACGGGCTCCACGCTGCATGGCGGACGCGGGACGTGCTGTCAGTCGCCGATCCCGGCGCTGCCCGCCGCGGCGGCCTCTCGCTCACCCTCGGCGGTGCGGGCCCCGACCTTCTCCAGGACGCCGTCGCGACGGTCGTCGACCTGCTGCGGCGCGATCCGTGAGCGGCCGGAGGCGTCCGCCGACGCGGCGAGCTCGGCGCACTGTCCCTCGGCCGCCCCCCGCACGCGGTTGTCCTCACCGGTCGGCGCCGGATCGTTCCCCTCGCAGCGCAGATCGCCGCGGATGATCGCGTTGCTGATGACCACGTCGTCCGTGTTGTCCGTCAGCGCGACATCACCGCCGACATAGCTGACGCCGCAGGGTCCGACCGGTGCATCGGCACCGATCTGCACCAGTCCCCCGTTGCCCGTGTAGCTGAGGTCGCCATCGACCTCGCTGGTGCACAGCAGCCCGCCCTCGGCGGCGCCCGTCACGCTCAGATCGCCGGTGATCCAGCTGTCATAGACGTCCGTGAGGTGCTCGTCGGTCGTGGTGACGCTTCCCCGGACCACGGATCCGTCGAGGTAGGTCTCGCCGCTCGCGGCGACGACCCATGCGCTGTGCTCGGAGCCCAGGCTGTAGAGGAACCCAGACTCCTGTGCGTCGGTTCGGCCGTCGACGGCACCGTCCTCGACGTAGGCGCCGTAAGCCGAGCGGAGCACCAGGCTGCCCGCGATGGTCGAGCCCTTCGAGTCCAGATAGGCGTCCTCCTGCACGCGGAGGCTGCCCTCGAACGTGGAGCCCTCGGCAATCAGATCCGCCCCCGCACGCACGGTGACGTTCCCGGTCACGGTCACGCCGGACAGGTCACAGGCCTGGTCGGCGCGGATGACCAGGTCCCCGGGGACGGTCACGTCGGCGGCGGTGCCCTGACAGTACGTCGTCAGCGCCCCGTGGGCGGGCAGGGCGATGCCCATCGAGATCAGTCCTACAGCGGCAGTGGTGGACAGTGCGGTGCGCCAGCGCATGGCGGTCCTTTCGTCGTCACGTCATCGTGAGGCACGGGCCGGAGCATCGATCACCCCGCCCGTCGGGGGAATGCAGAACGTCCTACGGACGCGACCGAGTCAACACCTTTTCCACCCTGTTGACAAGGTTGTCATGCGACTGGAACCCTGCTCCCGGGTGTGGAGGTGTCACCCGGAGGCTCGCGACGACGCGGGCCCGCAGTGGCCCGGGCGCAACGGCCCGGCACGAACTGAGCGGATGATTCGCGATGAGGCCCTGGACCAGATCACGCACCGCACACAGGGCTGCGGCCCTGCTGACGGCACTGGCACTGAGCGTCGGCGGGACGGTCGGCGCTGCGACGGCAGCCCCTCCGGCGAGCAGGAGCGGCGACGCGGCTGTGCACGATCCTCTCGACCACGTCGACCCGATGGTGGGCACAGGTGCCGGGACGGGAGCCGTGGTCGGGGAGATCAACAACTTCCCCGGCCCGTCGATGCCCTTCGGGATGGTGCAGGTCTCGCCCGACACTCCGAGCTCCTACGCGGGCTACCGGCACTCCGACTCCGAGATCAGCGGCTTCAGCCTGACCCACGCGGCCGCAGGCTGCAACGTGTTCGGCGACCTCCCGCTTCTCCCGGTCACCGGGGAGATCGGCGACGCGCCGTGGGACCGCACCGAGCAGTTCTCGCATGACACCGAATCCGCCGAGGTCGGGAGATACGCCGTCACGCTGGAGTCCTCGGACATCGGCGTAGAGCTGTTCGCGGCCACCCGCTCCGCCGGCATGACCTTCGACTTCCCGGAGACCGAGCCGGCCCAGATCATCCTCGACGCCGGCGGCTCGAAGGCCAGCGTCTACGACGTGGACCTGCAGGTCGACGGGAGCACCGTGACCGGCTCCGTGACCACCGGCGGGTTCTGCGGGAAGGACAACCGGCACACCACCCACTTCGTCATGGAGTTCGACACCGCCGTCGAGGACTTCGGCACCTGGCAGGACGGAGAGCTCCGTCCGGGCGAGGCGACCGCGGCCGGACAGACGGCCGGCGCCTGGCTCACCTTCCCGGCAGGATCCGAGGTCACCGTCACGTCATCCCTCTCCTACGTGGACGCGGCCGGGGCGGCCGCGAACCTCGCCGAAGAGATCCCCGACGGGGACGTGTCCTCCCTCGAGACGGCCAACCGCGAGGCGTGGGCCGAGATGCTCGGGCGGATCGAGGTCTCCGGAGGAGCCGACTCCGACACCACGATGTTCTACACCTCGCTCTACCACTCGCTGATGCACCCGAACACCTTCAACGACGTCGACGGGCGCTACACAGGTTTCGACGGCGAGATCCACGAGGTCGCCGCCGGCCACACCCAGTACGCCAACTTCTCCGACTGGGATACCTACCGCTCACTCGCCGCCCTGCACGCGGTCCTCGCGCCGGAGCGCGCCTCTGACATGGCGCAGTCCCTGGTCAACGACGCCGAACAGTACGGGTGGCTCCCTCGATGGCCGGTGGCGAACCAGCCGACCGGGCAGATGACGGGAGACTCCACCGTCCCGCTGATCGCCTCCATGTACGCCTTCGGGGCCCATGACTTCGACGTGGACTCCGCCCTGGACCACATGATCAAGGGCGCCACGCAGACCCCCGTCGGCACCGACGGGTACGTGCAGCGACCTGGGCTCGAGAGCTACCTCGAGCTCGGGTACGGCCCCCAGACGGAGGAGTTCCGCGGCGACCACCGGATCGTGGGTGCCTCGGTGACCTTGGAGTGGTCGATCGCTGACTTCGCGATCGGGCAGATGGCCGAGGCGACCGGCCGGGACGAGGTCGCGACCGAGTTCCAGGAACGTGGACAGTACTGGCAGAACATCTACGACCCGGCCACCGACCTGATGTCCGCGCGCTCCGAGTCCGGAGACTTCATCGAGCCGGCCTCCGGATCCGGTTTCGGGCAGGAGGGCTTCGACGAGGGCAACGACCACCAGTATACCTGGCTCGTCCCCCAGAACGTCGAGGGCCTGGTCGAGGCGCTCGGCGGCAGGGACGCCACGATCGCGCGACTCGACGCGTTCACCACCGAGCACAATGCCGGGGACGGTGAGCCGAAGCTGTGGATCGGCAATGAGCCGAACTTCGGTGTGCCCTGGCTGTACAACTACGTCGGGCAGCCGGCGCGGACCTCGGAGCTCGTCGACGACATCATCGCCGAGCTGTTCCAGCCCACGCCGGACGGCAAGCCCGGCAATGATGACCTCGGCGCACAGGCCGGGTGGTACGTGTGGGCCGCGATGGGGCTGTACCCCTCCACGCCCGGCACCGACGTACTGACCCTCAACGCCCCGCGCTTCGAACGGGTCGCGATCGACCTGGGTGAGGATCAGCAGTTGGAGATCCTGGCCCCGGGCGCCGCCGACGGGGGCAGATACATCGAGGGCATGGAGGTCGACGGAAAGCCGTGGGATCGGACCTCCCTGCCCGAGAACCTGATCGCCGAGGGCGGCGTCATCGACCTCACCATGTCCGACTCACCGGACCAGGACTGGGGCACCGGGGACGAGGCTGCCCCGCCGTCGTTCCGCGAGGGCGAATCCGAGCTCGCCGCGACCGCGACGCCGTCCTTCCAGACCGTCGCGCCGGGAGAGTCCGCCGTCCTCACCACCACCGTGCAGGCGTTCGGCGGGAATCGTCGGCCGGTGGCCGTCGACATCGACGCACCCGAGGGCATCTCGGCCACGGCACGGCCGCTGCGCCCGGACAGCTCCGGGCAGGTGGTCGCAGATATCACCCTGACCGTCTCCGACGAGGTCGCCGTCGGCGACCACGACGTGCAGCTCACGGTGGGCCGCAAAGGGTCCGACGAGGTCAGGACGCTGCCGATCCGGCTCCGCGTCGCCCCACCCGGGTCGATCACGGCGGCCTTCAACACCGTCGGCAGCGCCCCCGACGACGGCTCCACACCGGGCGATCTCGACGGGTCGGGAAACAGCCTGTCGGAGGAGGCGCTCGCCGCCGCGGGCCTCGTGCCGGGGTCCCAGCACGAGGTCCACGGTCTGGCATTCCCGTGGCCCGACGTTGCCCCGGACAGCCCGAACGCCCTGACCGCCGACGGGCAGCGGGTCGAACTGCCCGCTCCGTCAGAGTCGCTCTCCTTCATCGGCGTCGGCACCCACGGGAACGTCGACGACATGGTGTCCGTCGAGCTCACGGACGGCACGACCCAGGACGTGCCGATCACCCTCGGGGACTGGGTGCTGCCGACCGCGGACGGCTCCCCGATCGACGGCAACACGGTGGTGGTGACGATGGATCGCAACGCCGGCGAGGCGAGCACCACCCATGTCTTCGCCACCGACGCCTGGTCGGCACCCGACGGGGCGAAGATCGCCGCCGTGACCTTCCCGAGCAACGAGAACCTGCACGTGTTCGCGATCGCCGACGACGGGGCGGAGACGTCCGAGATGGCGTAGACGTGATGACGTAGGGGTGTTGGCGAAGGCGTACTCTGCCAAGCGTCGCGAGCCCACAGTCAGAGGAGAAATTCGACCATGACCAGCATCGACCGAGAGTTCATCGATTCCCTGCCCAAAGCGGAGCTGCATCTGCACATCGAGGGCACGCTGGAGCCGGAGTTGAAGCTGGAACTCGCCCGTCGCAACGGCGTGGAGATCGGGCAATCCACGGTCGAGGAGGTCCGCGCGACCTACGCGTTCACCGACCTCACGAGCTTCCTGTCGGTCTACTACCCGGCGATGGAGGCGCTGGTCACCGAGCAGGACTTCCATGACCTGGCCATCGCGTACCTGCGCCGCGCCGCGGCCGACGGCGTGGTCCGGGCCGAGATCTTCTTCGACCCGCAGGCGCACACCAGCCGCGGCGTCCCCTTCAGCACGGTCATCGACGGGCTGTGGTCCGCCGTCCAGGAAGCTCCCGCCCTGGGCGTGGACGCGGCCCTGATCATGTGCTTCCTGCGGGACCACAGCGCGGACTCCGCGCGCGAGACTCTGGAGGCCTCACTCCCCTACCGCGATCGCATCGTCGGCGTGGGCCTGGATTCCGACGAGCGCGGCAATCCGCCGGAGAAGTTCGCCGACGTGTTCGCCGCCGCGAAGGAGGCCGGCTACCGGCTGACGATGCACTGCGACATCGACCAGGAGCAGTCGATCGCGAACATCGCGACCGTCCTGCACTCCATCGGTGTGGAGCGCATCGACCACGGCACCAACATCCTGGAGGACCCTGCCCTCGTCGCCGAGGCGAAGCAGCACGGCATCGGCTTCACCTGCTGCCCGTTGTCGAACTCCTTCGTGACCGAGGAGATGAAGGGCCGCGAGATCGCCACGCTGCTGCGCGACGGCCTGAAGGTCTCCATCGCCTCCGATGACCCTGCCTACTTCGGCGGGTACGTCGGGGACAACATCGCGGCCCTCGCCGAGGCGCAGCAGCTCTCCCGGGACGAGGTGGTCCAGCTGGCCCGCAATTCGCTCGAGATCAGCTGGGCCGACGACGCCCGCATCCAGGAGTGGCTGCGCCGGCTGGAGGACGCCGCCTCGGCGAGGTGAGCGAAGAGCAACTGCCCGGTGCCGCTGTCAGCCCGGTTCCAGCTTCAGCTCGGTTCCAGCTCGTGTTCGTGCTCCCAGCGCGTCGCGGCCTGGCGATAGTCCGTGAGCTCCTGCTCCAGGGCGAGGACGACCTCCGGCGCCTGGGCTGAGATGTCGACACTCTCTTGCGGGTCCGCCTCGAGGTCGTACAGCGCCCGCTCCACGGTGGCCGGCGGATCCATGCCCTCCCGGGCATCCTCGACGAGCTTGTATCGCCCTTGGCGCACCGCGTACTGCCCCTGGTAGGTCCAGATGACGCTGCGCTCAGGGAGCTCCTGATTCTCATCGCTCAGCGCATCGAGCAGCGAGATGCCATCGACCTCCGTGAGCGCGGGCGCTGGACCGGGGGTGAGCCTGTGGGGTCCCTGCGTGATGGGGCACCCTGACCTCGCCCTCAGCGGAGTGCCGCCCCCGGGCTCGAGATCGGCACAGTCCAGCCTGCGACGTCCGGCACCGGCCGCCACGACCCGCACGATAGGCTCGCGCACATGGGGACGGAACGGGGGTCGCCGGCCGAGGCGGCGGCACGAGCATGCGATGAGCTGGAGCGATACCTGACGACGGGCCGGATCGACGCCGCCCGCCGCACCGCCGACGCTCTCCTCGGCGCGGGCGCGCAGGACGAGGTGCTGGCCGCGCTCGCGCAGCTCTCTGTCACGCTCCCCGAAGCACTCGAGCTGTTCGTCGAGACCCTCGATGCGACCGGAGTGGTGCGCCGTTTCGCCGGCGCCGCACTGCTGGATCCCCCCGCCGTGGATGATGTCGCCCAGGATTCCCTGATCTCGATCGCGCAGTCGATCCACAGCTATGACGGCCGGTCGAAGGTGACCACCTGGGTACACAGCATCGTGCGCCGACGGGTGGCGGACCATCTGCGCCGTCAGCGACGCACCGTGGAGCTCGAGGAGCAGCACCGCCCTGCGGCACGGATGAGCTCGCTGATCGCGGACCGGGTCAGCGTGCAGCAGGTGCTGGCCGGTCTGCCGGACCGCTACCGGGCGCCGGTCGAGCTGCGTGACCTCGAGCAGCTGCCCTATGCGGCGATCGCCGCACGGCTGGGCCGCGCCGAAGGAACCGTGAAGTCACAGGTCAGCCGGGGCCGCGCGATGCTCGCCGGCCGGCTGGGCGCGGACCAGCCCGCTCCCGAGAAGCTCTGATGGCAGAGCTGCTGGGCCACTACCGGCTGCACGAGGTGCTCGGTGTCGGCTCCTTCGCCACGGTGCACCGCGCACACGACGAGCGACTCGACGCCTCCGTGGCCGTCAAGGTCCTGGCTGAGAACCACAGCCTGAACCCCGAGATCCGGGAGCGCTTCATCGCCGAGGGCCGCACCCTGCGCCGCGTCGGCGGCCCGCACCTGGTCACGGTCCACGACATCGGCCAGACCTCCCGGCAGCAGCCGTACCTGGTGCTCGAGATCGCCGACCGCGGCACCCTGCGTCAGCGCGTCGAGAATTTGCGGGCCGAGGGCTGGCGCGCCACCCGAGAGGATGCGCTGGCTCTTGCCCGGCCGCTGGCGGCCGCGGTGGGGGCGGTGCATCGGGCCCGGCTGGTCCACCGCGATCTGAGCCCCGGGAACCTGCTCTTGACCAGCACCGGCGGAGTCGCCGGTGTGACTCAGGGCGATGCCGTCACTCCGCCGGCGTCGGTGCTCGGCGCCGACGAGCGCCTGCTGGTCGCCGATCTCGGGATGTGCAAGGACCTCGCCGTCAGCTCCGGCCTCACCGTCGCCGCCGGCACCGACGGGTTCCGTCCACCCGAGCAGTCCCGGCCCGCTGTGGTCGACATCCGCGCCGACATCTGGGCGATGTCCTCCGTGCTGCGCTGGCTCGTCCAGGATGCCGACCTGCCCGCGGCGCTGCACCGGACGCTCGAGCGCGGACTGCAGGAGGATCCCGGCGCCCGCCAGGCCGACGCGACGACATGGCTCGGCGAGGTCGAGGAGGCCCTGGCCCTCGAGACTGCACCGGCCGCGCACGAGCCGTCGGCCGCCTCGCCGGTCGGCCCCGAGCCGTCGTCCGCCTCGTCGCTCTCGGCCAGCGCCGGCGTCGGATACCGCCTGCGCCGTCGCGCCGTCCTCGGAGCGCTGCTGGTGCTCGCCCTGGTCACCGGGCTGGGGCTCGGCAGCCTGCTGGACCTCCGCGGCGCCGTGCCGTCGGCAGCGGGCGGTGTCTCGCTGGCGATCGAGGGTCCGGACGAGGTGAGAGTCGGTGAGGAGGCGGTGTTCACTGCCGAGGTGGAGGGTGCCGACTCCTGGGTGTGGTCCCTGCCCACCGGCTCCCACCTCGTCGATGCCGAGCAGACGGTCCTCACCGCCTCCGGGCCCGGCACCGCGGAGGTGGTGCTGCGCGCCCGCGCCCCCGACGGGCAGGAGCTGGAGGCACGGCGCACGGTGCGGGTTCTCGAGTGACCTCGCGGCGGCTGAGAACTTTCTCGGGATCCGATGCAACCGAACCGCCCTCCGCGACGACATACACCGTGAGACCACATCGATGGCGTCCGCGCAGCCGGCGCCCGACCGAAGGAGCATGACCATGACAGACCGCCGCACTCTCCGGCCCACGCGGCGCCAGGCCGTGCTGGCCCTCACCTCGCTGGCCGGGCTGTCGATGACGGCCTGCTCCGGCGGCGGCGGCGAGGCTGAGTTCGAGGATTCCGCCGACGAGCCCACCGCCGACGAGCAGGCCGACGGATCCGATGCCTCAGACGGCGGCGGGCAGGAGCATCCCTCGCAGGAGGCCGACGAGGCCGAGCCCGCCGCCGTGATCGATCCGGCCGACGCGGTCGATACGATCAGCTACACCCTGCCGAGCGGCGACATCGACGGGACGATGACCGTCGGCCTGCACCATCTGCGCGTGCGCGGCGACACCATGGAGCTGCTGCTCACCTTCACCCCGGAGTTCACCGAGCCCGGAGCGTTCACGCTCTGGGAGCTGCACGGGGAGAACCACAGCAACGTGGGGCCGGCGCTCTTCGACCGCGTCAACCTCAAGCGCTACGACATCCTGCGCACCAATGGCAGCTGGGATACCGAGGGGGTCTGGAACAGCAAGCAGGCCGTGCACGAGCTCGCCTCCGGCGACACCCAGGCGTACTGGGCGAACTACGCCGCACCCGTGGACGAGATCGACACCGTCAACGTCGGCATACCGGCCGGCCCCGAGTTCGAGGACGTCCCGATCGAGCAGGGCCCGAGCGATGCGACGGGTGAGCCCGGCGCCGAGGACGGGGAGGGATGACGATGACCGACACCACGACGCGCCGCTCCCCCGCCCGGAGGCCCGACCTGCGCATCGCGCTCGACCGACATCCCGTGGGCCGCCTCGCCGCATGCGCGGCGGCGCTGCTGGTCCTGGCGATCGCCAGTCCACCGGCACTCGCTGATGGTGAGGCGGAGGGGCCGCCCGAGCAGCCCTTCGAGATCACCCAGACGGTCCTGGACGACTCGATCACCACTTACGTCGCGCCCAGCTCGATCACCTCGCTGGGCAGCACCGAACCGGCCGACGACCAGGTGATCGTGCTCGAGGCCGATATCCTGTTCGCCTCCAACACCTGGGACCTGCCGGGAAGCGCCACCGCCCGCATCGCCGAGCTCGCCGCCGAGATCCCCGAGGGGGCGAGTGTCCAGGTGGGAGGGCATACCGACTCCCGCCCCGTGAACCAGGCACTGTACGACTTCGACAACCAGGAGCTCTCCGAGCACCGCGCCCAGGCTGTCGCCGACGCGCTCACCGCGCAGCGCCCCGACCTCACCCTCGAGGTGACCGGACACGGCAGCCAGCAGTTGGCCGCGACCGAGGACCCCGACGACCCGTCCTCCTACGCGGCCAATCGCCGGGTCGAGATGCGCTACGGGGACTGAGCCGGTCGAAGGCGCCCACCTCGTGGCCGTGCTCGGACGCCCGCCGGGGCAGAGAGTCGGCGGCCCGGGTGCGAGGTAGCCGGCGCGAGGCCGGGCTCTCCCGTTCTCGCGCCTCACCGTCACCTTCTCGCCCTGTCGGCCCGCACCTGATGGAATGGCCCCATGAGTCCACGCCCTCGCAACCGCAACCCGCTCGGGCAGGGCGCCGCCCGCCAGCACCCGCACCGTCGCACCGCGCACCCTGCGCGGCCCGCGACCACTCCCGCCGAACCGGCGGCGGAGAACCCCCTGATCCAGGTGCTCCGCCCGGCGCTGCGCTCCGACGATCCCACCGCGTTCTGGGTCGCCGCAGCACCGCTGGTCACGGAGATCGCGGACCTGCAGCACCATTCCGAGGAGCTGCCGGAAGGGGTGGACCTGCTGGACACCTTCCTCGAGATCAACGTCGCCGAGACCACCGCACTGCTGCACATGGTCGCGGCGATGTGTCCCGATGCGGAGCTCCGCTCCCGGGCGCGGGTGGGAGTCACCGCCCGCCGCCAGCCGATGCCGCCGCAGGTCTCCGGGCTCGCGCAGGCCTCCGTCACCGAGGGAGTCGCCTTCTCCGACGGTGCCGGGGAGAACCTGATGGTGGAGCTGGCCCTTCCCCGCGGCGTGCGGGCCGTGCTCATCGCCTACATCCCGTGGAGCCCCGCACCGTACGTGAAGGACGCCTTCGTGATCGGCGAGCCGATGGAGCAGGTCACCGACAAGTACCGGGAGATCATGGCCAACGACGGGACGTCGCTGGACGAGGTCCTCGAGATCGTTGACCCGGCGGACGCGCGCGCCCGCTTCCACCAGGCCCTCGCGTCCACTGCGGCGGATGTGGAGCAGTCTCGTGACTGGGAACAGTGGCCGATGCTGCGACCCTTCGTCGAGTTCGTCGTCACCCTCATGCCGGAGGGAGGGACGGGGTACGACCAGGACGGCCTCGGTGCCGGCGTCTCCCGCGATGCCGCTCGCCCCGTCCCCGAGCGCCCGCCGTGGCTCCTCGAGGACGGCACCGACCTGATCGAGGAGTTCACCGCCTCCGAGCACGCCGTGGGCCTCGCACACGGCAAGGCGCTGGATGATCTGGTCGCGTACCTGATGATCCTGCTCGACGCGGGCTTCGGCGATCCGCTGGGTTGGGATCCGGAGCTCACCGAGTGGATCGTCACCGACGTGCTGCCCACGAGCCCGCTCCTCTCCGAGGACGCGGTCACGTTGATCCCGTCCGCCCTCCCGGCGCTGATCGCCTGGTCCCTCGAGCGGACCGACGAGGATCCGTCCGTGCGTGCGCGCACCCTGAGCGCGATCGCTCCGGTGCTCGAGCAGTTCCCGGCGCGTCACGCCGATCCGCGAATGCGCGCTCGCCGACTCGAGGAGCAGGTCGACCTCGCGCTCGAGCTCGAGGACCCCAGCGCGCTGCGCCTGGCGGATCTCGCTCTGCGGGCGGGCGGGGTCGAGGCGCTCGCGACGCTGAACACCACGCCGCTGCCTGCAGAGGAGCTCGCTCTCGAGCAGTTCCCCGAGGAGCTGCGGGACCTCGCCGCCGAGATCGACGCGCACCTGATCGAGGGGGCGTCCGCGCTTCTCGAGCACCACCCCGGATCCGCCGATCTCAACGAGCTCCTCACCGCCTGCCGGCGCCTGCTGGTGCGCGTCGCCCAGCTCGATGATGCGGTGCTGCGACGGAAGGCGAGCACCCGCAACACCGCTGCGGCGGTCGTCTCGATCATCGCCCGCGGCAACGACCTCATGGGGTATGCGCCGGCGCCCCTGCACGAGAAGGACCTGCGGGCAGCCTTCGACCTGCGCAGCGCCCCGAGCCAGCGCGCTCGCACGCTGGCGCAGGCGGCCGCGCTCCCCCATCGCTTCGCCGGCATCGCGCTCGCCGATCCCGGGCTGCTGCTGGGCTCCATGCGTGCGAAGCTGCTGCAGGAGCGGGACGTGCTGCAGTCGGAGTGAGGGGCGACGTGGTCAGCTCTGCCCAGTTGACGTCATCGTGCCCCTCGACGAACACATCTTCGGGCACCAAGGCCCCGTCGCCGACGGCGAGTCCGCTGCGTCGGTGACCGAGTTCTGAGTTGCACAGTCTGCCCTGACGCCGCGACCTCTGTTACTTTCGGGGCACCCCCTGGCACATTGATGGCAAAGATGTAACACTCAGATGTAACATTTGAGCCAGGAAGGTGTGCGATGAGGTCAGTCGATGCGCTAGCGACGCTACAGGAGCTGGGCTCCAGTCAGCGAGGACTCGTGACCACCAGCCAGGCAGAGCAGTACGGAATCTCCCGTGTCGCTCTCGGGAGGCTCCGAGAGCGCGAGCTCATCTACCAGGCCCGCCGAGGCGTCTACGCACTTCCCACCGCCGGGGACGAGTCGCTTCAGGACCTTCACGCCGCATGGCTGAGCACTGATCCCACAGAGATTGCAGAGCAGCGCCTTGGCCAGCCCGACGTCGCCGTCTCTCATGTCTCAGCCGCTCGAGTCCATGGTCTCGGCGATCTCGTGGCCCCCCACCACGAGTTCACCTCGACGATCAGGCGGCGCACCAGTCAGCCCGACGTGCGTATCCACCGCGGTGATCTGCCCGACGACGACGTCGCCATCATCAGTGGCCTCCCTGTGACCTCGATCCCGCGAACCGTTGGCGACATCGCCGACGGCGGCGTCGACCTTGACCATCTCGCCTACGTCGTGCGAGACGCGCTCTCGTCGCCGCAGGTCCGGCCACGCGATCTGGCACGCCGCCTCGACAGGGCGGCGGCACGCCACGGGTTCGAGGACGGCGACGTTCTGGTCGAGGCGTGCCTTGAGCGCGCTGGGCTCCCGCCAGTCGCGGAGAATCTCGCGTCTGCGCGCGAATCTCTCATGCGGACCCTCGGGGGCGATGCGGTCCGCGAGCTGATGGAGAAGACCTTCGGCGACATGTTCGCGGACCAGTGGAAGACCCTCACCGCTGATCGTGCGAGCACCCTATGGGGACTTGCCGACCCACCGGCCCTCGACGCTATCCGGAGCCTTCCCGCTCAGCACACGGCTACACGATGGAGAGCCACCACGTCGAATGTGCTCGAATCATTCCGGATGCCCGCTCTGGATGCTCTCCGCTCCTCGACCCTCCGCGACCTGAACAAGTCGATGCGCCTAGGCTCCCCATGGGCCACGAACCCTTCGGGTGGCCAGGGCATGGATGTCCAGGCCTCGGAACGAAAGAAAGTGAGCGATGGCGACGAAGCAATCCAGGCCGCAGACGCCAGCTGGACTGAGGATGTCCCTGAAGGCGAAGCTGAACGCGAAGGCTCGTGAGCGCGGAGTCGCCTCGGACCCGATCCGCAAGCAGTTCGCGTTCGCACTGCTCTACCGCAGATTCTTTAGCGTGGACGGTGATCAATGGATGGTGCTCGGAGGAAATGCCTTGCTGCTGCGCACGGGAGGCGGTCGATTCACGAAGGATGTCGATATGGCTCGGGCCGACGGCTGGGCCGGCGGGGACGAGCTGCTGGTGGAGCTTCGGGACATCGTCGGGCGCGACGTCGGCGACGGATTCACCCTGGAGGTCGATCGCGTCGAGCCGCACGATCATCGCGACCAGTACGGGTACGGGACGAAGTCCGCGAAGGCGTACCTGCGCGTCGTCCTCGCTGGCGATGACTTCGAAGCCTTCACGATCGATCTGTCGACACGCCGCCACGTCAACGGACCGGTCGAATACATCGTGCCGGAGCCGATCATCGACCACGAAAGTATCCGGGGCCTGCCTGCCGTCCCCGTAGTGCCGATCGAGAATCACTTCGCGGACAAGGTCTGCGCGATGTACGAAATCCACCGAGAAGGGCAGCCGTCGACACGGTACCGCGACCTCGCTGACCTCGTCCGGATCGTCCAGGACGTCCAGGTAGATGCTGGTCGCCTCAGCGAGATGCTGGCCCATGAGCAGCAGCGCCGACGCATGAAGCCTCTGCCCACTGCCCTGCAGAGCCCCCACCCGACCTGGGAGACGGAGTT
Source organism: Brachybacterium sp. JB7 (assembly GCF_003335205.1). Lineage (NCBI taxonomy): Bacteria > Bacillati > Actinomycetota > Actinomycetes > Micrococcales > Dermabacteraceae > Brachybacterium > Brachybacterium sp. JB7. Next base: position 113,900 of record NZ_QPGN01000003.1, on the reverse strand, counting down.
CCCGAAAGCTGCGCAGGACTTCGCGGAGTTCCCGCCCGAGCTCTACAGCCTGGACGCGTCCCTACGCACCGGTGGGGTGTGCCTCAACGAGGTGCTGTCAGGGCAGCGGACCACCGGCATCTGGAGCCCTCTGGACCAGTCGTGGGAGGAGCGGCCCACCGCATGACACGTGCCAAGCTCCCGCTCACACCCTACTGAGGTCTACCGTGGAACCCACCGCGACCCCGCGACCCCGCACTCCACCCAACCCGCCTGAGGTGACCACCCCATGCCCTGCACCACCCTCCTCGTCGGCCGCCATGCCAGCGCCGACGGTTCGCCCCTGGTCGCCCGCACCGAGGACTCCTCGAACGGCACCTTCGATCCCAAGCGGGTCGTGGTGGTGCAGCCGGAGAACCAGCCGCGCACCTACACCAGCGTGATCGGGCGGCGCACGATCGCCCTGCCGGAGGAGCCGCTGCGGTACACCGCGATCCCGAACGCCCTGCCGCACGAGGGGATCTGGGGCTGCGCCGGGATCAACGCGGCGGACGTCGCGATGAGCGCGACCGAGACGATCACCTCCAACCCTCGGGTGCTCGGCGCGGATCCGCTGGTCGAGCGCCACGGCGACCAGCCCGGCGGGTTCGGCGAGGAGGACTTCGTGACCCTGGTCCTCCCCCATATCCGCAGCGCCCGCGAGGGCGTGGAGCGCCTCGGTGCGCTGCTGGCCGAGCACGGCACCTACGAGATGAACGGGATCGCCTTCTCCGATGCCGAGGACATCTGGTGGCTGGAGACCGTGGGCGGGCATCACTGGATCGCGCGGCGCGTGCCGGAGGATCACTACGTGACGATGCCGAACCAGCTGGGCATCGACTCCTTCGACGTAGGCGACGCCGAAGGGCCCGGCCGCGACCACCTCGCGAGCCCCGATCTGCGAGAGTTCGTGCGCGAGCACCACCTGGACCTCACCCTCCGCGACAGTGCCGACGAGGACGCCTCACGCTTCAACCCCCGCGAGGCGTTCGGCTCCCACTCGGAGCACGACCACGTCTACAACACGCCTCGTGCCTGGTTCATGCAGCGCACCCTGAACCCCACCAGCGAGGACTGGGACGGCGGGCACCCCGGCGTGAGCCCGGACTCCGATGACCTGCCGTGGAGCCGTCGCCCAGAACGCCTGCTCACCGTCGAGGACGTCAAGGACGTGCTCAGCTCCCACTACCAGGGCACCGTGTTCGACCCGTACTCGTCCCGTGGCACCGAGGCCGAGCGCCGCGCCTTCCGCCCCATCGGCATCAACCGCCACAACGCGCTCGCGATCCTGCAGATCCGCCCGCACCTGCCCGAGACGCACCGCGCCCTGCAGTGGGTGTGCTTCGCCTCGAACCCGTTCAACACGCTGATCCCGATGTTCACGAACGTCGAGGAGGCCCCGACCTACCTCGCCACCACCGGCGAGGCGGTGAGCACCGACAGCTTCTACTGGACCTCACGGCTCATCGCCGCACTGGCCGACGCGCACCACGCCGAGACCCTCCCCGACATCGAGCGCTACCAGCAGAGAACCCTCGCCCTCGGGCACGCCGCCGTCCGCGCGGCCGACGAGGCCGCCGCCGGGGCCGGCAGCGCCGAGGAGGTCCCGGCGCTGCTGGCCGCGGCGAACACCGCCATCGCCGAGCAGATCCGCGAGGCGACCGACGCGCTGCTGGGCTCGGTGCTGTTCACGGCCAGCAACCGGATGACGAACCGGTTCTCCCGCTCGGACGAGTGAGCATCCCGTTGCGGCATCGTGGCCGTCTACACTCCCTATACCCGGCCCCGCTGCCACGCGTCGACGAGATTCAAGAGGGACGCCCATGTTCACCCGCCTCCGCCTGATGGATTTCAAGAGTTTCAAGGACACGACCTTCTCGCTGGATGCGTTCACGCTACTGATTGGCTCCAACGCGAGCGGGAAGTCGAATGTGCGGGATGCGCTCCGGATCCTCCACGGCGTGGGGCGTGGCTATTCGGTGGCCGAGATCCTGGGCGAGAAGTGGGCCGAGGGCGGCGTCCGCGTATGGACCGGCGTGCGCGGAGGGGCGCGGCAGGCAGTCCGCTACGGCGTCGAGGACCATGCGTTCCAGATCGAGGCAGACTTCACCGTGCCGGGCACGACGGAGACTTCGAAGCCGACTGCGATGCGGTACCGGCTCACCCTCGCAGTTGCTGGGAACACGCCGGAGGTTGTCGGCGAAGCACTCGAGGAACGCGGCAAATACGTGTTCGACACTCATCCCGACGGTGACGGCCTCGGCCCAGGCTCCGCCCACCGCACAATCAAGGTGCGAATGCGCTCCCCCAGCGGCCGCCCACCGGAGCAGACCTTCCTCACCGACCGGCCGCTGCTCACACAGATGCTCGAACCGGGAGCGACCTCAGAGCAGAACAGGGAGGCAGCCCGTCGGGCACAGCAGTTCCTCGGAGCGATGCGGTTCCTCGACCTCGACCCCGATGCAGCACGTCGCAGCAGCCAGCGCGGAATCACCACATTGGGGGATCGCGGTGACAACCTCTCGTCGGTGCTCGCGGCCCTCTCGGAGACCGAGAGCGCCCGAGAAGTGCTCACCTCCTGGATCCGCGCACTCACCCCGATGGACGCGGTCGACCTCCGCTTCGAGGACGATCTGAACGGCAACACACTTGCTGTGCTCATCGAGGGCAATGGCCACGAGACACCACTCACCTCGGCCTCGGACGGCACCGTACGCTTCCTCGCGATGGTCGCCGCGATGCTCCACGAAGCCACCCCGCGCGTGCTGTTCTTCGAGGAGCTGGAGAACGGGATCCACCCCCACAGGGTCGACCTCCTGCTCGATCTCATCGAGACGAGCGTGCGCGCGAGCGCCGCGCAGGTAATCGCCACCTCTCATTCACCCCAGCTGCTCGAACACGGGTACCACGCTGACGATGCGCGTCCTATCCTCATCGCTCGTACCGAGAGCGGGATCAGCACCGCATGGGACGTGAAGCAGGAACGCAGCATGACCGAGGTCATCGATCAGGACGATCTCTCCGACCTCATGAGCGACGGCTGGTTCGAGGACATCGCCGCGCTGTCCGGGACCACCTCCGCGGGAGAGGAGGACGAGTGAGCTTCAACGTCATCGTCATCCCCGAGGACGATCGCCTCGACTCGTATATCCTCACCCCGGTGCTGAAAGCCGCGCTGGCCTGGGTCGGGAAGCCTCGCGCCACCGTGAGGATGGTGTCCAAGCCCCACCCCCGAGGGATAGACACCGTGCTCACAACGGCATTTTTTGACCAGGTACGGCGACGCTACGGGATGGCGGATCTGTTCCTGTACTGCATCGACCGTGACGGCAGCCCGGCCAACGATGCCCGACTCCTCACCGCGGTGCAGAACGCCGCGCAGAGACTTCGCGCGACTCAGAATGTCGATGGCCGAACGGCGCACCAGGAAGTCGAGGTATGGGGCCTCGCGGCATGCGGCAGGACCGTGCTCACCGACTCGTTCGCCACTATCCGCGCGCATCGCGACCCCAAGGAGGCGTTTTTCGATCCGGCGGCCGAATCGCTCGGGGTGCATCGAGGGCCGGGCCACGGGAGGGAGCACATCGGGCGCCTGGCCGGGTCGATGTACAGCCGGGTCAGGCAGCGGTGCCCCGAGCTGCAGGAGATCGAAGAGATATTCCGCGAGGCAGCGGACTGAACCGTTCAGCCCTCCCGCGCCATCACATCCTTCAGGGTCTTCGACCAGGAGTAGGTGGTCGGCTGCATCTCGTCGTCGCCCTCGGCCACGCCGTCACGGTCCAGGGCGTAGCAGAAGATCCCGCCCTTGCGCGCCCCGTCGGGCTGCCACTGCGCGTAGGCGTAGGCGCGGCTGTTCTCGATCGGCTGGTCCACGTCGCCCCAGGTGGCGCCCCGCTCCTCGTAGAAGGAGAAGCCGATGAAGTACTGCGAGGGGTCGATGAGCTCCTGGTACGTCTCCCACGTGGCCTGGAGGCCGTCGACGGATCGGCCGTAGGACTGCACCAGCACGTAGTCCACGAGATCCGCCGCGTGGGCGAACAGCGCGGTGTCGCCCTCCTGGTTGGTGTCGTAGATGAGCAGGCGCGAGGTGCCAGATCGCGGGCCCAGCTGCGCGCTGAGGTGCGTGAAGACCCCGCGGGCCCGCTCCAGCTCCTCGTCGCTGAAGTCGCGCTCCACGTCGATGTCCAGGCCGTCCAGGCCGAGGTCGGTCACGTAGGTCGCCACCAGGTGCTCGGCGAGCTGCCGATGCCCCTCGTCGGTGTTCGGGTAGTCGGGGTCCAGAAGCTTGTCCACGAAGACGGTCCCGACCACGCGTGTGCCCTTGGCGTGCAAGGCGCGCACGTACCCGTTGCGCAGCACCGTGGGGAACGCGCCCTCATCCTCCGCGGTCACCTCGGCGAAGGCGAACACGAGATCGACCTCCGCCGGGATCTGCGCCATGGAGGTGCGGCCCTCGGAGTCCTTCGCGGAGGTGTCGTTCCAGACCCGGTAGTAGCCGAAGTACTGCGGCCCGCTCGGCTCCTCAGCGGGGGCGGTGCGGTTATCGGCCGCGGCGGGGATCGCGGCGCCGGCGACGGCCGATGCGCCGAGTGCTGCGGTCGCGAGAGTGAACTGTCGTCGGTCCATGGCGGGGACTCCTCATCGTCGAGAAACTGAAATGCTCACTAAACCGCGTAAGCACCTCGACCCTGACAGATCGGGCCCGCGAGGTAAAGGGACTCAGCTCGCGAGTTGTTCGAAGATCTCCGTCGCGCGCGAGGTGGCCTCCTCGCTCCACTCCTCGAACTCGCTCTCCATCGCGCCCTCCTTCGTCAGGTTGTACATGACCTGCACCTCCTGGCAGGTCATCACGACCGTCCACCGTGCGAAGCGCTCGCTGCGGGTGTACTGCTCCTCGACGACGTCGCACTCCCCGAGCGTCGACTCCTCCGTCGTCAGCTCGTCCGTGTCCTCCAGGCACTCCTCGCGCGTCAGCGAGCCGTCCTCCTCCACGTCCTCGGCGGCCCCTACCGTGGCGACGCTGAGGCTCTCGACGGCGCCGCGCTCGAGCAGAGCCTCCTCGGCGATGACGCCCTGCACCTGCGGACGCCGGTTCTCGAGCTGGTACCGGTAGGACTCCACCACCAGATCTGCGCAGGCATCGGTGGAGTCCATCCCCTCGAGCTGGGTCACGGACTCCTCGAGCGACGCGTAGATCTCCTCCGAGCCCAAGACCTGCGAGGTGGGGACCACGGCCTCGATCGCCGCGACGCCCGACTCCTCCGTGAACTCGAGAGCGGCCGCTGTCGCCTCGGCCTCCTCGGCGCTGCCGTCGGTCTCCGCCGGCCCCTCGGACTCCGCGGCCGCCGCCTGCCCGTCCTCTGCAGGGTCCGCCGACGGTTCCGCGCCCCCTCCCGCGCTGCAGCCGGCCAGTGTCATCGCCGCCAGCGCCAGAACTCCGGCTCGGCGCACTCCCCGCAGGTGCTTCATCGTGGTGACTCCATCCCGGCCCGCATCGGCCCCGACCCCTGGCCCGCGCCCTCTGCGCCGGCACCTTCACTGGCGAGAAGTCTAGCTGTTGCGGGTCATGACGTTGTGGACACCGGGTCGGGGATGAAGGAACGGGCCCCTGACCGGCACGATGGGTGGTGTCAAAGCAGCCGTCACGCAGGAAGAGGCCCGTTCCATGCACCACCGTAATGCCCCATTGACCGTCGTCGGAAGACAGCGCGCTATCGCGCAGGTCGTCGAGGTCGGTCGCCCCATTGCGCACGTCGCCGCCGAGTTCCACATCGCCCGCACCACGCTCTCGAAATGGGTCGGACGCTTCCGCGAGCACGGCGAGCTCGGCCTGCAGGACCACTCCAGCGCGCCAGCGAACCGCCCTACCCGTCTCCCGATCTGGGTGCTCGAGCTGATCGAGTCCTGGCGACGGACGAAGAAGTGGTCCGCGCGCCGTATCGCCCGCGAGCTCGCCGACGGGCACGGCTTCCGCTGTTGCGTGAGAACGGTGTCGCGCTGGCTGGACTGGCTCGGACTGAATCGGATCCGCGACATCACCCCAGACGGCGAGAACCTTCGCCGACCAGGGAAGATCATCGCCCGCTACCCGGGCCACATGGTCCACATGGACGTGAAGAAGGTCGGGAAGATCCCCGACGGCGGCGGCTGGTGGGCCCACGGCCGCGGCAGCGAACAGGCCCTCGCCGGCAAACGCGCCCACAAGCAGAAGGTCGGCTACACCTACCTCCACTCGATGGAGGACGGGTTCTCCCGCCTGGCCTACACCGAGGCGCTCGAGGACGAGAAAGCCGTCACGACCATCACCTTCTTCCACCGCGCCCGAGCCTTCTTCGCTGCCCACGGCATCACCAGGATCTCCCGCCTGGTCACCGACAACGGCGCGAACTACACCGCCACGGCGTTCCACCGCTCGACCTGCGCGTTCATCGGACGCCACCAGCGCACGCGGATCTACACTCCCCGCCATAACGGGAAGATCGAGCGGTACCAGCGGATCCTGGCCGACGAGTGCCTCTACGCCCGCGCCTACGAGTCCGAGAACGAGCGACGAGAGGCCATCGCGATCTGGGTCCATCACTATGACTACCATCGGCCCCACACCGCCTGCGGCGATCAGCCCCCGGCCTCACGCCTCCACGCCGGCGTCGACAACGTCATGACCAACTACATCTAGGCCGGGACGGTCGTGGCACGGCGGCGGCTCCGCCCCACAACAGCAGCGGTCCCCTGCCCGGCCGTGTCTCTCCTGATGAGAGCGCATGGCCGGACAGGGGATCGTGAGCTGAGCTCAGCGGGGAGCGGGCGCCGGGGGGCGCCTCACTCCTGCGGCGATGCCTCGCCCTCGCCCGCGGTGCTCTCCCGCGTCTGGGTGGTGGCGCGTCCCGACTCGGCGGTGCCGGAGCCGGACGTCGCGGCGGAGCGCTTCGGCGCCGCGCCGTCGGCGGCCTGCTCCCGCAGCGCCGCGCCGAGCGCCTCACCCTGAGCCGTCCCCACGGCACGGCCCTGGATGAGGTCCCGGATGCTCAGTCCGAGCGTCGACTCGACCGAGTCGAAGACGCCCCGCAGCGCCCCGACGGACTCGCCGGCGAACTGCTTGCCGGCGACGTCGCCGTCGTTGGCGTCGGAGCTGATCACGGTGATGTCGCCGATCTGGGCGTAGCCCTTGGCGAAGGTCTCCATGAGGGTGGGCAGCTGATCCACGACGCGCTGCGCCAGCAGCGCTTCCTGGTTCTCCTTGAGGGCTTCGGCCTCGGCGCGCATCGCATCGGCGCGGGCCTCGCCGGCCAGGCGCTCCGCCTCGGCATCGGCCTCGGCGCGCATCTTCACGGCGCGGGCATCGGCCTCGGCGACCTCCGCACGTGCCTCCGCCTGCCGGCGCTGATCGTAGGCCGCGGCGTCGGCGTCCTTCTGGCGGCGGTACAGATCGGCGTCGGCGACGCGCTTGACGTCCGCATCCAGCTGCGCCTGCTTGTTCTCCGCCTGCTGCTGGAGCACTTCCTGGCGAGACTTCTCGCCGGCGAGCGCCTCGGCCTGCTCGGCCTTCGCACGGGCACGGCCCACCTCGGCCTGGGCGTTGGCGCGGTTCGTATCCAGCGCCTGCTTCTCGACGAGGTTCTGCTCCTCGTTGCGGATCCGCTCCTTGGCCACGGCGCGCTCGGCGTTGGTCTGGCTGATCTCCGCCGCCTGGCGCTTCGCCTCGATCTCCGGGGCCCCGAGGGACTGGATGTAGCCCACGCCGTCGGTGATGCCGCGGATCTGGAACGAGTCGAGGATGAGGCCCTGCTCGCGCAGCTCGGGGATCACCGTCTCCGCGATCTGCTCGGAGAACACCTTGCGATCGCGCATCAGGGAGATGACCGTCTGCTGGGCGATGACCCCGCGCAGCACGCCCTCGAGCTGATCCTGCGTGAAGGACTCGATGGCTTCGTCCTGCGAGGCGAACCGCTCCGCGGCCCGGCGCACCAGGCCCGAGTCGGAGCCGATCTTCACCAGCGCGACGGCGTCCACCGAGACGGTGACGTTGTCCGCCGTCTGGGCGTCCGCCTGCATGTTCACCTGTCGCTGGCGCAGCGAGATGACCTCATGGCGCTGGGTGATCGGGTTGACCACCGCCTTGCCGTTGACCACCACGGTGGTCGCCGAGGTGCTGCCGTCTGCGTTCTTCTGGCTCTTGCCGGAGATCACCAGCGCTTCATCGGCGCGTGCGACCTTGATCCAGCGGCGGATCACCACGAAGGCGATCAGTGCGATGACCAGTACGGCAGCCAGGAGCAGCAGGACCACTCCGACGATGCCGAGGCCGAGGAAAGAATTCATGGGGGTGCTTCCTGTGGAGTGAGTGGAGGCGTAGTGCCACCAGCTTCCCATGAAGAGGCGCGCGGCGGGCGCGAGGCATCGCTCTTGACCCCATGCCGCAGCAGGACGACGATGCTGGGCACGAGGAGAGGACACCCATGAGGATCGCGATCGCCGGGGGCACCGGAGTCATCGGACGGCACGCGGTCCGGGCCGCGCAGTCACGCGGGCATGACGTTGTGGTCCTCTCCCGCAGCGAGGGCGTGGACGTGTTCTCGGGCACCGGGCTCGAGGAGCGGCTGCGGGGCGTCGACGTGGTCGTCGATGCGCTGAACACCCCGTTGCTCTCGCGCCGGAAGGCTGTCCATTTCTTCCGCACCACGAGCCGGCACCTGCTCGAGGCCGGGGCGCGCCACGGCGTGGCCCACCACGTGGTGCTCTCGATCGTCGGCATCGACGGGATCGACGAGTCGTACTACGCCGGCAAGCTCGCCCAGGAGCGGACCGTCGAGGCCTCCGGCGTCCCGCACACCATCGCCCGGGCGGCGCAGTTCCACGAGTTCGCCGAGCAGATCAGCGCCCGCACCTCCCTCGGCCCGCTCACGATCGCCCCGCGGCTGCTGGCCCGGCCCGTCGCCGCCCGCGAGGTGGGCGAGCACCTCCTCCACGTCACCGAGACGGATCCGGCCGGCCGCGCCCCCGACCTCGTCGGCCCCGAGGAACACACCCTCGCCGACATGATCCGCCGGATACATGCGCACGACGGCACCTCCCGGCGGGTGCTCGAGGTGCGGTTCCCCGGCGCCCCCGGGCGCGGCATCGCGTCCGGAGCGCTGCGCGGCGACCCCGACAGCGCCCAGATCGGGACGACGACCTTCGCGCAGTGGCTCGCGCAGGAGCACGGGACGGGCTGAACGCAGGGCAGCGCCCTCACGCCCACCGCCTCCGCGGCGACGTCTCCCCCACGCCCGCATTGAACATGTTCAGCGGGTCCAGCTGCTGGAAGTGCTCGATCATCGGGTCGGGCGCCGGGTAGAGGCGGCCGTAGTTGTGCTCCGCGGGCACGGCGGCGCCGCGGCTCTCGAGCAGCGCTGTCATCTCCTTCTTCAGCGCCACCGGGTCCACGCCCTTCTTCGCGACGTGGTCCTGGTGCAGCACGTGGCAGAAGAAGTGCCCGAAGTAGACGCTCTCCAGGAGCTGGTCGGCGATGTGCGGGGGCAGCACCTCGAGCCAGTCCTCGTCGTCGCGACGCAGGGCGACGTCGAAGGTGACCATGGCCGAGGCCTCTGCGCGGTGCATGACGAAGAAGCGGCTGGCGGCGCTGGCCACGCCGAAACGGATCAGCGTGGCGCTCTCGGCCTCCTCGGCGTCGCACTCGAAGAACGCGCCCTCGTGCTCGGGCGCGGCGAAGAACTCCTCGAGCAGCTGCGCGGTCGTCTCCCGTTCGCTGCCGCTGACCACGAGCATCAGGTGATGGGCGTAGCGGTCGCGATGCTCGACGAGGCGCGGTGGGATCTTCTCCGGCACGAGGGAGAAGAGCTTCTGGGAGATCGCGTCGGCGACCGACGGGCCCATGCCCGGCAGCTTCGCGAACACCCCGTTCGCCCAGCTCTTCAGCGCGAACATGCGCACCAGAGTACGAGAGCCGGCGTGCTTGAGGGAGACGTAGGTGTCCTTGCCGTACTCGACCGCGAGATCGAAGGCGTGCGAGCTCATGTATTCGCCCGAGATCGGCAGTGGACCGTCGGCCGCGAGGAACGTGCGCCGCAATGCCTCGAGATCCCCGGGGCGGTCCGTGCCGATGTAGAACGTCGCCTTGTCGTCTTCGAGCGGGAAGGTGCGGGTGCGCACCGCGAACACCATGAGCTTCCCGGCGCAGCCCGAGGCTTCATGGAGGAACGTCGGATCGGCGTTGAAGCGCGCCGGGGAGTCGGCGATCTGGCGCACGTGCTCGGCGTAGGCGGTGCCGGTGGAGTCGGGCGGCGGCGGGGTGACGTCGGCGGCGTCCCACTGCCCACGCTGCAGCCGGTCCAGGATGTGCGTGGGGTCGGAGCCCAGGTCGATGCCCAGATGGTTCACCAGCTGGATCTGCCCGTGCTCGTCGACCCGCGCGAAGATCGCCTGCTCGGTATAGGCGGGTCCCTTGCGGATCTGGGTGCCGCCGGAGTTGTTCGCGATGCCGCCCACCACGCTTGCGCCGATCGAGGTCGAGCCGATCACCGAATGCGGCTCCCGCCCGTGCGGGGCGAGGGCGTCCTCGAGGGAGAAGAGGGTGGCGCCGGCCAGGCAGACCGCCTCACGGGCGTCGTGCAGCAGATGGATCTGGTCGATCCGCAGCGTCGAGATGATGACGATGTCGCGGTCGTAGTCCTGGTCGCCGGGCCCGGACCCGCCCGTGAGCCCGGTGTTCGCGGCCTGGGTGATGACGATCAGGTCATGGTCGACGCACACCTGCAGCGCGCGCCACATGTCCACCAGGGAGCCCGGCCGCAGCACGGCGAGCACCTCACCGGTCCCGAAACGGTCGCCCGTGGCGTACGGCGCCGTGGCCCGCGCCGAGGTGAGCACGTGCTTGCGCCCCATGATCTCGGTGAAGGCCTCCACGGCCCCTGACGATCGCGGGTTCTGCGGTGCGTGCATGTGCGATAGCTCCTTCGCCTCGGGTCCTCGAGTCGACGTCTCTCGAGTCGAGAGAGCCTACCCTTCGAGCGTCGGGGCAGCACGGCACCGAGTGCCAGGAGGGCCAGGAGCGTGTTCGGTGCCGCCGCGGTGCCTCTCGTGGCCAGATCGCCGTCCTGTTCCGTCGTCGTGCCCGGGGCCGGGAATCCGTCGTCGTGCCCGAGGCCGGGATCCCAGCGCCGCTCGAGCTGCTGCAGCCGGCGGCACTTCTCTTCGTCGTCGATCGCGTGGGTGACGTCGTTGATCGGCGAGGTCGGTGATGGGAGGACGCATCGAGCCAGACGCGGTGCCCCGCTATCGTGGCGCGATGGTCCTCGGCAGCACATTTCTCGGCGTCGATCTCGCCGCCGACCCGAAACGCACCGGCATCGCGCAGCTGCGCGACGACGGCACGAAGATCGTGATCGAGAACGTCCGGGTCGGCGTGGACGACGACGCGATCGTCTCGGCCATCATGGGCTCACGAAAGGCCGGGGTGGACGTTCCCTTCGGCTGGCCTCGGGCCTTCGTCGAGCTGGTCCAGGGGCATCGGACGGCTGCCCTCGCTCCCCCACCGGACACGGGCCCGGACTGGAGGCGAGAGGTGCTCTACCGCGCGACCGACCTCGAGGTGAGGCGTCGGGTGGGGAAGACTCCCCTGAGCGTCGCGGCGGACAAGATCGCGTACCCGGCCATCCGCTGGGCGGCCATCGCCGCGCGCCTCAGGGAGCAGGGGGTCCCCGTCACGCCTGACGGACGCGGAGTGGCCTGTGAGGTCTGTCCCGGTGCGGCCCTCGCCGCCTGGCAGCTCGCGGGCCACCCCTACAAGGGCGCGAAGAACGCGACGTCCCGGTCGACGCTCATCGAGCGACTGTCCGTGCGGCTTCCGTGGCTCCAGTGGGACGGCCACCGGGACGCGTGCGCCGACGACGACAACGCGCTGGATGCAGTGATCGCTGCGCTCGTCGCCCGCGACGTCCACCGCGGGACTGCGATGCCGCCGCCTCCGGAGCTCGCGGACCTCGCCGCTGACGAGGGCTGGATCTGGCTGCCCGACGGCTCCTAGGGCGTGTCTCCTAAGTTTGTGGGAGTTCGGGGTGTGATGGTGGGTGGATGAGCCGACGAAGCGTGTTGTCCGACGCCCAGTGGGAGACGATCCAGCCTTTGCTCCCCGCTCAGCGCCCCTGGTCGGGAAGGCCGAGGAGGGATCATCGGCAGGTGGTCGAGGGAATCATCTACCGCTACCGGTGCGGGATTGCCTGGCGGGACCTCCCGGCCGACTTCGGGCCCTGGCAGACGGTGTGGAAGCGCCACCGCGCCTGGGCCGCCGACGGCACCTGGGACCAGGTCCTCGACGCGCTCCTGGTCCGTGCCGACGCGGATGGTGAGCTGGACTGGTCGGTCGCGGTCGACTCCACGATCTGCCGCGCTCACCAGCACGGCACGAACCTCGAGCGCACCACGGGGGGCGCTGTGGAACCACAAGAATCTCCGCGTCGAGCCGGCTGATCACGCGCTGGGTCGTTCCCGTGGCGGGCTCTCGACGAAGATTCATCAGCTCGTCGACGGCCACGGCCTGCCGCTGGTGATCCTGTGCGGGCCCGGGCAGGGCGGGGACTCACCGATGCTCGCCCCACTGCTCGATGCCCTCTCCGTCGCCCGCAAGGGACCCGGGCGGCCACGCACGAGACCGAACATGCTGCGCGGCGACAAGGCCTACTCCTCCCGCGCTACCCGCCAGACACTTCGGCGTCGAGGCATCAAGGCAGTCATTCCCGAACCTCGCGACCAGCAGCAACACCGCCGCAACCGCGGGTCACGCGGCGGTCGCCCTGTCGGACTGGACGCCGAGGCCTACCGCGGCCGCAACGTCATCGAGCGTGGCTACAGCGACGTGAAGCAATGGCGCGGCCTGGCCACGCGCTACGACAAACTCGGCCTGACCTACCGCGCCGGAGCCGTCCTCCGCGCGATCATCCAGTGGCTCAACCACCTATTTTAGAGACATGCCCTAGCTGGTGTGGATCATGAGGGTGACGTCAGGGGGTGAAGATGGCCGGCCCGTCTCACCCGACGGCGAGCAGTCCCGCGACGATCAGCATGGTCAGCGCGACCGCGCCGTCGACCACCCGCCACGACCGCGCGCTGGACAGCACACGCCCCAGCCCGCGCGCTCCGAACCCCAGCGCCGAGAACCAGATCATGCTGCCCGCCACCGCACCGACAGCGAACAGCCACGCCTGTGCCCCATGGGTAGCAGCGATCGAGCCGAGCAGAAGCACGGTGTCGAGGTAGACGTGCGGATTCAACCAGGTGAGTGCGAGCGCCGTCGCGACCACGGGGCCCAGCCCGCTCCCTCGGCCCGCCTCGTCGGCCTCCAGGGACTCCCCGCCGCGCAGGGCCCGGCGCGCGGCGAGGACCGCATAACCGAGCAGGAAGACGACGCCGGCCCAGCGGGCAGCGACGACCACCTCGGGCACGGCCCGCACCAGGGCACCGAGGCCGCCGGCGCCGGCCAGGATCAGCACGGCGTCCGAGGCGATGCACACCGTCACTACAGCCAACACGTGGTCGCGCCGGATTCCTTGACGCAGCACGAACACGTTCTGGGAGCCGATGGCGATGATCAAGGAGAGGCCGGCGAGGAGGCCGTGCAGAGCGGGGGTCACCGGATCGACGCTAGATCCGTTCGTGATGAAGCACCAGCGAACATTGCTGCATTGCCTGTAGTAGCGCTTCATCTACGATGCGGGACATGCGCATCGATCCCGCCCTCGCCGAGACGCTTCGCCTCGTCGGGGAGGAGGGGACTCTCGAGGCCGCCGCCCGCCGCCAGCACATGACTCCCTCCGCGGTGAGCCAGCGGGTGAAGCTGCTCGAGCAGCAGCTGGGCCAGCGCCTCCTGGTGCGCACGAAGCCGGTGCAGCTCACCGCACCCGGCGAGGTGGTGGTGCGCTTCGCGCGCGGCCACGCTCTCCTGGAGCACGAGGCCGGCACGGAGCTGGGGCTCGAGACGCAGGGCGAGCAGCCCCGGATCGGGATCGCGGTGAACTCGGACTCGCTCGCCACCTGGTTCGTACCGGCTCTCGCGGACTTCGCCCGGGAGCACGATGCGCAGCTCGAGCTGCAGCGGGAGGACCAGGACGAGACCGCGCGCCTGCTCACCACCGGTGCGGCCATGGCGGCTGTGACCTCCGCCCCGTCCGCCCCGCCGGGATATCGTTCGCTGCCGCTGGGCAGCATCGTCTACGTCGCAGTCGCATCCCCGCGGTGGCGGGCCCGCTGGACACGAAATACGACGGGTCCGGTAGGCCCGGACGTTCTCGCCCGGGCGCCGCGGATCGACTACGACACGAGCGATGACCTCCAGGCCACCTGGCTGCGCCGCCTGGGCGTGGACCCCTCGCTCGCTCCGCGCCACCTGGTCCCCTCGACGCACGAACTCGCCGATGCGGTGGTGGCCGGGCTCGGCTGGGGCATGCTGCTGACCATGCAGGCCGAGCCTCTGCTCGCCCGCGGAGAGCTCCTCGCGCTCGGCGGCGACCCGGTCACCTCTGCCCTGTTCTGGCAGGTGGCGAAGACTCCGTCGGCCCTGCTCGATGCACTCACGGACACGGTGCTCGAGACCGCCCGGCGGGAGCTGCAGCAGCCCTGAGCGCCCCCGACCCCCTGGGCGAGCCGCCCAGGTCACAGGTGGAACAGCGGTAGCCTCGCGGAGTGCCCAGCCCTCGCCGATCCAGTACCCGCCGTCGCAGCAGAACCCCGCGCCGGAAGGGATCCCGGCAGTCGCAGCGGCCACTGCCGTTCGTCGGCCCGGGCGAGCGGCTGTGGGTGCTGGACGTCCCCTACGGGACCCAGGTCGACGGCGCCGCCTGGCACCCTGCCGTGAAGATGCACCTGTACGTCGGCCGTGCGCTCCCCGAGCACCTCGCGCCGTACGCTCCCGGCCCGCACACCCTCGGCCGGTTCCTCGAGAACACGCTCAACCCCGACGACCCCGCACCCACTCCCGAACCGGCCGACGACCTCGAGCCCCGGCAGAACCAGTACGAGGCGGCCGATGCGATCGCCGAACGCGCAGAAGCCGGCGGGCGGCAGTTCCTGCTGGCCGACGAACCCGGCGTCGGCAAGACGATCTCCGCCGTGCTCGGCGCGAGCGCGGTGGGCGACCTCCGTGGTGCACAGCGCGTGCTCGTCGTCGCCGACCGGCCCGCCGCGATCACGATCGGGCATTGGTGCCGCACCATCACGGCGCTGGGCGACAGCGGCCTGGAGTGGGTGGTGATCACCTGGGACCGTCTGGAGAAGGTCGCGGACCACACGTGGGAGGTGATCATCGCGGACGAGGCCCATGCGCTGCGTCGAACCACCACGAAGCGGTGGAAGCTCTGGGCGAAGATCTCCGGGCACGGCACACCGCATGACAAGGCCCCGTTCGTCATCGCGACCACCGCGACGCCCGGTCACACACCGCTCGAGCTGCCCTACCTCGCGCCGGCCTATGCGCAGGTGCACGGCGAGTCCATGAAGGAATGGGCCTCGGCCTCCCAGCCCGCCGCCACGTTCGCGACCGCGCTCAAGAGCCATGGCGTCGGCGTGGAGAGGGGACGCTACGGCGCCACCTGGACCACTGACGCAGAGCGGCGCGCCGCAGACCTCTCGCTGGTGCGCGGCTGGCTCGAGGATGCTCGGCCGCCCGCCATGCTGCACCGCGCAGCGCCCTGGGGGCCGGTGCCGATCTCCGGGATGCCGGTGACGCTCACGCCGACGGAGCGCAGCGCGTACGAGGCCGAATGGGGCGAGTTCTGCCGCGAGATGGACATCGCCCGGCGCGGCCGCAATACCGCCAAGGGCCGGGCGGCGCTGCTGCGTTTCCGGCAGAAGGCCGGACTGATCCGGGTTGACTCGACGGTCGCCTGGATCGCCCAGCAGGTCGAGGCCGAGCGGCAGGTGGCCTGCTCCGTCGAGTTCGTCGGGACCGCCGCCGACCCGATCGCCGAGCGTCTGCGCGATTCCGGACTCGAGGTCGCCACGATCTACGGGCGCGACCGCTTCGACGTCGAGGCCGAACGACTGCGGTTCCAGACCGGGCAGGCGAAGGTCTGCGTGTTCACCACGGTCGCCTCGATCAGCCTGCACGCCGGCGAGACCCTCGCAGATGGCCGCCAGGCGAGCACCGAGCCCCGGGTCGGCGTCTTCCACCAGGCTCGCTTCTCGGGCATCGCAGGCCGGCAGGTCACCGGCCGCACGCACCGCGACCAGCAGGTCTCCCCGTGGCACATCGCCTACGCCCAGGGCACCGTCGAAGAACAGGTCAGCAAGGTGATGGTGGAGCGGATCGCCGCCGCCTCGGACACCGTGGGCGGCGACACCGCCGGGCTCACCGACCTCGCCGAGCTGCTCGGGGCGGAGTGGTTGCCGGCCGCGAGCCTCACCGACGGCAGCGCCTGAACCGGCGTGAGCCACCGCCGCTCCCACTCACGGCGGCCACACGTCGTCCTCTGTCGTCGGTGCGTGCGGGCCATTCGTCGGCGCACCCATGACCACGGCTGCCGTGGATCCGGAACGACAGGCGCAAGAAGCAGCACCGTGTCCAATTTGTGACCATATGCGGGCTAATCTGATGGATAAATTCTCTGCTCATCCCGAAGGAATACCGCCATGGCCTACTCCTCAGCCGCCGGGTACGGCGAACCAGCATGGGGCCCAGCGCGTCCTCCTGTGCAGCAGCCGTATCCCCCCTCTCTCGGCCCCCAGCCGTCCGGTGCTCTCGCCATCGTCGCCTTCATCGCGAGCCTGGTGGCCTTCTTCTTCGGGTGGGTGCCGTTCCTCGGGTTGGCACTCGGCGCGATCGGCCTGCTGCTATCGATCATCGCGGTCCGCACGCCGGTTCTTCGTGGACTGTCCATCGCCGGGATCGTCCTGTCCACGATTGCCGGACTGACCTCCCTGGTGACTACTGGGCTATTCCTCCTCGCTCTTCTGGGCAGCTCGGGCCCGGCGCCGAGCCAGGAGGCTGCTGCCTCCCACTCCCCGGAAGATTTTGTCGAGATCGATCCGCGAACGCTTGCAGGGATCGCGAAGGACCCGGATGCCCATGCCGGCGAGACTCTGATCCTGTACGGCTATGTCACTCAGTTCGATGCCGATACCGGGCCATGCACCATGCGTGTGAGTGTCAGCGCCGACAAGCACTCGTCATGGCTAGAGTACGAGCACAATTCCCTCGCTTTCAGCGGGGACGGGGATTCGCAGTGCCCTGAGCTCCAAAACATCGTCGCCGACGACCAGGTGAAACTGACCGTCGTGCTTCAGGGCGGCGAGAGCTATAACAGCCTCGGTGGCTACACGACCGTTCCTAAATTCGAGGTCGTCGACGCAGAAGTTCTCTGAGCTCGGGCGCTTGGACGATGCCGCCCCACGTTTCCATGGACTTGCGCGGGAGAGACTGAATCGGAACTGAGTGCCGAGTGGCCCCGTCCACGCCCTGACCGTCCCCACGGCAGGCGGGTTCTCCGTGGCCTCCCCGAACATCGGAAAGCTCCATGGCAGCGCTGTCACGCTTGCTGGCTCCAGGGGCGGATGAAACAGCAGGGGTATTCGGCGTTGATGTTCGCGAAATCCACACCAGAGCCGAGCACCTCGCCGGGTACGGGGCTCTTCGCGGCTCGTGGTGAAGGAGAGCGTCGCGTCGCTGGCGTAGAACGGCCCGTGGTCCTGCTGTGATGGGTGTTGTCTAGACAGCCACATCCCAGAGGACCACGAGCCTGTGCACGAGAATACTGGTTCGCAGCGAGATGCTGCGAGCACGATCTTCAACCTGCCCAACTACCGCGTCACAGACGCTGTCGACCTGCTCGACGGAGGTCGGCGGGTGGTGATCGCCTCGACCGTCCCGCCCGGATGTCCGTCGTGCGGGGTGCGCGCGACCAAGGTCCACTCCCGCCGGTCACAGAAGGTGCGAGACGTCCCCGTGGCCGGGGCTGTGGAGGTGGTGTGGGCCAAGCGGCGCTGGTTCTGTCTCGAGCCGGCCTGCGACCGGCGCACGTTCTGGGAAGCGACCGACCAGGTCCCGCACCGTGCGCGCTCGACGACCCGGTTGCGGGATCAGGTTGTCTCCGCAGTGATCACCTCGGGCCGGGCAGCCTCAGAAGTCGCCCGGGCTCATGGCGTCTCGTGGTGGCTGGTCCAGGCCGCGCTGGCGGCTGCCGCAGTGGTCCTGCCCACCGTCGACGACGTGCCAGTAACGCGCCTGGGCATCGATGAGCACCGCTACCGGTCGGTGCGCTGGTTCCGCACCGACGAAGGTGCCTGGAAACGGTTCGAGCCATGGATGACGACCTTGGTCGACCTCGCCACCGGGCAGGTCCTCGGCATCGTCGACGGCCGGGACTCCACCGCCGTCGGCCACTGGCTCGCCCAGCGATCTGACGCCTGGCGGGAGCGGATAGAGATCGTCGCGATCGATCCCTCGGCCGCTTTCCGTAAAGCACTGCGGACCTACCTGCCCCGCGCCGCGGTCTCGGTCGACAAGTTCCACCTCGTCAAGCTCGGAAACGACATGGTCACCACCGTTCGTCAGCGCCTCGCCCGCGCTCACCACGGTCGTCGGGGCCGGAAGGACGACCCGGCCTGGGCGCACCGGATGCTGCTGCTGTGTGGAGCTGACACCCTCACCCCGAAAGCGTGGAACCGGCTGGAGACGGTGTTCCGCACCGATGACCCCACCGACGAGCTCTCCGCTGCCTGGGGCATCAAGGAGCAGCTCCGCCGTCTGCTGGCCACCGACACCCTCGCCCAGGCCTGGGACGAACGGATGCGGATGGGCTACTTCGCCCAGATCGCGAACATGCCCGAGGCGACCAAGCTCTACGACACGATCGTGACCTGGTGGGACGCGATCGAGATCCTCATCGTCACCGGCGCGACCACCGCCCGCGTCGAGGCCGCGAACACCGGCATCAAGAACATCAAACGCACCGGCCGCGGCTTCCGCAACGCCGAGAACTACCGCACCCGTATCCTGCTGGCCAGCGCCGCGAGAACCGTAGCGTGAATACCCGCCACAGCAGGGTCATTCACCACGAACCGCGAAGAGCCGGGTACGGGCGTTCCGGGCTGCAATACGTCGAAGCCCGCTCGTTGGTAGAACCGGGCTTCTTCGGGAGCGCAGCCGCCAAAGAACACTCGTCGCGTGACGTCGCCCGGAACGCCGTGCTGGTCCATAATGCAAAGCAGGACAGTTCCAATCCCGTGGTGTCGCCAGTCTGGAGCGACAGCGAGGTATCTGACCAAGACAGCGAGCGTCTTCTCTGAGGGGCTGTGGTCCGGGCTGGAGATGAGCGGGCCGAGGGTGACTGCGCCAATAAGCGTTCCGTTGGAGTCGAGTGCCGCGACGCCTTGGAGGTTGTCCTCGGCGGTGGAACCAGTGATCATCTCCGCATTGAAGGTGGCAACCGCTGTCGCCTCCACTTCGGCTGAGGGGAAACCGACGAACTGCACTCCCTGGGCCACAAGTGGCGTCGCGAGACGGATCTGTTCCTCCCTCATTTTTTGGGCTCCCCAACCCTTCCGGAGTAGAGGCAGCGTGTCGTAGGTGGCATCCATGAGTGGTCCTTTCAGCGTCCGTGGCTCCCCTGCGTGTCAGGGTGAATTAACGCCAGAGTTTCATAGCAAGTCCGCTCCCGCAGGGCGAGATCAGCAGACGGTCGAGGCGATCACCACCCGCCGGCCGCCATCAGGCAGGTCGATCGCGTCGATGACGTGGTAGTCGGTCAGGTCGAAGATCGTGCTCGCAGCATCCCGCTGCGAACCAGTACGCTCGTGGTCCTTCGCCTCATGGATGTCTCGACAACACCCATCACAGCAGGACCACGAGCCGTCCTACGCCAACGACGCGACGCTCCCCATCACCACACGAACCGGAAAGAGCCTTTGAACACGGGGCGGTCTCTCGGTACCCAAATGCCGGACGCTCGTGCAAACCTTCAAGCATCACGACGACCCGCACTGCGAACGGAGAAGGCCATGGGATTCTGGACTAAGCCGATCGGCGAAATTTTCGAGGAGCGCAAGGACAAGAAGGCTGGGTTCGACCCTGGCAAGAAATACAAGCCGATGATCTTCGGGACCATGAAGACTGGCTTCATCGACCTGAAGCGAGACGGCCGTATGGCCTATCACGACGCAGACAGCACGAAGCCCACCCGCTTCCAGGCAGATGACGTGGAGAGCATAGAGATCGAGGACGCCACCGAACTCGACAAGCGCGTCTCTGTCGCCCGCGCCGGCGGCGGTGCACTCGTCGGTGGCGTACTGCTCGGCCCGATCGGCCTCCTTGCTGGCGTCGGCCTCGGCGCGATGGCGAAGAAGGAGCGCGGAGGGGAGAAGTTCCTCGTCATGGAACTCCATGACGGGCGGACGATCATTGCCCAGATCGCTCACAAGCACGTCATGAAGGCACACGAGCTACGGAACCAATTCCGAAGCTAACGAGCGGAAAGCCCTGGCTGATGACCGGCCGAAGCGCTGAGTTGGAGGAGCGCGCGACCAGAGCCTCCAGCTGGCCAGTGGGCGCGAGCAGTGATCCACCTGCGATAGTTGCCGTACCGCGAAGAGTCGATCAGTCTCGAGCTGGTGGCGCGCGGCGTGGACCGCGCCCGAGCCGAGCAGCTCATCACCACCAACCCGCAGCGTTATCTCGGAGGACAGCGACAGTGACCGAGCAGCACCGGCCCGATGAAGGGCGGATCCTCGTCGTCGGATCCGTGAACGTGGATCTCGTCCTCGGAGTTCCCCGGCACCCGGGGCCGGGCGAGACCCTCGCCGGCACCGGGTCCCGACGCTCACCGGGCGGCAAGGGTGCCAATCAGGCCTGCGCAGCGGCTCTGCTGGGCGGCGACGTCCGATTCGCGGGTCGCACCGGCGCCGGGCCCGACGCCGACCTCGCCCTCGCCCTGCTGCGCGACGCCGGAGTCGATCTGACCGCGACGGAGGAGGTGCCCGCGGAGGAGACCGGGTTGGCAGTGGTCACCGTCGACGAGGCTGGCGAGAACAGCATCGTCATCATCGCCGGGGCGAACGGCTCCTGGTCGGCGCAGGACGTGAAGAGCCTCCGGGCCGCGGTGGAGGCGAGCGACCTCGTCGTCTCCCAGGGCGAGATCCCGGCCGCCGCAGTGGATCAGCTGGCGCTGCTCTGCGCCGAGACCGGCACCCGATTCCTGCTGAACCTGGCGCCGGTGATCGAGGTCGGCGCCGGCACGCTCGCCGCCGCGGACCCACTCGTCGTCAACGAGTCGGAGGGCCGGCTCGCGCTGACCGCGCTCACGAGGGCTGACGCACCCGACGACGATGCGGCCACCGTGCGAGGCCTGCGCGATGCAGGCGTCCCCTCCGTGGTGATGACACGCGGTCCACGTGGCGCGATCCTCGCGACCGACGACGAGTTCGCCGAGGTCAGCTCGCCGAAGGTGCACGCCGTCGACACGACCGGCGCCGGAGATGCCTTCGTCGGGGCGCTCGCCGTGGGCCTCGCCCGGGGCGAGAGCGCTGCCGACGCCTGCCGGCGCGCGGTGCGCGTCGGCGCCTTCGCCGTGACCCGGCACGGGGCGCAGCCGTCCTACCCCACACGGCAGGACGAGCTGCCTCAGTGACATCGCACTGAGCTGGGACACCGCAGTGAGCTGGCCGCACGCTCGCTCGGACGTCGGCCCCACTTCATGTAAAACGATTGCCATCGTCCGTGGTCTGTGCCACATTGGAGCCAGTCCGGCCACATCGACGTACCGGGCGAGGCCGCCGGGTCCCCGCGGTCGCGGCCCTCGCGCGAGGGCTCCTCCTCCACCCCACTCCTGAGGTGACCCTGGTGAACCATCCCTCCCCCTCCACCCCCTCCCGTCGCGGACTGCTCGGAGCAGCCGGCATCGCGGGCCTGACCGTCGCCGGAGCAGGTACGGCCATGGCCGCACCGGCCGGCGCCGCTCCCGGCCCTGCCGCCCCGATCCCCGGCCCTGCCAGCATGATCGGCGTGCCCTACGCGCAGCGCGACACCGTGCGCATCGGCATCATCGGCCTGGGCAATCGCGGTGCTTCGATGGCCTCCGGCTGGGCCGCTCCGCCCGGAGCACGGATCGACGCGGTCTGCGACATCCGGGCCGACCGCGCCACCAAGGTCGCCGCCGCCCTGGAAGAGGAGGGCCACGACCGCCCTCGCGAGTTCGGCGGCGAGGACACCTCGTTCCAGGACATGCTCGACGAGGTCAAGCTGGACCTGGTGTACATCGCGACGCCGTGGGAGTTCCACTACGCCCAGGGGAAGGCGGCGCTGCTGGCCGGGGCGAACGTGGCCGTCGAGCTGCCGATCGCCACGGAGATCGACGAGATGTGGGACCTGGTCGCCACCGTCGAGCAGACGCAGAACCACCTCTTCCTCGCGGAGAACACCTGCTACGGTCGCAACGAGCTGGCCATGGCGCGCGCCTCCCACGGCGGCCTGTTCGGCGACGTCACCAGCGGCGCCGGCGCCTACCTGCACGACCTGCGCGGCCTCATGTTCGACGAGGACTACTACACCGACCACTGGCGTCGCACCTGGCACACCACCCACAACCGGTCCTTCTACGCGATGCACGGGCTGGGCCCGATCGCGAACGCCATGGACATCAACCGCGGCGACCGGATCACCACGATCCGGGCCACGGCGACCGCTCCACGGGCGCTGGCCGACTACCGCGAGAGGTTCATGCCCAAGGACCACCCTTCATGGGCCGACACCTACATCAAGGGCGACCTCATCACCTGCCTGCACGACACGGACAGGGGGCGCGTGATCCGCACCGAGCACGACGTCTCCTCCCCGCGCCCGTACAGCCGGATCAACTCCCTGGCCGGCACGCGCGGACTGCTGGAGGACTACGTGCCGATGGGCGATTCCGGTGCCCGGGTCTACGTCGAGCCCGACCACGCCGACGACGTCTGGCGCAGCTTTGACGGGTTCCGCGACGAGTTCGACCACTGGCTGTGGCGGGACGTCGGCGAGGACGCGGAGAACAACGGCGGCCACGGCGGCATCGACTACCTGCTGCAGTGGCGCACCGTGCAGGCGATCCGGCTGGGGCTCGAGCCCGATATCGACGTCTACGACTCGGCGACCTGGTGCGCACCGGTCCCGCTCAGCGAGGAGTCCATCAACCAGGACGGCGCCGTGCTGGCCATGCCCGACTTCACCCGCGGGCAGTGGAGCACGCTGCGCCAGGGCATCGATTCCGAGCGGAAGGAGATGCCCTGATGAGCATCGAGGACCACTCCCCCGAGAACCAGACTCCCGCTACGGCTCCCACGAGAGCGCGACCGGGCATGGACGCCCGTGCGCTCTCCTCGACGGCCCGGGCCCTCAGCATCCTGGTCGCCGCGATGGCGCTGCTGCTGGGTGCGATGGTCCCCGCCCAGGCGGCCACCCAGGCGCCCCACCAGATCGATGTCCGCCTCACGCCGCTGGACCTGGCCGATCAGGACACGATCCAGACCCTCACGGTCACCGTCACCAACTCCTCCCGGCAGGCGATGACCGAGACGACCATCGACCTGGGCGGACCGGCCGGCTGGAGCATCGCCCCGTCGCAGCGCGACGTGGCGGAGCCGATCGCCTCGGGCGACACGGTCACCCGGTCCTTCCAGGTGCGGGTGCCCACTCTGCGCGAGGGCTTCCGCATGCATCCCTTCTCCGCGACGGTCACGTATGGCGGAGGGGACGGGCACGGCACCGTGGTGCAGGAGAAGACCCAGACCACGGGCACACCGGTCGCCTCGCTGGAGAAGGCGTACAACAACGTCGGCGCCACCACCCTCGACACCCGTGCAGAGGGCGACTTCGACGGCGAGGGCAATTCCTTCTCCGCCGAGCAGCTGAGCGAGGCCGGACTGGAGCCGGGAGCGAGTGTCCCAGGCGCTGGGGCCGAGTTCATCTGGCCGGACGTCGAGGCCGTCGCGGAGGACAACGTCACCGCCGGCGGGCAGGCGATCTCCCTGGCCGGATCCGGCAGTGACCTGGCCTTCCTGGCCTCCGGATCCGGCATGAGCGCCACCGGCACCGTGACCGTGTTCTACACCGACGGCACCACCGGCACCGGCACCGTCTCCGTGCCGAACTGGACGGGTGCGGGAGCGAATCCGGATGCCGAGGTGGTCGCGGCCACCTCGGGGCGCAACACCCCGGACGGCTACGGCAACGAGAACGGGACGTACTCGGTGTACGCGGTGTCGATCCCGCTCGAGGAGGACAAGGAGCTCGAGACCGTGGTGCTGCCCGGGAACGGGTCGCTCCACGTGTTCGACATGCAGATTGTCGAATGAGGTCGGGCGTCAGGCCGGGAGACCGGCCACCGCGCGATGGAACCCCGCCCGCACCAGCTCGAGCCCCCGTGCCTCCCGCGACGGGTGCACTCGGTTCGTCAGCAGCACGGCCCAGCGATCCGCCGCAGGGTCGAGCACCAGGCTGGTCCCGGTGAAGCCCGTGTGCCCGAAGGCCTCGGCGCTGTACTCCTCCCCCAGGTAGGTGCACTGCTCCCGAGGCCACCAGCCCAGCGGACGACCGTCCTCGGCGCCTCGCACATCGCGGTCCATGTCCGAGCTGAACAGCTCGCCGCGAAGCAGTGCCGTGCCGAGGCGGCCCAGGTCGTCCGCGGTGCCGAAGAGTCCGGCATGGCCCGCGATGCCGCCGAGCACCACGGCGTTCTCATCGTGGACCGTGCCTCGCACCAGGTGCCCGCGCCACGGGCAGATCTCCGTGGCGACCGCGCGCTCGGGGTCCACGGGTCCGTACGCCGTCTCGCGCATCCCGAGCGGGCCGGTGATCTCCCGGTCCACGAGCCGGTCCAGTGCCATCCCCGCCGTGCGCTCCGCGACGAGCCCGAGCGCGATGAAGCCCATCGAGGAATAGCACCAGGTGCCGGGCTCGGCGAATCCGAGCTGCCCGAGCGCGTGCAGCAGGGAGTCCCTGTCCTCGTGATCGCGCCATACGGCGTCGGGCCCGGGGCGCCCGAGGTGTGGGTGAGCAGGGAGCGCAGGTCGGCGTGGACCATCGGCCCCTCCGGCCACTCCTCGAGCACCTCGCCCACCGTGGTGCGAAGGCTCAGCTCGCCGCGGTCGACGAGCCGCAGGAGGGCCAGGGCCACGACCGGCTTGGTGATCGAGGCCAGATCGAACAGCGCGTCTGGCCCGATCGGTCGCGCGTCGTCCCGCGCGAAGGTGCCCACCACCCCGCCGCTCTGCGCACCGGCGCTCGAGCCCACTGCCCAGGCGGCCGCGCTGAACCGGCCATCCGCCCGGGCGAGCTCCAGCAGCTCGTGCACCTCGGGGGCGATCCGGTCAGCCGACATCGCGCAGTCCGTCCATCGATTCGCCGAGCGCGCGGGCGTGCCCGGCGAGCAGCTGGGCGGCGGAGTCGTCCTGCGGGCGCAGGAAGGCCATGCCCACCAGCACGAGGAAGGTCGTGCGGTCGACGTCCGTCGGGGCGGCGAGCATCCAGGACGAGGCGGTCGGGTACTCGCCGATCGGCTCACGTCCGGGCTGAGCTCCGGGGGCCCCCTCACCGGCCTCGGACCACACTGCATGCGCCGGCAGCTCGTCCCCCACCCGCAGGGGAAGCGGCAGGCGCTGCGGATTCTCCAGACCCAGCACCACTGCACGACCATCTGCCGCGCTCACCCGCGCCGCGATGTGCCCCGTCGCTCGAGCCAGCGCACCGAGGGAATCCGCGATCACTCCGCCGAGCGGGTCGTAGCGCACCACGGCGGCCGCGAGGCCCTGCAGGCGCGGACCGGGCGTGTAGAGGCCGCGGGCGGGTGAGTGCGCGTAGCCCTGCGAGCAGAGGTCCAGCAGCAGACGCCGAGCAGTGGCCTTGCTCGTGCCGCTGACCTCGGACAGCGCTGCCAGACGTAGGGGTTCCCCCGCGCTGCCGAGAGCGTGCAGCAGTGCCATGACCTTGTCCGCGACGGACCGCGCGGACGTGTTGACGTCGTCTCCCATGCGCACTAGCGTAAGCCATCATCGTTCCGTTCACCGGAATATAGGTTCCATTCAGTGGCATTCATCATCGATGATGAAAGCGAGCATCCCCGCATGACACCTCCCCATCGCCCGACCCGCCGTGACGCGCTGCGTCTGAGCGCCTACGGCACGACCCTCGGTGCCGTGGGGCTCTCCGGAGGATGCGGGAGCAACGCCGAGGCAGGCGACGACACCCGTGCCCTGCGGATCGCCCAGAAGAGCGAACCCA
The DNA here is from genome assembly GCF_003335205.1 of Brachybacterium sp. JB7. Classification (NCBI taxonomy): domain Bacteria; kingdom Bacillati; phylum Actinomycetota; class Actinomycetes; order Micrococcales; family Dermabacteraceae; genus Brachybacterium; species Brachybacterium sp. JB7. The sequence continues at coordinate 87,652 of NZ_QPGN01000003.1, read as the reverse complement.
CCGGTCTGGACCCGCACCTCGAGAGCGGGCTGGAGGGCATGAACGTCCTGATCAACATCTTCGACACGCTCACCATGCGCGACAGCGACAACGAGCTCGCCCCGCGGCTGGCCACCTCCTGGGAAGCCCTCGACGAGCACCATTGGCGTTTCCGTCTGCGCGACGGTGTCACCTTCCACAACGGCGAGCCCTTCGACGCGGCAAGCGTGAAGTTCTCGATCGAGCGGCTCATCGACCCCGAGACCGAATCGACCATCGTGGAGCTGCGCGCGGTCGACCACGTCGAGATCGTCGACACCCTCACCGTCGACATCGTGATGGCCGATCCCGATCCCGTCATCCCCGAGAAGGTCTCCCTGTTCGGCGGCGTGATGCTTCCACCCGGCCACCTCGAGGAGGTCGGCCCCGAGAAGTTCGCCGCCGAGCCGGTGGGGACCGGACCCTTCCGCTTCGTCTCCTGGCGCAAGGCCCAGCTGCTGCGACTGGAGGCGAACCCCGAGCATTGGAACGGCCGGCCGGTGTTCGACGAGCTCCACTTCACCGCGATGCCCAATGCGGCCTCGGCCCTCGCCGGTATCCAGAGCGACGCGGTGGACATGGTCTCCGCCCTGGACCCGGAGGCCGCGCTCCAGCTCGAGGGCTACAAGGACATCGCACTGGCCAAGTACCCGGGGATCCGCATGTTCTTCGTCGTGCTCGACACCGAGCACGAGATCCTCCGCGACGTGCGCGTGCGCCGAGCGTTGAACCATGCCGTCGACGTCCCCCTGCTCATCGAGGCGGTACTGAACGACTCCGGTCGTGAAGCCGCGACCATCGTGCCGCAGGAGGCCTTCGGCTATCTTCCGGACATCCCACCGCCCGAGCGCGATCCGGATCGTGCCCGGGAGCTGCTCGCCGAGGCCGGATACGGCGACGGGATCGACCTGCGCTTCACGTCGTCGAACGAGGACCGGCTGCTGTGCGAGGCGCTGGCCGGCATGCTCGGCGACGTCGGCGTGACCGTCGACCTGGAGCTGCTCGAGCCAGGCACCTTCGCCGAACGTCTGGAATCCGAGGACCCCTCGTCACTGGGGTCCATGTACCTCACCGGCTCCACCGGCTGGACCCTCGACGGGGGCGCGACCCTGCAGTCCTACATCCGCTCCGACCGCCGGCGCAGCCGCATCCGTTCGACGACGGCTGACGCCCTGATGGACACGATCGAGCAGAACGTCGACCCGGACGTCCGGCTCGAGGCTCTGGCCGAGATGCAGCAGTGGCTTCATGACGAGGCCCCGTTCCTGTTCCTCCACCAGGCGGATCTCGACTTCGCGACCAACGGCGAGATCTCCTGGGAGCCGAACGTCAACGGCACGCTGGCCATGGAGAGCGCCCGATGAGCACCGCTGCCTCCACCCGACCGTCCACTGCGCCCGGGCCAACCTCCCGCGGCCGCCTGCTCCGCGCCGCCCTCACCCGTCTGCTCTCGTCCCTGGGGGTCCTGTGGGCCGCCGTCACCGTCGTCTTCGTGCTCTCACGGGCCTCCGGCGACCCCGTCGCCCAGCTGCTCCCCGAGGACGCCGACCCCACGCAGGTCGCTCAGATGCAGGCCACCCTGGGACTGGACAAGCCCCTGATCGTCCAGTACCTCGACTTCCTGGGCGGGCTGCTGCGCCTCGACCTCGGCGAGTCCCTCCTCTACAACGAGCCGGTCACCTCCCTCATCCTCGAACGCATCCCCGCGACGGCGCTGCTGGCCGCGGCAGCCCTGCTGATCACCGTGGTGGTCGCCTTCCTCGCCGGCTCGATCGCCGCGCTGCGTCGCGGCACCGGCGTGGACCGCATGGTGATGGGCGGCGTACTGGTGGGCCAGTCCACCCCGGCGTTCTGGGTGGGGATCCTGCTGGTGCTGCTGTTCGGCGTGCAGCTGCGACTCCTGCCCGCCGCGGGCTACGGCACCGCGGCCCACCTGGTGCTGCCCGCGACGACCCTGGCGATCTTCTCGGTCGCGGTCGTGGCGCGACTGCTGCGCTCCTCGCTCATCGAGGTGATGGGCCAGGACCACGTGCGCACCGCCCGCGCCAAGGGCGCCGGCGAGATCCGCGTGCTGCTGGGGCATTCCCTGCGCAATGCCTCGATCCCGGTGATCACCGTGCTCGGCCTCGAGCTCGGGGCCCTGCTGGGAGGGGCGATCCTCACCGAGCAGATCTTCAACTGGCCCGGCATCGGCCGGCTCACCATCGACGCCATCAGCTTCCGCGACTTCCCCCTGGTCCAGGGCACCGTGGTGCTCTTCGCCGCGACCTTCATCGTGGTGAACCTGCTGGTGGATCTCTCCTACGCGGTCATCGACCCGCGAGTGAGGACCGAGGCATGAACCCCACCGCCCTTCCCGACCTCTCCCCCACCCGCGCCGATCCCCCGCGGACGAACGGACGACGCCGACGCCTCGACGTGCCGTTGGCGGCATCGACGGCCTTCCTCGGCCTCGTGGTCCTGCTCGCCCTCCTCGGTCACCTGCTCGTGGGGGACCCGAGCGCGCAGAACCTGCTGCAGCGCCTCTCGCCGCCCGGCACGGCGGGCCATGTGCTCGGCACCGACCAGCTGGGTCGTGACGTGCTCGCCCGGCTCGTCGTGGGGAGCCGGATCTCGGTGCTCGTGGGGCTGACCGCAGCGCTGCTCTCCGGCGTGATCGGCTCGACGGTCGGGATCGTCGCGGGCTATGCGGGCGGCTGGACCGACCGCCTGCTCATGCGGCTCACCGACGTGCAGCTGGCCTTCCCGACCCTGCTGCTGGCCCTCGCCGTCATCGGATTCGTGGGCCCGGGCCTGACCACCGTGATCCTGGTGCTCGGCGTCACCGGCTGGGTGTCGTACGCCAGGGTGCTGCGCTCCGAGGTGATCTCCCTGCGCACTCGCGAGTTCGTCGAAGCGGCTCGGGTGATGGGCGTGCCCGCCCACCGCATCATGCTGCGGCACATGCTGCCCAACGTCACCGGCCCTCTCGCCACCATCCTCACCCTGCAGGTGGGCACCGTGATCCTCGCCGAGGCGGCGCTGAGCTTCCTCGGTCTCGGTATCCCGGCCACGTTCGCCACCTGGGGCTCGATGCTCGCCGACGGCCAGCTGTACATGGGCACCGCCTGGTGGCTCGCCGTGCTCCCGGGCGGTGCGCTGCTGCTGACCGTGCTCTCGATCAACATCGCCGGGGACGCCGTGCGCGACCGGTGGGATCCCAGGACGTACACCTCATGACCACTCCACCCCTGCTCGAGATCTCCGACCTGCACATCTCCTTCTCCTCGCGCCGCACCGAGGTGGCAGCCGCGCGGGGCATCGACCTCGCCGTCGAGGAGGGCCGCACCCTCGCCCTCGTCGGCGAATCCGGCTCCGGGAAATCCAGCACCGCCCTGTCGGTGCTGCGGCTGAACCCCGAGCCGCCGGCCACGTACCCGCGCGGCGAGATCCGCTTCGAGGGCACCGACCTGCTGGCGCTCCCCCCGAAGCAGCTCAGGGCGGTGCGCGGGCGGGACATCTCGATGGTGTTCCAGGACCCGATGGCCACGCTGAACCCGCTGCGCACCGTCGGCAGCCAGCTCATGGAGGTGATGAGCATCCATCGCACCGGGGATCGGAACGAGCGTCGGCGGCGGATGCTCGAGGCGCTCGAGCAGGCCAGGGTGCCGGAGCCCGAGAAGCGCGCAGCCCAGTATCCGCACCAGCTCTCCGGCGGCCTGCGCCAGCGGGTCATGATCGCCATGGCTCTCATGAGCCGCCCGCGCCTGCTGATCGCCGACGAGCCGACCACCGCGCTGGACGTGACGACCCAGGCGGAGATCCTCGATCTCCTGCGCACGCTGCAGGTCGAGACGGGCATGGGGATCCTGCTGATCACCCACGACCTCGGAGTGGTCGCCTCGGTCGCCGACCGGGTGGCCGTGCTGCACGACGGCGTGCTGGTCGAACAGGGCGAGGTGCTCCAGGTGTTCGAGGAGCCGCGCGCCGACTACACCCGTGGTCTCCTCGCCGCGACGCCGCGCCTCGAGATCGGAGCCCCCGCATGAGTCCCCTCGACACCGCCTCCCCCGGGACGGCCGACGACCCTGCCGCCGAGGGCCCCGACGACAGCCCGGTGATCAGCCTCCTGGGCATCGGCAAGACGTTCCGCCGCGGACACCGCTCCGCCCCGGTGCTCACCGACATCGACCTCGACATCCACGCTGGCGAGACCCTCGCGCTCGTCGGGGAATCCGGCTCCGGAAAAACCACGTTGGCCCGCATCGTCGTGGGCCTCGTCGAGCCGACCGACGGCCAGGTGCTCACCCTCGGCGAGGATCTCAGGACTGGTCGGCGACGGGCCTCCACCCAGCAGGCTCGCGCCGTGCAGATGGTCTTCCAGGACCCGTACGCAAGCATGAACCCGCGGATGCGGATCCGGGACGTGATCGCCGAAGGGCTGATCACCCATCGCCGTCGTGAGCTCGGCTCCGACGGCGTCCGCCGAGAAGTGGGGCGGCTGCTCGAGGCCGTCGATCTCGACCCTGATCTCGCCCGCCGCTTCCCGCACGAGTGCTCGGGTGGCCAGCGACAGCGCATCGCGATCGCCCGCGCCCTGGCGCTCGAACCGCGGCTCCTGGTGCTCGACGAGCCCACCAGCGCCCTGGACGTCTCGGTGCAGGCGACGATCCTGGAGCTGCTGCGCGAGCTGCAGGAGCGCACCGGGGTCGCCTACCTCTTCGTCAGCCACGATCTCGCCGTGGTCTCCGGGATCGCCGACAGGGTCGCCGTGATGGCGGACGGTCGGATCGAGGAGATCGGGCCGTGCCGGGAGGTGCTGTCGGCCCCCTCCTCAGCTGTCACCCGACGCCTGCTGGGCTCGATCGCCCATCCCGACCCGCGGCGTGCGAACCCCGCGTTCGCCGCCGGGGCGGCCGGGGCGGCCGAAGCCGAAGCTCACGGGACGGCAGCCGCACCGGCACCGGCACCGGCACCGGCACCGGCACCGGCTAAGCCTCGCGCGGAGTCCGAGGACGACGGATGACCCCGGAATCGGGGCGCCCGGTCCCCTGCGCCTCTCGCCGGATGATGTCAGCCGATGGAGGGGAGCCCGCGGTGCAGCAGCAGCGCCACCCCGCCCAGCAGCGTGGCATCGTCCTCGACCAGCGAGGTCGTGACCAGGCGCGGCTCGATCTCTCCGCCGGTGCGGGACAGGTCCCGCAGGGTGTCCAGGATCGTGTCCCGGAAGCCGTCCGAGGCCTGCGCTGCCTCCCCGTGCAGGATGAACAGCCCGGGCATGCACAGCTGCTGGATGTTCGCCAGGCCCACGGCGATGTTCCGGGCGTACTCCGTGACCACGGCGGCCGCCCTCGGGTCCTGCGCGGCACGCCTCTCCCAGGCCGGGAGATCGTGCTCGGGAAAGCCCAGGGTCTCCGCCTGCTCACGCAACCAGGCGGTCGTCGCGATCGTGCGCCAGCAACCCCGCTTCCCGCAGCTGCAGGCGATCTGTCCGCTGGCCACCGTCATGTGCGCCCCGCTGCGCCCTCCGTCGGGAGCCAGGATCATGCCCTGGTAGAGGATGCCCACCCCGAGGGTGCGCCCGGTCGCGACGGACGCGAAGGTCTCCTCCCCCTGGCCGGCCCCGAAGTAGTGGTCGCCCTGGACCTGCAGACGAGCCCGGTGCTCGAGCAGCGTCGGTGCATCGACCACCGCGCTCAGATGCTCCGCGATCGCGCAGCCCTCGAGGCTCGGCATGTCCACGACCTGCACCATCGTTCCGCGGGCGGTGTCCAGCACGCCTCCTGCGGAGATCACGCACCCGCCCAGTCGGCTGCTGCGCGTCAGTCCCGCCGCGACCCGGTCGACCTCGGCCAGGATCTCCGATCGCGGGGCCGCCGGGTCGAAGGTCAGCTCCCGCCGCGCCCGGAAGCGGCCGGTGGGGTCGATCAGCGCCCCGTGGACCCGCCCCGGCAGGAGCTCCAGGGCGAGATAGGAGCCGTTCCGTGAAGCGGGCGGCTCGAAGGACAGGACTCGACCGGACATGCGCACACAGTAGTCGCGCCGCCCTGCCACCACGACGAAGGAGGACCCCGTGCACCGACTGACCGGACTGCGACGCCAAGAGGTCGCCGACCTCGCCCCCGGCAGCGTCGCCGTGCTGCCGATCGGCTCCCTCGAGCAGCACGGCGAGCACCTGCCGCTGGGCACCGACTCCCTGCTCGTGGAGGCTGTCGTCGACCGCGCCCTCGGCGAGCGCGACGAGGTGGTGCTGTGCCCCACGCTGCCCTACGGATTCAGCGGGCACCACCAGTTCGCCGTCGCTCTCAGCCTTCCCCCGAGAACACTGCTCGACGTGCTCTCCGCCCTTCTGGACTCCCTGGTCGCCGCAGGTTTCCGCCGCATCCTCGTGGTCAACGGGCACGGCGGGAACGTCGAGATGATGAGCCAGGCCGTGAAGCTCGCCGCTCTCGAGCATCCGATCCTCGCCGCCTGCTGCAGCTACTGGCAGCTGCTGGAACCCGCACCCGACGCGCCCGGGCATGCCGGCGCGTTCGAGACCGCTCTGATGAGCTCCGCCCATCCCGAGCTCGTGGCCCCCGACGGCCACGGCCCGAGCGAGCTCCCGCTGTTCGATCAGGAGCTGGTACCGGGCCTCCACCTCGAACGTCACGGGGAATGGCCGCGCACCGGCGGGGTCACCGACCCGCCCGGGGCGGGCGACCCCGCTCGTGGCGACGCCGAGCTCACCGACGCCGCGACCGCTCTGCAGGCCTGCATCGACGCGATGCTCACCACCTCGCTGCCCGATACGGCAGGGATCCCTGACGAAGGAGAGACCGCATGAAGATCATCGACCTCGAGGTCAGCGTGGTGAACCTGCCGATGCGCAAGGGGTTCACCTCGTCGTTCGAGACCAAGCAGGGAGAGACCCGCACGATCGTGCGCATGACCACCGACGATGGCCTGGTCGGGTGGGGCGAGACGATGTGGGGGGCGCCCGTCGCCCGGCTCGTGCGCCAGCTGGCCGATGACGTGATCGGCACCGACCCACGCGCCCTGGAGGCCTTCCATGGCCGCCACCGCATGCTGCCCTTCTTCCACGGCTACCTCGGCTACGCGGCCCTCGCCGCGATCGACGTGGCCTGCTGGGATCTGCTCGGCAAGGCCGCAGGGATGGGCGTCGTGGACCTCCTCGGAGGTCGCGTGCGCGATCAGATTCCCCTGACCGCGCTCATCACCCGCTCCGACGGCGACGAGCGCGATTACCCCGGCTCGCTCGCCGACGCCACCGAGCAGGTCGTCGCCGAGAACGGTTTCACCGCCGTGAAGCTCAAGGGCAGCACCGACGCCCGGGCCGACGTGGCGATCATGCAGGCCCTGCGCGAGCGGCTCCCCGAGGTGGAGCTGAGGGTGGACCCCAATGCCGCGTGGAGCGTGCCCGAGTCGATCCGGGCCGGCCATGCCCTGGAGCCCTTGGGGCTGGAGTACCTCGAGGATCCCTGCCAGGGGCTCGAGCAGATGGCCCGGGTGGCCGAGGCGGTGCGCATCCCGCTGTGCACGAACATGTGCGTGGTGCGCTGGGAGGATCTCGCCCCTGCCGTGCGTCTGAACGCCGTGCAGGTCATCCACGGCGATGTCTACAAGTGGGGCGGCATCGCGACCACGAAGCATCTCGCCGCCCACTGCGACGCCTTCGGGCTGGGCATGAACCTCCACAGCGGCGGCGAGCTGGGCATCGCCACCGCCGCCCACCTCGCGATCGTGGCCAGCACCCCCGTGCTCTCCAGTGCGATCGACTCGATGTACTACCTGCACGACGACGACATCATCGACCCCCTGCCCTTCGAAGGCGGCTGCCTCCGCGTGCCCGAGGGGGTGGGCCTCGGCGTCGAGGTCGACGAGGAGAAGCTCGCCCACTACACCGACCTCAACGCACGAGAGGGTGACTACACGGGGTGAGGATGTCGACCTGAGCGGCCTGCACGACGGCAGCTCAGGGGGTCGGCGGCTTCAGTGACGGTTGTTGTACCGACGGGCCTGTGCGACCTGCGCCTTGCGGATCTCCGCATCCTCGCGATCGCGCTTCCTCACATCCATCGCTCGGGTGCTGAAGTACGACGGTCCACGGGCCGCTGCTTCCCGGGCCCCGCGCTCCTCACGGGCAGCTGCCCGCCGTCTCTGTGTCCTCCACGCCGCGGCGCCGCCCGCCGCAAGCGCTCGTGCGCCGGTGGCAGTGGCCCGCCCGACCCTGCGGAAGTCGTCGTCACGGCGCTGCGACGACGCGCCTGCGGGCTGAGTGGCGTCCTGCTCAGGAGCCGGCGAGGAGGGGTACGTGGCAGGCGGCTGCGGGGATCCCGACGGGCGATCCGACGCCCGCGCGAGACGGTGGCGGTACATCACCAGCACGCCGGAGGCGACACCCCCGACCAACGCGCACAGACCGACCAGCAGAGCGCCGAATGCAGCTAGCAAGGTGGACACGGCGGTGGGCTGGGAGATCGACGCGACGGCGGCGACCAGGGCGATCAGGAGGGCCGCCGCAGAGGCGGCGAGGCCCAGGAATCCTGCCCATGGCACACGGCGGTACCCGAGGACGGCGCTCGCGCCGAAGGCGGGGACGAGGAGCAGGCCGGTGAAGAACGGCGAGGGGACGCTGAGCAGGGCAGCGAGCCCCAGCGCCACGACCCCTGCGAGGACTGGCCCGGGGGTCGGATGCTCCGCCGTCTCAGCGTGTTGCGTCATGAGCGCTCCTCAGTCGGGGGATGATCGAGGGAGAGCTGCCCGGCGTGGCCCCCGCGGCCCGCGCCCGTCGTCCGCACCAACCCCATGTCGTCACACGTTAACATTGGTGAGCCCCGCGGGGGCGGCCGAACGGCGCAGCACGAGCACCCATGTCTGATCCGTCGACCAAGGAGCGCAACATGCGGTCGGTCCTCTCCCCTGACCTGTCCACGTTCGCAGGGCGCCCTCTCGCCGTGCCGCTCCCGGACGGCTGGGCCTCGACGGGAACCGTCATGGATCGACTCGGCCTCACCCAGTCCCTCGCGACCCAGCTCATGGTCTCCGAGCTGGCCGGAGACCTGGCCGTGCGAGAGTCCGCAGCCGAGACCTCCGAGGAGACGTGGGTGATCCGGGCAGGGTCGAAGCTCCTGATGCCTCACCACGGGCTGGACCTCTTGGCGGACGTCCCGCTGGCGGGCGAGGCCCCGGGCCCCTATATCAACGTGCGCCTGGGGCCCGGAACGCTGACCGATAAACCCGATGACCCTCGCCAGTACGTCGGCTTCCACCGTGCCTTCACCGAGCCCGAGCGCTACGACGCCGCCACGGAATGGTGGTACTTCACGCGTATCGAGGACTGGATCGGACGCCCCTTCGTCGCGTCGCTGGCAGGGTTCGTCACGCTCACGGGACGCATCGCAGGAGCCACCCGTCATCCGACACGAGAGCTCGTGTCCTTCGATGTCGACACGGCCGACGAACATGCCTGCCGCACCTTCTCGGGCACGCGGATCCCGGTCCATCCGGGCGGCCCCGCCTTGAAGGTCCAGCCGCACAGCGTCTGACCGTCGCAGAGCGCAGTACGCAGCACGTTCCAGCCGTTGCCGGCGAGCGCGGGCCGCGCCCGGTGGCACGGCCCGAGGGCCTCCGGGGCCGGGCCGCGCTACCATCGGAGCTGCATCCGTACGCTCAGCGAGGAGGTTGACGTGAACATCGGCGACTTCGTCCGCTCGCGTTCCGATGAGATCCTCTTCGCGGCGTTCCAGCATTTCAGCCTCGTCGCCCAGTCGGTCGTCCTCGCGACCGTGATCGCGATCGTGGTCGCCGCCCTGGTGCACCGCAGCGAGACCGGACGAGGGATCGCCAACACGGTGAGCGCGGTGGGGCTGACGATCCCGTCCTTCGCACTCATCGGCCTCATGGTCGCGCCCTTCGGGTTCGGCGTGACCCCCGCCGTCGTCGTCGTGGTCTTCTTCGCGACGCTGCCGATCCTGCGCAACGCGGTCGTCGGCCTCGCGAACGTGGACCCCGCCCTCGTCGAATCCGCCCGCGGTCTCGGCATGAGCCGGCTGGGCATCTTCCTGCGCGTCGAGCTGCCGCTGGCCTGGCCCGTGATCCTCAGCGGCGTGCGGATCTCCGCGCAGATGGTGATGGGCGTCGCGGCCGTCGCCGCCTACGTCCTCGGGCCCGGCCTCGGCGGTTTCATCTTCCAGGGGCTCTCCCGCCTCGGCGGGGCCGGCGCGACCGAGTCGGTCATCACCGGCACCGTCGGCGTCGTCCTGCTCGCGCTGATCCTCGACCTCATCCTGCTCGGCATCGGCCGGCTCACGACCTCGAAGGGCATCCGATGACTGACATCGACCACACCACCGCCTCGACGGACCAGGAGATCTCCGGCCGCTCGATCCGCCTGGACAACGTCACCAAGCGCTACCCGGGACAGGCCCGTCCCGCCGTCGACGGCGTGACGCTCGAGATCCCCGAGGGCCAGGTGGTCATGCTCGTGGGCCCCTCGGGCTGCGGGAAGACCACGACGCTGAAGATGATCAACCGGCTCATCGAGCCCAGCGACGGCCGCATCATGCTCGGCGACGAGGACGTCACCGCGATCGACGGGGACGAGCTGCGCCGCCGCATCGGCTACGTCATCCAGGCCGGCGGCCTCTTCCCGCACATGAGCGTCGCCCAGAACATCGCCCTGGTGCCCCGCATGCTCCGCTGGGACAAGGCCCGGATCGACGCCCGCATCGACGAGCTGCTCGACCTCGTCGGCCTCGATCCCGAGGTGTACAAGGACCGCTATCCCAAGGAGCTCTCCGGCGGCCAGCAGCAGCGCGTGGGAGTGGCCAGGGCGCTCGCCGCCGACCCACCCGTCCTGCTCATGGACGAACCGTTCGGAGCGGTCGACCCGATCACCCGCCAGCGCCTGCAGGACGAGCTCATCAGCATCCAGCACGAGGTGCGCAAGACGATGGTCATCGTCACCCACGACTTCGACGAGGCCGTGAAGCTCGGCGACTGGATCGTCGTGTTCCGCGAGGGCGCCCAGATCGTCCAGTACGACACCCCCGAACGGATCCTCGCCGAGCCCGCCGACGAGTTCGTCGAGAACTTCATCGGCTCCGGAGCCGCGCTCAAGCAGCTCGCCCTGCGCCGGGTGCGCGAGGTCGAGGTCACCGACGCCGTGGTCGCCGCCGCCGGCGGCGACCCGGCCGACGCCCTGCGCCGCGCGAAGGATGCCGGCCACGACCACGTCGTGGTCACCGACTCCCGGGGCCGCCCCGTCGCCTGGCCCTCTCGTCGTGCCCTGGCCCGTATGGCGCGGCTCCCCACCGAGGTCGACCCGTCGATCCCGCTCGTCGGCTCCGGCGCGACCCTCAACGACGCGCTGGACACCATGCTCGTCTCGAGCGCCGGCGCCACCCTCGTCACCGGTCGCGGCGGCGCCCTCGAAGGGGTCGTGGACGTGGAGACCGTGATGGACGCGATCAGGGCCGCCCGCGAATCCGCCGCCGAGCGCTCGAGCGACGCCCCCGTCGGGACCAACACCGGAACGCTCGATACGGTTCCGGCCGACGACGATGCTGCCGGGACCGTTTCCGATGTCTGAGACCACCACCGAGGACGCCACGACGACCACCGCCGGCAGCGAGACGCTCCGGGGCTGGAAGACGCTCGGCATCCAGATCGCCGTGCTGCTGGCGATCCTCGTCGGCTTCGCGATCTGGCTCCTGGTCGCTCCGCTGACGGAGGCCGAGCGCAACACCCTGAACCCCACCACGCTGCTGAACCTCACCGGCCAGCACCTCGCGCTCACGTTCGTCGCCACCGTGATCGTGCTGCTGATCGCGATCCCGCTCGGGATCCTCTTGACGCGGAGCCCGCTGCGGATCGTGGCCGAGCCCGTGCTCGCGATCGCGAACTTCGGCCAGTCGGCCCCGGCCATCGGTCTCATCGTGCTGCTGGCCATGGCGATCCCCGACGGCTTCCAGGCCTCGATCGTCGCGCTGGTCGCCTATGCCGTGCTGCCGGTCCTGCGCAACACGATGATCGGTATCCGCGGCGTGGACCAGCGGCTGGTCGAGGCCGGCCGCGGCATGGGGATGACCGGGCTCTCCGTGCTCCTGCGGGTCGAGATGCCGCTCGCCGTGCCCGTCATGCTCTCCGGCGTGCGCACCGCGCTCGTGCTCCTGGTGGGCACCGCCTCCCTCGCCGCCTTCGTCAACGGCGGCGGCCTGGGCCTGCTGATCACGACCGGCGTGAACCTCTACCTCTTCACCGTCCTGATCGCCGGTGCCGTGCTGATCGCACTGCTCGCGCTGATGATCGACTGGCTCGGACGCGTCGTCGAGCACGTCGCCCGACCGAAGGGACTGTGACCATGCCCGGCACTCCACGCGACATCACGTCACACGCACCGGCACCGCCGCACGGCCGGCACGGCGGCACGGTGGGCGCGCGCGGCACGACCGGCACGGGCGGTGCCGGTCCGCCTGGGCGCCGAGAGTTCGGTGCGCTCGCCGGGCTGGCCCTGTCCTCCCCCGCCGGCTGCGGCCTGCGCCCGGCCACGGCCTACGTCCCCGAGGTCGCCCCCGGATCGATCACGCCGATCGATGGCCTGCCCGCCGGTGCGAGCATCACCGTGACCGGGAAGAACTTCACCGAGCAGCTGATCCTCGGGAAGATCGGGGTGATCGCCGCGACCGCTGCCGGATTCGACGTCGTCGACCTCACCAACGTGCCCGGCAGCGTGCCCGCCCGCGAGCTCATGACCTCGGGCGAAGCCGACATGAGCTGGGAATACACGGGCACGGCCTGGCTGACGTACATGGGCCAGACCGAGGGCATCCCCGACCAGACCGAGCAGTGGGAGGCCGTGCGGGACATGGACGAACCTGCCGGGCTGACCTGGCTCGAGCCTGCTCCCCTGAACAACACCTATGCCCTCGCCGTGCGCTCGGACGCGGTCGACGAGCTCGGCGGGATCTCGACCCTCAGCGAGCTCGCGGACCTCCCCATCGAGGAGCGCACGCTCTGCGTCGAGGCCGAGTTCAACTCCCGGGCCGACGGGCTGATCCCCCTGCTCGAGACCTACGGCATCCCGCGGGACGACCCCGACGGGGTCCCCGAGGACAACATCAGCATCTACGACACCGGCGCCGTGTACACCGCGACCGCCCGCGGCTCCTGCAACTTCGGCGAGGTCTTCACGACCGACGGTCGGATCGAGAGCCTCGACCTCACGGTGCTCGAGGACGACCTCGGCTACTTCCCCGCCTACAACGTCGCCGCCATACTCAACACGAGCACGCTGGAGACCTACCCCGAGCTCGCCGACGTCTACGACCAGGTGACCCCCGTCCTCACCGACGACGCGCTGCGCACTCTGAACCTGCGGGTCGACGAGAACGGCGAGCTCCCGGCCGACGTCGCCTTCGAGTTCATGGTCGAGCAGGGATTCGTCACGAAGCCCTGACCGGCATCGAGTCTGCCTCCGCGAGCGGGCAGCACGACCACTCTGCACGAAGAAACACCGGGGAGCAGGCGACATAGCAGCCGGCGGCCTCGGCAATCAAGGTTCTGGCCAGATGTCGGCCCGATCATCAGCATCACGAGCAGCGTTGGCCGCGCGCCGCAGTATCCGGACCACTGCATATATCTGGATCCCGACAGTGAGCGGCACGAACCGCTACAGAGCGAGCCAGTACATCAGCAACGACACAGCGAGCACCGCCGCGACCGCTGTCAGGCTCGCCTATGGTCTGTTCACGGTCGTTCGGACTGCTGTCGCCAGGCTCGACGGGCTCCCGACATCGTGGGAGAGACCGCATCGGGCGGCTTCGTCGATGACCGGATCATGCCGACCAGGGAGCAGACGCCGGCGAGCAGCTGGGCTACCGCTCCCGCGTGGATAGCCACGATCCGGACGGTGCACGGCGAGGCAGGTGCAACCTGAGCAAGAAGTCCTGCCCTCCGCATGACTCCGACGCTTGTTGACCGGCGAAGCGAAGAGGCCTCCGAACCACGTCGGAGTCCGGCAAATCCTTGACACCGACCGGACGGCTCGCTAACTTACACAAAAGGTCTTCTATCCAATACGTTTGTTTCGGACAAGGATGTCTCGTGACGACCACCCCTCCTGTTCGCTCGCCTGAGGCGGCTCGCAAGAGCCGGCGCCCTACAGGTCGTCGGCCCCGCACACCGCTGAGCCACCGGCTCAGGCTCTACGCCCGCAACCCAGTCGTGGCCATCGGCGTCGTCGCTCTGGTGCTCTTCACGTACCTGATCGCCGCGCCGATCGTCTCGCTCTTGGTCGACGCCTTCGTGGTGCATCGACAGGACACTGCGATCACCCAGCAAGAGGAGGGAGCCCCGACCTCGTACTACCTCTGGCGGGTCCTCGTCTCGCCACAGGCGGTGTCGATTTTCTGGGAACCGCTCGCGAACACCCTGCTGATCGCGGTCAGCGCGATCATCCTCGCACTCGTGATCGGCGGCTCCGCCGCGTGGCTGCTCGTACGGACGAACATGTGGGGGCGCAAGTGGTTCTCCACGGCCCTGATCGTGCCGTACATGCTTCCCGCCTGGACGTTCGCTCTGGCGTGGGTAACCCTCTTCAAGAACCGCACCACGGGCGGCCAGGCGGGCTGGATGGAGAACCTCGGCCTCGCCATCCGAACTGGCTCTCCTACGGCCGCCTGCCGATCATTCTGATCTTCGCGGTGCACTTCTCGCCGTTTGTCATCATGCTCATCGGCAACGCCCTGAAGAGCTTCGACACGACCCTCGAGGAGTCCTCCCGCCTGCTCGGGGCGTCACGCCTGGCAACCACGTTCAGCATCGTGATCCCTATTCTGCGCCCTGCACTGATCTCCGCGGTCACCTTGATGCTCGCAAAGATCCTCGGCGAGTTCGGCGTCGCCTACATCCTGGGGCTTCCGGTCAACATGAACGTGCTCGCGACCAGCTTGTACCGCAACGTGTACAGCGATCAGAAGGGCTCGGCGGCCGTGATGGTCGCTGCGATCGTCCTCATCGGCGCGCTCTCCCTCTGGGTCGACACACACTTCCTCCGCGAGTCGAAACGGTTCGTCACGATCTCCGGCAAAAGCGGCTCCAGCGGCACGGTGGCACGACTGGGCAAGTCCCGCTGGATCGCGACCCTCGCCTGCACACTTCTTTTCACCGCAAGCGTCGCCATCCC
The DNA here is from genome assembly GCF_003335205.1 of Brachybacterium sp. JB7. Classification (NCBI taxonomy): domain Bacteria; kingdom Bacillati; phylum Actinomycetota; class Actinomycetes; order Micrococcales; family Dermabacteraceae; genus Brachybacterium; species Brachybacterium sp. JB7. The sequence continues at coordinate 72,468 of NZ_QPGN01000003.1, read as the reverse complement.
GATCGTGGTCCTCGCCCTGTCCACCGTCATGTGGAACCCCGGCGTGTTCGCCGCCAGCAACTTCACCCTCGACTTCTGGATCGGCAAGGATCTGTCCACGATCGGATTCTCCGAGGGGATCCTTCGAAACTCCGGCGTCTGGCAGGCCGCGTGGAACAGCGTCTGGATCGTGGGGCACGCCGCCACGCTCTCCGGAATCATGGGGCTCTTCGTCGGGTATGTCGTCGTCCGCTCCCCGTCCCCCCTACTCTCCGCGGCGCTGCGCCAGCTCGTGTTCTTCCCCTATCTCGTGCCCGGCATCGCGTTCGCGGTCGCCTACCTCTCGCTGTTCTCGGTGCAGCGCGGCCCGATCCCAGCCCTGTACGGCACCGCGGCGATCCTGGTTCTCATCTACTTCACCGAGCAGATGCCCTTCACGTCCCGCTCCGGGATCTCCGCGATGATGCAGCTGGGCGCTGACCCCGAGGAGTCGGCGCAGATGGCGGGGGCCGGATGGTGGCGCCGGTTCGCCACCATCGTGCTGCCGATCCAGAAGGGCGCTCTGGCCTCCGGCGCGATCATGGCCTTCATCTCCGGGATCAAGAGCCTCAGCCTCGTGGTGATCCTGGCCGTCCCAGGAATGGATGTGCTGACCACCCTGTCGATCCGTCTGCTGGACGTCGGCTACTCGCAAGCCGGAAACGCCGTGGTCCTGCTCATCGCCCTTATCTCTTTCACTGGTACCTACACCGTGCAGAAGGTCATGAAGACCGATCTCGCGCACGGGATCGGAGGATGACGTGCCCGACATCAGCCTGCACAACGTCGTGAAGAACTATGGCGGCGAGACCAATGCGGTCGAGAGCCTGGACCTGCAGATCGACGACGGTGATTTCATGTGTCTGCTCGGCCCTTCCGGCTGTGGGAAGACCACCACCGTACGCATGATCGCTGGGCTCGAAACCGTGACCGAGGGTCGTCTCTCGATCGGAGACCGGGTGGTGGACGAACCGCGCGCGTCGCGGTTCGTCTCCCCCGAGAAGCGCAACATCGGACTCGTCTTCCAGAGCTACGCACTGTGGCCGCACATGTCGGTCGCGGACAACATCGCCTACGGGCTGAAGATCCAGAAGATGTCCTCAGCCGAGCGCGTGAAGCGGGTGGACGAGCTGACGGCCACGATGGGAATCGAGCAGTACCGCGATCGCTTCCCATCCCAGCTCTCCGGCGGCCAGCAGCAACGAGTCGCCCTTGCGCGGATGCTCGCCGTAAATCCAGATCTGATGCTGCTCGACGAGCCACTGTCCAACCTCGATTCGCGCCTGCGCCTGGAGATGCGCGCCGAGCTGAAGCGGATCCACGCCGAGTATGGCGCGACCGTCATTTTCGTGACCCATGACCAGTGGGAAGCGATGACCCTGGCCACCCGTGTCGCGGTCATGAACGAGGGCGTGCTGCAGCAGGTCGGAAGCCCCATGGATATCTACGACCGTCCCGTGAACCGTTTCGTCGCCAACTTCTTGGGCGTGCCACCGATGAACTTCATCGAAACGACCGAGCAGACCCCCCAAGCAACCGCCGTGCGGGAACACCTTGGGCGGCAGATCGAGGATCCGAGCCGGCTGGGTTCAGTAGGGATCCGGCCGGAGTCCTTCGCCGTCGGCATCCCCGGCCGACAGCATCCGGCTGAGCGCCTCGTGCTGACCGGCCGCATCGAGTCCGTAATGCCGACAGGCGGCAGCTGGACCATCGAAGCCTCGGTCGGGTCGCAGCGCATCTATGCGACCACCCTTCAGCGCGGATCGCTCCTCGCGGGCGGCGACATCGACCTGCTCCTTGGAAGTGAACAGATCCACGCATTCGATCTCCACGAGCAAAGAATCGAGGTAGGGGAATGACCAAGAACATCCGAGAACTGAGCGAGTTCACCCAGCGCGTGGCCCAGGAGGCGGGAGCGATCGCCATGGGCGGGTTTCGAAATCGAGACCTCACCATCGACCTCAAGGAGGACTTCCACGACATGGTCACGCAATACGACCGTTCGTGCGAAGACCATATCCGCGCCGCCATCGCAGAGGCCTATCCGGGCTCGCGGATCATCGGGGAGGAGAGCGGAGAGGAGCCCGGTAACGGACCTCTCGCGTGGCACATCGACCCGATCGACGGGACGTCCAATTTCGCCCGGGGCATGGCGGCTCTTCGCAGTTGAGGGGGTAGCTGCGGGGCGTGGGGTGGGCGCGTCGGTGCCGGGATAAACGTCGAGGTCTCCCGATGATGGAAGTTCTCACGCTCGCCATCAGGAAGACCTCGACATGCCCAACGCTACCTTCGGCGACCCCGACCTGACGACCTTCACCCGCCTTGAGGAGCTTGGTCTGGTCGTGGTCGGCCAGAACCTCACGGCCGATCGAGCGGTGCTGGAGTGTCGGGTCGCCGAGGAGGAATCGTGGTGCCGTGCCTGCGGAGGACGGGCGACGTCGCGGGGTTCCATCTCGCGGTCCCTGGCGCATGAGCCGTTCGGCCACCGCCCCACGACGCTTCTGGTGCGAATCCGGCGCTACCGATGTGACCACTGCGGAACCCACTGGCGCGAAGACACCACGGCTGCAGCGGCCGGGCGGGCGAAGCTCTCCCGGGGCGGGACCCGGTGGGCGCTGGAGGCGCTGGTCATCGATCACCTCTCGGTCGCGCGGGTCGCTGCCGGGCTGGGCGTGGCCTGGCACACCGCGAACGACGCCGTCCTGGCCGAGGGGAAGCGCCTGCTGATCGATGACCCGGCCCGCTTCGACGGAGTCCGCGTGATCGGCGTTGATGAGCACGTCTGGCGCCACACCCGCCGCGGCGACAAGTACGTCACCGTGATCATCGATCTCACCTCCGCCAGGGACAAGACCGGGCCGGCGAGGCTGCTGGACATGGTCGAAGGACGCTCCAAGGCGGCATTCAAGGCCTGGCTCGAAGCGCGACCCAAGGCGTGGAAGGACCGCGTCGAGGTCGTCGCGATGGACGGATTCACAGGGTTCAAGACCGCGACGAGCGAGGCCCTGCCCGGCGCGGTCGCGGTCATGGATCCCTTCCACGTCGTCCGCCTCGCCGGGGACGCTCTGGATGACTGCCGGCGGCGGATCCAGCAGAAGCTCCACAAGCGTCGAGGCCGCAAGGACGACCCTCTCTACACGTCCCGCCGCACCCTCCACACCGGGACCAAGCTGCTGACCCAGCGGCAGCGCGAACGCCTCAACGCCCTGTTCGCCCACCACCCTCACGCTGCGGTCGAGGCTACTTGGGAGATCTACCAGGCCATGATCGCCGCCTATCGAGAACCCGACCGGGCCAGAGCCAGATCGAAGATGGAGAAGGTCATCGCGGCCCTCAGGGCGAAGGTCCCAGACACCCTCGTCGAGCTGGGAAAGCTGGGCCGGACGCTGACCAAGCGCGCCGACGACGTCCTGGCGTTCTTCGATCGCCCCGGCACCAGCAACGGGCCGACAGAGGCGATCAACGGACGGCTTGAACACCTCCGCGGCTCCGCCCTCGGCTTCCGAAACCTCACCAACTACGTCGCCCGCAGCCTGCTCGAATCAGGAGGATTCAGAAACCAGCTACACCCTCAGATGCGATGAGCCGGCATGGCCCTCTGGGCAGTCAGCATCGGCGTTGCGCTCGACGGAGAGATAGTCGTCGGTGTCGTCTACGACGCCGCCAACGACCATCTCTTCTGGGCCGACGATCGGGGTGCGTTCCTGGGCGAGGAGCGAATGCACAGCTGGGGCTTCACCGACCCCGCCGCGGCGACAGTTGCCTGTAGCTTCCCCCTCCCGCGGGATCTCGTGCACGAGCCCGAGGTCTCCCTCGCACAGTTCGCCGAGGTCACAAACCAGTTCGCTCAAATCAGAGCCCTTGGAAGCAGCTGCATCGCACTGTGCTGGGTCGCGGCCGGATGGCTCGATGCAACGATCTCGTTCGAGGCACACTCCTGGGACGTCGCCGCCTCGGCATTCATCGTCAGACAAGCAGGCGGCAGTTACCGGACCTATCTTCACGGCGAGGAGCTTCCGGCAACGCGAGACTACGAGAACCCGCATTACTACGCTTCCGTGCCGGGAGCGAGCTTCGAGATCCTCGAGCGCATCATGCGCCACCAGAGCAAACGGCCGCTTCCGTGAAAGCTCGAGCCGGCGGCACCCCGCACCCCACTCGGCTCTCGGAGCCGTGTACGACAAACGAGAACACCAACAACACAGGAGTTGGATCGATGATGAACCATATTTCGCGCAGAGCCGTCGGAGGCATCGCCCTGACCGCCGCATTCGGCCTCTCCGTCGCTGCCTGCGCGCCGCCCGGTGCCGATGATCCAGGGGAGGCGAAGGAGGACGAGCGCGAGGACATCGAGCTGCAGGATGATGAGACAGCGGACGGCTTCGATCTCGACGCTCTCGTGAAGGCCGCGCAGGACGAGGGACCGATCACGATCTATGACGAAACAGGGAAGGTCGAGCAGATCGCGGAAGCCTTCAGCGAGAAATACGAGATCAAGGCCAACGGCGTAAAGATCGAGACGAATACAATCGACAAGATCAAGCGAGAGAGCGAATCGGGGAACATCATCGCCGATATCCTCGCGATCTCCGAGCCGCCCGCCGTGTATGCCGAGCTCCTGAAGGACGGGATCCTCACCAACTGGGTGCCCGGCGATACGTACGACAAGCTCCCGGAGGAGGCCCGCTACCCATACCTCACCAGCGGGAACTGGCTCTGGTGGGCCTACAGCACCGAAGCGTACGGGGACACGTCCCCGATCTCCAACGTCTGGCAGCTGACCGAGGAGGATTGGAAGGGCAAGATCGCCATACCGGACCCGGAGGCCCGGGCGATGTACACGAACATCTGGAACCAATCAGCGCGTGACCATGCGGACGAGTGGTCCGAGGCATATGAGGACCTGTTCGGCGAGAAGCTCGAGACCGACGAGCCCTCGGCCTTCCACGAATGGCTCAAGCGTCTCGCGAGCAACTCGCCCGCCGTGTTCAAGAGCGACGAGGAGGTCTCCGAGGCCGTCGGCGCCCCCGGCCAGCAGGACCCTCCGGTCGGACTGATGGCAGCGGCAAAGTTCCGGAACAACGAGGAGAAGGGGTACTTTCTCGCCCCCGCAGACGGCCTCGCCCCCTACGTCGCCGGCCCGATGCCGCAGACGATGCAGTACGTCACGAAGTCGAAGAGCCCCAACGCCGCGAAGCTGTACATCCACTTCGCGACAAGCCAGGAGGGCATGGAATTCATCATGCCCGACGGCAAACGGTCCTACAATCCCGACGTGAAGCCCACGGAGGATCCCCACGGCATCGAGGAACTCCTGGACCAGACTCAGGACTTCAGCACGAAGTACCTCGAAGATGATTTCAAGAATACTGTTCAGTGGCAGGATTTCTGGCGCTCGAACCGGTGAAGATCGTGATGCACTGTCCGAGCGTTATCGCGGATGGGGGCAAGCCTCGATCATGGTGTGCGAGGGTGTCCGCCCGAGGCGAGGGAGGAGCCGCCGAACCACGGCGTGCGGCGAGCGCAGGCGACGACGAATGGAGACCGCCACGATGAAAGTACCGTTCCGGCGAGCGTTCGTACCGGTCGACCACTCCACATCGATCCCATTGAACACTCAGATCGTCCTGCAATTCGAGGAGGCGTTGCGAGCGGGGATGCTCTCGGAAGGCGATCAGCTACCCTCCGAGTTGGATCTCGGCAAGGGATTTCAGGTCTCCAGGACCACGCTCCGACGCGCTATGGCGCGTCTGGAGGAGCGCGGGGCGATCCTCCGCGAGCGCGGCCGCGGCAAAGGCACGACGGTGGTCCACGCGGAACCGATCACGCGTTCCCCGGGGACCACCACGACGCTGTACGAGATGATCGCCGCGTCGTCCCGGCTGCCGATCACGACGCTCCTGACCTACGAGCATCACCTGGTCGACGAGACGTTCTCGGTCACCAGCGGCTTCTCCGTCGGGACCCGCGTCATCCATATCCTGCGCCATCGCAGCGCCAACGCGGAGCCGATCGCCGTGCTCGAGAACTGGATCCTCGAGGACCACGTGACCTTCGCGCCAGAGCGCCTCGGAATGGAGAGCATGGAGATGCTCCTGCAGGAGGGCGGGGTGCGCCAGCGACGCGTGCTCTTCGAGTACCGGGCGACCGTCGCTGGTGACCATGCGGAGTTCCTCGGCGTCTCCGCCGACACTCCCGTCATCGACGAGATCCGGCACGTGCACGATAACGAGGGGCAGTACGAATACTCCCACCATGTCAGCCATCCCGAGAACGAGCGGGTGCGCGGCGCCATCACTCCATGAGGAGACCTTCGAGGCACGAACGACGGCTTACGCCGGGCCGCGGGTCGGCCCCTCGCTCCCTGCCAACGCTGCGCAGCAGACGCAGGGAGCGCTTGAGCGCCTTGCCGTCGAGGAGGTCGGCAGGACGTCGACGATCTCCCATTCCGGGGGTGCCTTGAAGCCCGCGAGCAAGTTCGCGCAGCGCGTGCGCAGTTGCTCGCCGCCTGGGCTGGAGTCGGATCCGCTCAGCCCTTGAGCCCCGAATGCGCCAGCCCCTCGATCACCCGGCGCTGCATCACGATGAACAGGATGAGGATGGGGGCCATGGCCATGAGCGAGGCGGCCATCATCACGGGATAGTCGATCACGTACTGCCCGTTCAGCGACGCGATCCCGACGGACAACGGCCGGTTCTCCGCACGGCTGGTGACCACCAGCGGCCACAGGAGGTTGTTCCAGGCCGCGAGGATCGTGACGATCGCCAGCGCGCCGATGGACGGCCGGGCCAGCGGCAGCATCACCTTCCAGAAGATCTGGAAGGAGTTGGCACCATCGAGCCGCGCCGCCTCCTCCAGCTCCTTGGGCAGGTTCACGAAGAACTGCCGCATGAGGAAGGTCCCGAAGGCGCTGAAGACGGTCGGGATGACGATGCCCTGCACGGTGTCGAGCCATCCCAGGCTCTGCACGATCTGGTACTGCGGAATGATGTACGCCTGATTGGGGATCATCAGGATCGAGAGCATCACGGCGAAGATGATCGCGCTGGCGGCGAAGCGCATCCGCGCGAACGCGTAGCCGGCCATGCTGCACAGCACGATCTGTCCGATCACGGTCGCCACGGCGACCTGCACCGATACCCAGAACTGGTCGAGGAACGGGACCTGCCGGAAGACCTCCAGATAGTTGTCGAAGCGGAGCTCGCTCGGCCACAGCGTGGGCGGGACCGAGGTGACCTCCGCGGTGCTCGACAGGGACATGAGGATCTGCCAGAGGAACGGGAACACCATGATGAACCCGCCGATGGACAGGATGATGTGGGCACCGATGTTGTTGCCCCCGCGGCCGCCCCGCGGAGCTCGCCCGCGCGTGCTCGGGGCGTTCTCCACGCCCGTCGGAGTCGTCACGTCAGTCAAAGTTGATCCACCGCCTCTGCACCCAGAACTGGATCGCCGTCAGCACCGCGATGATCAGCATCAGCAGGATCGCGATCGCCGCTCCGGTGCCCTTGTCGTTGCTGATGAACGCCTCGCGATAGAACAGCGAGACCATCGACTGCGTATCCCCCTTGATCGGGTTCGACTCGCCGATCATGATGAAGATCAGGTCGAACAGCTCCATGCCGTGGATGACGCTCAGCACGAACAGGAAGAAGATGCTCGGGCTCAGCAAGGGCACGGTGATCGAGATGAGCTGTCGCCAGTTCGTCGCCCCGTCGATCCGCGCGGCCTCGTACAGGTCCGTGGGAATGCTGCGCAGACCGGCGCCGAGGATGATGATGTTGAATCCCAGTGCGGACCAGATCCCCACGATGCCGATCGCGATGAGCGCGACCCATTCGGTCGAGGTCCAGTGCACGGCCGGCACCCCGAAGAGGCCGAGGAACTGGTTGAGGATGCCGTACTGGCTGTTGAAAATCATCCCCCACACCAGTGCGATCGCGGCCGGCATCGAGACGAAGGGCGCGAAGTAGAGCACCCGGTAGAACGCCGCGAACCGCAGCCCCGGCCGGTTCAGCAGGCTGGCGATGTAGATGGCGATCGGGATCCCGAGCAGCAGCATCGCGGTGTAGAGGAGGGTGTTCACCAGCGCCCGCGGGACCTCGCCGGATTCGAGCAGTCTCACCCAGTTCTTGAGGCCCACGAACTCGGCACCGCCGAAGACGCCCCAGCTCGTGAACGAGTAGTACGCCGTCTGGATCACGGGCCAGAAGTAGAAGATCGCGAGCCCGATGAGGGTCGGCAGCACGAACAGCCACGGCCACATCCCGTCGGGGTTGGAGACCCCGCGCTTGGCGCCTCGTCGCCCCCGAGCCGTCGGCTCCGCCGGGGGCGAGGAGTGCGACGCCGTCAGCTGGCTCACTGCTCGGCCTCCTCCGCGAGGTGCGCGTCGATCTTCTCGTCGAGCTGCTCGGTGCCCTCGTCCACGCCGAGGTCACCGGCGAGGATCTTGGGAACCATGTCGCTCTCGATCTCGAGCCAGGCCTGGGTGTTCGCGGAGACGGGATAGGGGAAGCCGTACTCCTCCGCGGATTCCGGGAAGATGCTCAGGTCGTACTCCGGATGGGCGGCGATGTACTCCTGCTCCGTGCCCTGGTAGGCAGGGATCGATGCCCCCGACTCACCGATGATCTGCTGGCCCTCCTGGGTGCCGGTGTACACCGCGAAGGCCGCGGCGGCGTCGCGGTTCTCGCCGTCGGCATGCGCCACGACCGCTCCGCCGTGGAGCACCACCCCGCGCTGCTCCCCCTCGGGCAGGCGGACCACCTGGATGACGTCGGCGACCGCCGAGTCGGCGTATCCGGCCACGCGGAAGCTGCCGCCGTAGACCATCGCGGCCTTGCCGCTCTTGAACAGCTCGTCCGGCGAGGTGTCGGCGGTCGTCTGGATCGTCGGGGAGGATCCGTCCTCCACCATGTCGCGGAGGAACTGGAGCGCCGACCGGCTCTCGGGGCTCGAGTACCCGGCCTCCGTCGCCTCCTCGTTGAGCACCTCTCCGCCGGCCTGGAAGATCAGGTTGTAGAAGAGCTCCTGGTTGTAGGCACCACCGGCGAAGCCGTAGACGCCCTCGCCCTCCAGCTGCTCGCTGATCTCCTTGGCCGCCGCATGCAGGTCGTCCCAGGTCCACTCGTCGGTCGGCAGGTCGACACCGGCCTTCTCGAACAGCTCCTGGTTGAACCACAGGCCGATGGAGTCGTACGACGTCGGAATGCCGTAGGGGACGTCCTCGTAGGTGTACAGCTCCTCCATGGCCTCGGGATAGTTCGAGAAGTCGAGCTCGCCGTCGTCGACGGCGGACTCGAAGGACACGAGCTTCTCGTGGCTGGCATACAGCTGGAAGTTGGGACCGTTCATCATGAAGGCGTCCGGCAGGTTGTCCCCCGACGCCTGGGTCTGCAACCTGGTGAAGAAGTCCTTGAAGGGGCTCTTGGTCATCTGCACGGTGATGTTCGGATACTTCTCGTTGAACCCGTCGATCACGGAGGCCCAGTCGAAGTCGGACTCCCAGACCGCGAACTCGATCGTGGCCGTCATCTCGGTGTCGGAGATGTCGACATCGCCGCCGGCGCCACCGCCTCCGCCACCGTTGCTGCATCCTGCGGCGGTGAGTCCCGCGAGGGCCATCCCGGCCAGAACAGTACGTCGTTTCATGACATTCCCCTTTGTTCACATGGAAGGTGTGGTCTCAGCTGCGGTGTCGCCCGCGAGAGGTCGTGCCGCTGCGGTGGTGCGTCCCGACGGAGAGGTCGGCCGGTCCGGCTCTCCCCTCACCCGCTCCTCGCCGATGGGGGCGAGCGCCGGGCGGCGAAGGTGACCGTGGTGAAGTCGAACCGGTCGCCGCGATAGACGGAGCGACCGAGCTCGAGACGTCGGCCGTGCCGGTCGTAGCCGATCTGGGTGGCGAACAGCGCCGCGCTGCCCAGCGGGATCTCCAGCAGGTCGGCATGCAGGGCATCGACGGAGACGGCGGATATCCGCCGGTCATGTCGATAGACGACCGTTCCGTACCGCTGGTCGAAGAGGTCGTAGAGGGAGCCCGTCAGGTCGTGGGAGAGCAGGTCCGGGAAGATCTCCTGGGGCAGCCAGACCTCCTCGAGGGCCATCGGACTGCGATCGGCGAGCCGCAGCCGGCGGACCCGATGGACCGCGCTGCCCGGCGCGATCCCCAGGTCCCGGGCGATCGACACATCAGCCTCCTCGTCGACGGCTTCGAGGAGCCGGCTGGAGGGATGCCAGCCCCGCGCCAGCGCATCCTGGGTGAAGGAGGTCAGCTGCGGAGCCTTGGTCAGGCGGGGGTCGACGACCACCGGCGGAGCGCCGGGCCCCGACCGGATCTGCTGCTGCTCGCGCAGCATCGCGAGCGCCGCGCGGATGGTCGCCCGGGCCACGCCGAACTCAGCCGCCAGTCGTCGCTCGGACGGGAGGACGGAGGAGGGCTCGCTGCCGGCGATGTACCGCGCCTCGATGGCGTCACGCACCTCGTGAGCAATCCGTGCCGGCCGCATAGGGCACCTCCTCGTTCCCTCCGGTGCCCAAGATCCTGGACCACCGGTCTACCCACCGCAAGAGAATCCGTCGTCGTGGTCCACCTATGAACCCGCCGACCTGCGTAGCGACCCCTGCCCGATGGTCCATTGGTCTGGTTACTCTGGCCGTCGTGGAGCACACCACATAGCATCCGCCGCATGATCGGACCCTCTTCGCCCCACGACGGCGACGCCCGACGGATCGTGGTGATCGACGCCGGGAAGTCCACGGTGCGCGCTGCCGTCTTCGTCGGTGAACGGGTGCTCGCCCGGCACCGGGACGACGAGGGATTCCCGCACCCCGGAGCGCCCGGCGCGCGCGAACTCGGGCTCGAGCTCGTCGGCCGGGCGCTGCACTCCCTCGGGGGCGCGCCCTACGACCTGGTCGTGCTCGCCGCGACCGGCATCCGCACCATCGGAGCGGCCGAGCGCAGTCTCCGGACGTCTCTCACCGAGCACCTGGGGTGCGAGGTCATCGTGGCCAACGATGTGGTCGCCGCCTATCTGGGGGCGTTCGGTCCGTCGTCGGGCGTTCTCGTCCAGGCCGGGACCGGCTCGCTGGTCCTCGGGGTCGCCGACGGAAGACCACCGGTGCACCTCGATGGCTGGGGGCATCTCGCCGGAGATCGTGGGAGCGGCTTCGCCCTGGGCCGAGCAGGGCTGCGCGCAGCCTGCTCCGCGCTCGACGGCACCGGAGCGGACACAGAGCTCGCCCGGCATCTCACCGGGCCGGACCCCGAGCAGGTCATCCGTGATCTCTACTCCTCCGTATCCCCGGTGAAGGACGTCGCCGCGCTGGCCCCGACGGTGCTGCGCACCGCCGCTGCCGGCGACCGGGCGGCCCTCGACGTGGTCACCACGATCGCGCAGGAGCTGGCCGCCATGATCCGTACCGCCGCACGGCGGCTGGGCGACCCGCACCTCGAGGTGCTTCCCGTAGCCGGCGTCGGCGGGCTCTTCGCCGACCGTCTCTTCGCCGACACGGTGACCGCGCAGCTGCGCGAGCACTGCCCGGGCGCCGAGGTGCGGGAGAGCGCCGGTGATGCGCTCGAGGGCGGTCGGCTGCTCGCCACCGCCCGGGAGCATCCGATCACCCGATTGCTGACCACTGCCTGCCGAAATGAGGACGCATGAAATCCGTGGAGATGTACCGCCGCTCCGTGCTGGAGCTCGTCGCACGAGGAGCGGAGGAGACCGAGGATCTCGAGCGGGCCTCCCGGGCGCTCGCCCGATCCCTGGAGGGCGACGGCGTGCTCCATGTCTTCGGCTCGGGCCACTCGATGCTCCCGGCGATCGACGCCACCTTCCGGGCAGGGGGCCTCGCCCCGGTGAACCTTCTGCACGATCCGGCGCTGGCGCCCTGGGAGCCCACGCGCGTCTCCCGGATCGAACGCCTTCCCGGGTACGGCACGGCGATCGCCGAGCTGCACGATCTCCGCCGGGGAGAGGTCCTCGTGATCGTGTCCCACTCCGGGATCAACCCCGTCCCCGTCCAGCTCGCCGAGGAAGCCCGAGGACTCGGCCTGTTCGTCGTCGCGATCACCAGCCGTGAGCACTCCCAGGCGAGCCGGTCCCGTCACCCGGACGGGCTGCGACTCCTCGACGTCGCCGACGTGGTGCTCGACACCCACGCCCCGGAGGGCGATGTGACCATCGCCCTGGAGGACGGCACGGAGACCGGCCCGACCTCGACGATGCTGGCTGCCCTGCTGCTGCACTCGCTCGTGATCGCCACGATGGAGCAGCTCGCGGCCACCGGGGCACGGCTGCCCGTCCTGCGCAGCATGAACCGCGCCGACGGGGACGAGTCCAACGAGACGGTGCTCGCTCCGTTCCGGGAGAGGTTGAGCCGTGAACCCTGAGGCCACCGACACCCATTCCGCCGACCCCTTCGACGGCGTCCGGGATCTGGTGCGCCGACGCGCACCGGGTCTCGTCGGCCGCCTTCACCTGCGCGCCGTCCCCGCCGCGGCCTCCGGAGCCTCCGGCGGAGCAGCCTCCGGCGGAGCAGCCTCCGGTGCCGCCGCCCCTGGCGTCGAGCACGTCACCGTCAGCACCTCCGACGACGAGCTGATCCTCGAGGCCGGCTCGGCGTCGGCCGCCTCCGTCGGCCTCGCCCGCGCCCTCGAGACCTTCTTCGACGCCGATCTCTCCTGGGACGGCCCGCCGGTCATCGAGGCCGTCGCTCCCCTGCCCGAGACGGACCCGCAGCGGTTCGAGACCTCCCTGCGCACCCGGTATCACCTCAACCCGGTGACCTTCGGCTACAGCATGGCCTTCTGGGGCTGGGAGCAGTGGGAGCGCCACATCGACTGGATGGCCCTGCACGGGGTGACCACCCCGCTGAACCTCGTCGGGCACGACGCCGTGCTGGTCCGCATGCTCGGCGACCTCGGCATGGAGCACGACGACGCGAGGCGCTTCGTGGGCGGGAACGCCTTCCTGCCCTGGACCACGATGGGGATCACCCACGACCTCGGCGCGGCGCTGACGGACGACGCCCTCGCCTCGCGCGCTCGCCTCGGGCAGCGCATCGCGCAGAGGGAGCGTGAGCTCGGGATGACGGTGGTCCTGCCCGGTTTCGGAGGGCAGCTGCCCGAGGCCCTCATCGGGTCGGACCGCACCATCGAGTGGCAGGGATGGCAGAACTCCCTGGCGGACCCGGGCGATCCGCTGTTCGCCGAGGCCGCCGCCTCGCTCCACCGCCATCAGCGGGAGCTGCTGGGCACCGACCACCACTACGCGGTCGATCCCTATATCGAGTCGCTGCCCCCGACCACGTCCCCGGACGATCTCGCCGCCCACGCCGGGGCGATCTACGACGCGATGCACGCCGCCGACCCGGAGGCGGTCTGGATCCTGCAGGGATGGCCGTTCCACTATCGCGCCGGCTACTGGACCGAGGAGCGGGTCCGCAGTCTGCTCTCCCGCGTCCCCGAGGACCGACTGGTGCTCCTGGACCTCTGGGGCGAGTACGCCCCGATGTGGCACAGCACCGGAGAGATGTACGGCCGCCGCTGGCTGTGGTGCCTCGCGCACAATTTCGGCGGACGTTTCGGCGTCTTCGGGGACCTGGCCTCGCTCGGCACCGATCTCGCCGAGCTCCGCCATGCCGCCGCGGACTCCACCCGGGGTCGGCTCGAAGGATTCGGCATCACGTCCGAGGCGCTCGAGAACAATGCGGTGGTCTACGAGCTCGCCACCCGAGCCCTGTGGTCGCCCATGCCGTCGGTGGATCGGTGGCGCGAGAGCTTCGTGGCACGCCGCTACGGCACCCGATCCGCGGTCGCCCTCGAGGTCTGGGACCTCCTCTCCCGAACGCTCTACGGCCCCGGTCGGACCCGAGCCACCCCGTCCCCGCTGATCGCCCGGCCCTGGACCCGGGCGCTGCCCTTCGCCACGCAGCGGCTCGCGGGCGAGGCCCTCCCCGACGCCGACGGGCCTCCCTCGGCGAACGTCGACGCCGAGAACGACCAGGACATGCTCCGGGCCCTGCCCGCGCTGGCCCGGGCCGCCCGTGACCTGACGTCCCTCCTGCGTCATCCCGAGCACACCGAGGCGCTGGAGCACGACGCGGTCCAGATCGCGCTCCACGTCGCCGCGCAGTCCGCGCGTGCTCCCCTGCGGGCGATGGTCGCCGCGGCCGAGGCCGGAGACGGCGCCGGGCTCCGCCGCGAGGCTCGCCGCCTCGAGGCTCTGATCCTCGGCGCAGATCGCGTCGCCGCCACCCGGCCCGAGCACCTCGTCGGCCGATGGATCGCCGATGCCCGCCGCGGAGCCGGATCCGATCCTGATCTCGCCGACGCGCTCGAGCGCGACGCACGGTCGCTGATCAGCGTCTGGGGCGAGCAGGACAGCGGATTGCACGACTACTCCGCGCGGCACTGGTCCGGGTCCCTGACCGATCTGCACCTGGCCAGGTGGCGCGCGTGGGCGGACTGGCTCGCTGTCGGCGCGGAGGACCCCACGGCGGCACCCGACCCCGAGACGCTCCATCACGAGATCCGACGTCTCGAAGAGGACTGGAGAGGGTCGACAGCCCCCTATCCGGTCTCCCCCAACGGGGACCCCGCCGAGCAGATCCAACAGCTGCTGGACCTCGCCGAGCACGAGCTCGCCCGGCTCGTCCCCGACGAGCCATCCCGGGAGTGACCCCGGCTGCCGACCTCGGCCCCTCTCCCCTGCGCCCGCCCCCACCCGCGCCCAGGCCCACGTCAGCATCCGCATCCGCATCCGCATCCGCATCCGCATCCGCATCCGCATCCGAGGAGACCATGACGACCCGCAGACCGAACATCCTGCTCATCCTCTCGGACGACCATGCCAGCCATGCGATCAGCGCCTACGGATCCGTCGTCACCAGCACCCCGCACCTGGACGCGATCGCCGACCGCGGGCGACGCGTGGACGCCTGCTTCTGCACCAACTCGGTCTGCACCCCGAGCCGTGCCTCGATCCTCACCGGCCAGCACAGCCACCGCAACGAGGTCACCACGCTCCACTCCTCGTTCGACGCCTCCCTGCCCACCTTCGCGACCCAGCTGCAGCAGGCCGGCTATCGCACCGGGATCGTCGGCAAGTGGCATCTCGGCGAGGGCGAGGGGCACGATCCTCAGGGCTTCGACCACTGGGAGGTGCTGCGCGGCCAGGGCGAGTACGTCGACCCGCAGCTGCTCTCCCCCGACGGGGTGGAGGTCGCAGAGGGCTACGTTACCGACGTGCTCACGGAACGGGGGATGGCCTGGGTGGATTCCCTCGAGGGCGAGGAGCCGTGGTGCCTGCTGATCTACCACAAGGCGCCCCACCGCAACTGGCAACCGGACGCCGCGCACGCGGGTCTGCACCGCGATCCGATCCCGCTGCCCCGGACGTTCGGCGACGACTATTCGACCCGTTCCTCCGCGGCCCACCTGGCCGCCATGCGCGTCGCCGATCATCTGACCACGCACGACATGAAGATCGACCCGCCGGCCGATCTCTCCGCGGAGGACCTGGGGCGCTGGAAGTACCAGAGGTTCATGGAGGACTACCTGGACTGCGTGGCGGCGATCGACGACAGCGTCGGCCGGGTGGCCCAGTGGCTGCACGATCGCGGCGATCTCGACGACACGATGATGATGTACAGCTCCGACCAGGGCTTCTTCCTCGGAGACCATGGCTGGTTCGACAAGCGCTTCATCTACGAGGAATCGATGAGGATGCCTCTGCTGGTCAGCTACCCGCGGCGCATCGAGCCCGGCCCGCCCGTGGAGCAGCTGGTCACGAACGTCGACTTCGCCCGCACGATCCTCGAGGCCGCCGGCGCCGAGCCCCACGACGACATGCAGGGCGTGAGCTTCTTCCCCCAGCTCTGCGGATCGACCGCCGCCACGCAGGACGCGGTCTACTACCGCTACTACGAGAACGACGATCGCGAATCGCACGTGCTCGCGCATTACGGGATACGCACGGACCGCTACAAGCTCATCTACTTCTACAACGACGGGCTCGGGCATCCCGGATCCTCGAGCCGTCGCTTCATCCCGGAGTGGGAGCTGTACGACCTGCGAGCCGATCCGAGCGAGGTCCTCAACGTCGCGCACGACCCGGCCTATGCCGAGATCCGCCGGCAGCTCACCCGACGTCTCCGGGAGCTCCAGGCCGAGCTGGGCGACGAGCCGCATCCCGATCAGCCTCCCCCGCAGTAAACCGCTCCCGGCCCCGCCCCTCCCGCCAGCACAGCCAGCACTCGAGAACCGCTCACCTCAGGACCGCCGCCACGACGACCCTCCCTCCGATGACGAAGGACAGCTCATGACCACTCGCCTCTCCCGCCGTGCCGCTCTCGCCTCCCTGCCCCTCGCCGGGGCGACGACCGCTGCGACCGCCCACGCCGCACCGACCGCCTCCGCCGCCGCATCGGCCGAGGGCGCCGCGCACCCGGCCGGCCCCTCCGGCGCGGAGGCGCTGCGTCTCGCGTTCGTCGCCGACACCCACGTGGACCCCGAGAACGACGAGACGATGCCCCGGCTGCACGCCGTCTTCGACGCGATCGATCAGTTCGATCCCACCCTCGTCATCCACGGCGGCGACGTCACCGAGCACGGCACGGAGGTCGAGTACGAGGCGTTCGACGAGCTGGTCCCCGATCGCCTGCGGGACCGGATGGTCGCCGTGCCGGGGAACCACGAGACCCGGTGGGACTCGACCGCCGGCGAGAGACGACACCGATGGATCGGGGACGACGTCCGGGTGCGGGACGTCAGCGGGGTGCGCGTGATCCTGGCGGACACCACCGCCCACCAGCAGGAGGTGGCGTGGTGGTCGGAGCAGGCCCTCGCAGACCTCGACGACGCGATGACGGCCGCCAGGAACCTGCCCCGCATCCTCGTGACCCATTTCCCGATGGGCGAGGGCTACTACTACGTCGCCAACCAGCAGCAGTTCGAGGACGTCCTCGCCGAGCATCCGATCTCCCTGCATCTAACGGGGCACACCCACCGGGAGGTGCTGGCCCGCGTGAACCGTCGCGACCAGCTGGAAGCCGCGGCGGCGAAGATCGACGCCGCCTACTACGAGCTCACCGGAACCGTCGACAGCCTCGACGTCACCCGGGTCGAGATCCCCGACGTCTCCGCGCCCACGGACGTGGTGCGCACTCCGGTCACCACCTACGACCTGCGGCCCGGACGCGGCACGGACACCGCGATGCCCCGTGGGGTGGAGCCCGTCGACGACGGGGACGCGGTCACGGTCGACGTGCGGCTGCCCCGACCCTTCGAGGGCGCCATCGACGCCGCCCTCTACGACACGTCGGTCTATGCCGGCCGCAATGACGAGCTCTCCTGGACCGCGCTCGAGGAGCGGCACGGCCGGTTCTCCGGGGCTCTGGACGCCTCGGAGGTCGCCCCCGGGGACAACCGCCTGCATCTGCGGATGCGTCCGGAGGACCGGTCCGGGAACCGTCTGCTCACGGTCCCGTATGTCCGCGGCAGCTCAGGGGTCGCCTGGACGAACGCTCTGGGCGGCATGGTCCAGTCCGGGCCGGTGCTGGCCCGACGAGACGGCGAGGACCTCCTCGTGGTCGGCAGCAGCTCCGGCCTGGTCGCCGGGATCGATCATGTCGGCGACACGCTCTGGACCGAGCAGGTGCCCGGGGAGATCCGCCACGACCTCCTCGCCCTGGACGACGGGAAGTCGGTCGTGGTCCCCGATTCCAGCGGCATCCTCCACCGTCTCGACGCGGACGGCTCGACGCAGTGGCGGTACGACACCGGAACGCCGACTGCGGCGGACCCCGGGGCGGGCCTCCTGGCGGGAACCGACGCGCTCCTGATCTGCTCCGGCTCGACGCTGCACGCCATCGAGGCCTCCTCCGGGGCGGCTCTCTGGACGGCCGAGCTGCCGGCGTCGGCGATGGGCGCTCCGGCCGCCGACGGGGACCGCGTCTACATCGGTGTCGGCGACGGATGCGCGCACGCCCTGGACGCCCGGGACGGCACGTCCCTGTGGACGACGTCCCTGACGGACAAGTCCGGGAGCTATCAGCGCTTCATCTACGGGCCCTGGAACGATGCGATCAGCGTGCTGCCCGACGGCGGCGTCATCGCCTCGGGCATCGCCGACACCTGGTGCCTCGACCCGGCCGACGGCAGCTCCCGCTGGCGGCTCGAGGGGTCCTTCCAGTACGCCCGCGAAGCCGTCACCGGCGATGGCGACCTCGTCCTGGCCAACGAGGCCGGCGAGATCGTGCGGGTCGACCCGGCCACCGGGGAGGAGCTCGACCGCCATGCGACCGCCGAGCGCGTCCTCGACGAGGGATTCGTGCTCGTCGACGACGTCGTCTACGCGGCGAGCCACTCCGGGTTGATCACGGCGGTGCATCTGGAGACCGGGGACATCGAACAGCTCACCCGGCTCGGGATCGCTCCCGTGCTCGCTCCCGGCACGGCCTTCGGCGACCACATCGTGTTCGGTGATCTGGCGGGCACGGTGCATGCCGTGGAGCGGGTCTGAGAACCGGCGGGGGCGGCGCATGCCGTGGAGCGTGGGATTGAGAACCGGGCCCGCTCGGTCCCAGCAACGGCGCTCCGCAGAGACCGTCATGTCCTGAGGGCCCTCGGATGTCGGGGGCGGGGTCCATGATCGACGACGTGATCGCTCGTGGACGGACCGCAGCACGTGGCTCCCTGCGGCCCTATGGCCGGCTCCCCATCCGGCCGTGGTTCCTCGCGCCGCCGCTGACCGTCGCGGCGGACCCGTCGGCCGATGTGCTGACCCTGCACACGATCCAGACCGCGTCGGCCTATCGAATACTGGTGGCCGACGGCGTGCTGTGCGGGGAGTCCTGGCTCGGGGAGCCGGAGTTCCAGGAGGCGTACTCCTGGATGCTGCGGCAGATGGACGAGCGCGACATCCCGGGCCCGCGGGGCCGGATGCTGTGGCTGTACGCGTCGACCCGGCGCAACGTGCTCCGCTACAACGCCGGTGGGGCTCGCGGCGAGGTCATGCTGACCGTGCGGATCCCCCGCGACCAGGCGCTGATCAGCGATCTCCAGGACTGGCACGCCGCACTGAACCGGTATCTCCACGTGCCCCTGATACCCGGCGAGAGCTATAGCTCCTGGGAGGAACGGTGGACCTCGCTCGAGGAGGCCTTCAGCGCTCGTGCGGGCCCCTACTACTCGTGGCCGCTCCCCCGGTGGCCCGATGATCTGCGCGCCGAGCTCGAGACCTCGTGGGAGGCGATCTTCGATCCTGCGACCTGGGTGCCGGAGCGGACCCTGCAGGCCACGGTGCGCGAACTGCACGCCGACGACGTCACTCGAGCCGTGAGGATCCTCTGAGCTGCAAAACGCTCGGGATCTACCCCAGATCGCTCGACATCTCCGCTGCTCATGGTGCTGGTGCTCATGCGCCGGCCACGCGCCTGCTCGCCGACGGCGGCAGCGCCATGGCCCGCAGCACCTAGGCTCGCCCCATGACTTCGACGTCCCTGATCACCGGTGCCAGCTCCGGCCTCGGCACCGAATACGCCCGCCAGCTCGCCCGTCGCGGCGACCGCCTCGTGCTCGTCGCGCGCGGCGGCGCCCGGCTCGAGGCCCTGGCGCTCGAGCTGGCACAGGAGGGCGCGGCGGAGGTCGAGGTCCTCGCCGCGGACCTGTCCTCGCCAGACGACATCGCAGCGGTCGGCGATCGCCTCGCCGACGTGGCGCGGCCCGTCGACACCGTGATCAACAGCGCCGGTTTCGGTCTCCCCCTCGCCTTCGAGACGAACGACATCGAGGACGAGGTGCGCCACCTCCGCCTGCACGACGAGGTGCCCATGCGCCTCATGCACGCCGTGCTGCCGAGCATGCTGGCACGGCGCTCCGGCACGATCATCAACATCTCCTCGGCCTCCGCCGTGATGCCCCGGTCGACCTACGCCGCGTGCAAGGCCTGGCTGGTGTCCTTCTCCCAGTGGGCCAACGGCCGGTACTCGCCGCGCGGAGTCACCGTCACGGCGGTGTGCCCCGGCTACACCCACACCGACTTCCACGCCCGATTGGGCCTGGCCAAGGGCCAGGAGGGGATCCCCGGCTGGCTGTGGCTGGACGCCCCACGGGTCGTCGAGGAATCCCTGCGGGACGTCGATCGCGGGAAGTCCCTCTCCGTGCCGAGCCGCCGCTACCGCGCGATCTACACCGCCGCCCGTTTCGCCCCGGCCGGGCTCATGTCCCGGCTCGCGGCGCGAGGGCGCTGAGCGCCGTCGTGCGGCCGCAGGTGCTCAGGAGGAGTGCAGCACCGCGTTCGCGATCAGCAGGTCGAGGCGGCGCACATCGATGTGCTTGCCGACGTTGATCTTGATGTGACCGGCTCGCGTCCAGAGCTCGATCTCGGCATTGATGTCCAAGGTGCCGGCGTTCTCCGAGGACCACATGTTGATCGCCGAGTAGGGCAGGGAGTAGATCTCCACCTTCTTCCCGCGGAGCCCCTGGGCATCGCGCACGATCAGCCGCTTCGTCGTGAAGACGGCGGAGTCGCGGAACGTCTTGTACGCCGCGATGGCGCGCTCCTCCGGGACGAGCAGCGGCGTGACGTCCTCGGGGATCGGGCATTCCTCCAGGAAGGTCCACGAGGTGATCGCAGCAACCGACGTGTCCATGTGGCCGACTCCTTGATGTCTACGGGAAAGGTGGTCAGCAGCGGCCGTCGAGTCGGCAACGTGCTTCTCCGCCCAGAGTACCGAGCAGCACCGACATACGGTCGCCCGTCCCGTGACGAGCTTTTCGCGGCCCTCCCCGACGGGTAGGTCAGCCGTCGGCTCATCGGCTCCGGGAGTCGTCAGCCCTCGGGCCGTCACCCTGACGATGTCGCCCTCATGATGGCGGCCTGGTGACGTCGGCCCGCGGACCTCACCCCGGGGGATCCACCCCGGAGGGCGTCAGCCTCAGCCCTGGCCCCGGGTGTCGGCGGTGCCGCCGCTGCTCCTCGCACCGCGCGGCGGCGTGTGGTGCTCGCGGTAGGCCTGGATCACGGCGGGACGCGGCAGCAGCTCGGAGAACTCCTGGTACGGGAACTGCGAGCGCTGGGCTCCCCATTCACCGTCCTCACCCGGGTGCTGCACGGCGACGACCACCAGGCCGTCCTCGTCGTAGACGTTCGGGCCGCACACCTCCGCGTCGACCGGGACGGACAGGAACTGCTCGGTGTAGCCGCGCGCCTCGCCCTCCAGCGTCACGCGGAACAGGCCGTCGTTGCAGCCGATGCCGCCGGGGGCGCCGTCGGTGGAGACCCAGAGGTTGCCCACCGAGTCGAAGGCGACGTTGTCGGGGCAGGACATCGGCGAGACCTTGTCCACCGGGTAGCCGCCGTAGTACACCTCGTAGTCCTCGCTGTCCGGATCCCCCGCCATGATGAGGATGTTCCAGGTGAAAAGGGTGCCGGACTGGCCGTCGGCCTCGATGAGCTCGAGCACCTGGCCGCTGCGGTTCGCGGCACGGGGGTTGGCCTCGTCGATGCCGAGCTCGCCGGACTCCTCACGGTCCTCGTTCTTGGTCAGGGCCGCGTAGATCCTGCCGGTCAGCACGCTGGGCTCGACATCCTCCGGACGGTCCATCACGGTCGCGCCGGCCGCGTCGGCGGCGAGGCGGGTATTGACCAGGACCTCTTCGAGGGTGAATCCCTCGACCAGGGAACTCTCGCCGTCGGTGAGCTGGAGCCACTCGCCGGTGCCGTCGAACTCGCCGTCCTCGGGCAGGGTGCCCTTCTCGTCGACGAGCTCCGAGTCGCCGGTGAACTTCGCGGCGTACAGGCTGCCGTTCTCCAGCAGGGTCATGTTGTGGGCACGGTCGCCCTCGATGTACGCGTCGCGGGAGACGAACTTGTACATGTACTCGAACGCCTGGTCATCCCCCATGTAGGCGACGGCGAGCCCGTCCTCCCCGATGATCGTGGAAGCCCCCTCGTGCTTGAAGCGGCCCATCGCCGTGTGCTTCTTCGGGGTCGAGGTGGGATCGAAGGGGTCCACCTCCACGATCCAGCCGTACCGGTTGCACTCGTTCTCGTAGCCCTCGTCGGCCGTCGAGAACCGCGGGTCCACGGACTCCCAGTTGCGGCTGCTGACGCCCACCCCGTAGCGCTCGTGCGCCGCGTTCTGGGCGCCGCCGCCGAAGTAGCCGTGGAAGTTCTCCTCGCCGGAGAGCACGGTGCCCCACGGGGTGCGGCGGCCGGCGCAGTTGTTGATCGTCCCTTTGACGGTGCGGCCGGCGGGGTCGGCGACGGTCCGCACCAACTCGCCGCCGGCGGCCGGGCCGTCCAGCTCGAAGTCGGTGTCGAAGGTGAAGCGACGGTTGTGCTCACCGCCGACGACATAGCTCCAGGGTCCGTCGCGCCCTCTGCGCTCGAGGTCGACGGCGGAGAGCCCATGTGCGGCCATCTGGATCTCGATGCTCTCCCTCTCGCCGATGCTCGGCGGGACCATGAGCGCGATGTTGTCGTACTCGTGGTTGTTGAACATGACGGCGCGTCGTCCGTGGGAGCCCTCGACCTCGAGGATCTCTGTGTAGTCGTTGTTGTAGCCGAACTGCGTCGCGAGCGCCTCCGCGGTCGTGTTCTCCGGATCGAAGGGGATCGAGTCCTCGAACAGCGGATCGCCATAGCGGATGATCGGCGACCAGGTGTAGTCGGCCGGCACGGTCATCTCGTCGGCCTCGGCATCGACCGGGGCGATCGGTTCGAAGCGCAGCGGGGTGCCGGCCGGCGCGTATCGGTCCGACGGGGGCTCGGCCCCGTCGGCCAGTGCGGGAGAGCTCGCGACGCCGGCATAGGCGACGACCATGGCCCCCGCGCCGGCGGCGCCGAACAGGGCACGACGCGAGATGGCGGCATCGGCGATGTCGCCGAAGTAGCTGTTCCCGCTGGTGTTGCAGGTGTCGTAGGCGCACTGATTCGCGCATTTCAGCGCGCAGGTGACGGCCGAGCGTTTGCCGCGCGTGCGTCCCGTCATCAGCAGGGGCAGGGTGATCGGCATGCCGGGGTCCTCTCCATCGAGCACAAGTGACCCGCGCCACACTAACAAAGTGGGTCGGCGGAGAGTCGTTCCCCAGATGACGGGGCGATTCGTCCCGGAGGGCTCACGAGCTGAGCAGCTTCTCCAGATCGGAGGAGTCCACCAGCGGGTCATCGAGGTCCACGGTGATCCGCGAACGGGCCATCAGGCGGGCCCGGCCCGTGATCGTCGACTGCCAGGCGGGGAAGTCCCCGACCATGGCCTCCTCGCCGACGGTGCCCACGAAGCGGTTGCCCCGCGGGGAGATGGTCTCCAGAGTGTCCCCGGTCGCGAGCTCGTCGGTCCCGGCCAGGAGCGCCAGCCGCGCGGAGGTGCCGGTCCCCGTCGGGCTGCGGCAGATGACGCCGGGATGCACGTAGGTCGCGGACCGCGACTCGACCGTGCCGTTCTCGAGCGTGCGCACCCGCCCCATGAAGTGGACGAACGGGAGCGGGCCCACGTCGCCCAGGGTCGGATGCTCCTGGCGCAGCCCCGGGCGGGCCGTGCGCACGAAGGCGTCCCCGAAGGCCGTCAGCGCGATCTGCTCGTCGGCCGTGAGCTCGAAGCCGTGGTCGGCGGCGGTGATCATGGCGTAGTAGGCCCCGCTCCACACCAGGTCGAAGCGGACCCGTCCGTAGGAGGGCACCTCGACCGACAGTCCACGTTCGGCGACATAGGCTGGTTCGCCCTGGGTGGTGATCGACTCGACCCGCCCGTCGCGATTGCGGGCGGTGATCCGGGCCAGCCCGGCCGGGGATTCCAGGACCACCTCCTGCAGGCCCTCGGTCATCTCGATCATGCCGCTCTCCAGCAGGGCGGTGGCGGCGCAGAGCGTGTTGGACCCGGAGTACATCGGGTATCCCATCGCCTCCATGATGATGTATCCGGCCTGCGCCTCCGGATGCCCCGGCTCGACGATCAGATCCACCGACATCGCCGGGTCCCCGTACGGCTCGGACAGCAGCAGTCGGCGCAGCCCGTCTCCCTCCCGTTGGAGGTAGCGGGCCTTCTCCAGCGCGGTGCTCCCCGGCAGCGGCTCGATGCCGGCGGTGACGATGCGGCTCACGTCGCCGCCGGCCTGGGTGTCGATCAGCTCGATCGTGCGTTCATCGCGCATCGGGATCACCGCCCGTCGAAGTCGCGTCGGCCGTAGCGAAGGGCGCGCCGACCTCGTCCCAGTGGCGGTCCGGCACGACGACCAGCTTGCCGATGTAGCTCTTGCCCAGGAACGTGCGCTGCGCCTGGTGGAAATCGGAGAGGCGGAAGGTGCGGTCCAGCAGTGGACGGATCGTGCCGTCCTCGATGTAACGCACCAGGCGCCGGAACGCGGTGCGGGTCCCCTGGGAGGAGCCGTGCAGCTCGAGCTGCTTGAGGTACATCGTGCGCAGGTCCAGATCGACCACCGGGCCGCCGATGGCGCCGGCCGTGCTGTAGCGGCCCTCCGGGCGCAGGATCCGCAGCAGATCGTTGAACATCGGCCCGGCGACCAGATCGGCCACCACGTCCACGGGTGCGTCGACCACGCGTGCGACCTCGGCAACCAGGTCCGGGGCGTCGCGGAGGATGATGCCCTCGGCGCCGATCTCCCGCAGCGCCTCCTCCTTGCCGGCGCTGGTGACGGCGTAGGGGATCGCCCCGCGCGCCCGCGCCAGCTGGATGATCGCCGAGCCGACGCCCCCGGAGGCCCCGGTCACCAGCACCCGCTCCTCCGCGGCCAGACGGCTGCGCACCAGCATCTGCTCGGCGGTGAGATAGGCGCAGCAGAAGGTGGCGAGCTCGGCGTCGCTGATGCCGGTGGTCATCTCGTAGGCGTTCTCCGAGGGCACCGCGACGTACTCGGCGTACCCGCCGTCGCGGCCGTGGCCGATGTAGTCGATGTCCGCCAGGCTGTCGTCGCCCTCGGGCCGGTGGTAGATGCTGAAGTCCACCATCACCCGCTGTCCGAGGCGCGCCTCAGGCACGCCGTCTCCGACGGCCACGATGCGGCCGACGATGTCCGTGCCCTGGATGCGCGGGAACTCGAGCGTGGAGCGGCCGCGCCGCCAGGAGGACACCTCGGTGGGATCGGTGTCGCTGCCATACGCGCCCTCGCGCACCCACACATCGGTGTTGTTCATCCCGCAGGCGTGGACGTCGATCAGCACCTCCCCCGCCACCGGGCTCGGCGTGGGCGCCTCGCGGGTGTGGATCAGCTGCTCGAGACCGCCATGGCCCACCAGCTGGACCGCGCTCATCGTCTCGGGGATCGAGGTCTTCTCTGGGTTCGAGGTCGTCGACATCATCGGGGTGCCTCCCCTGCTCGGAACGCCCGACCATGCAGTCGCGCGGTTCCCATCGAGGATTCCACCTCGGAGCGGTCCCGGTCCATAGGGAGGGCCGACGGCGCCGCGCGTGGCGCGCCGCGCGCTCACCACTCACCACTCGTCACTCACCACTCACCACTCACCACTCACCACTCACCACTCACCCAGGCTCGCCGTGGCACGATGCCTCCATCGCACGCCCTGAACGCAGAAGAGCAGAAGAGGTGGACCATGGACTGGATCGTCGACGTCGTGATCGTGCTGATCCTGCTCGGCACCACCGCCTCCGGGCTGCGCTCAGGATTCGCCGCGACCCTGGGGGCACTGCTGGGCCTGGCCGCCGGGATCGGCGCCGCCGTCTGGGCGATCCCGCACATCACCGACGCCGTCGATCCTGACTGGCGCACCCTGGCCGCGGTCGGCTCGCTCCTGGCGCTGCTCCTGATCGGCAGCGGCATCGGCGGCCGGATCGGGCACATGGTGCGCCGTGGCGCGGACCGCCTGCACCTGGGGATCATCGACCGTCTTCTCGGCGGCGCGCTCGGCCTCGTGATCGGCGCGGCCGTCGTCTACCTGGCCGGGTCAGTCCTCACCGGATCGGGCATCCCCGCCCTCTCCTCGGCCGTGGACTCCTCCCGCGCGCTGCAGATCGTGGTGGAGACGACGCCCGCAGCCCTCGACGGGGTGCTCGAGCGGCTGCGGTGACGAGCACCCGCCCGGGCTGACACGGGTGACGCGGAGACGCGAAGAAGCCACCGTCGGCGGTCTCGCGCCGGAGCAGCCGTCGGCGGCGACGTGCAGGCGTGCTCCGTCCGCGCTCAGCCGCCCGCGGGCCCTCCCCGCTGGGCGAGCTTCTCCTTGACCCCGCGCAGTGCGCGACCGAGTCCTGAGGCGTTGTCCTCCTCCTCGGGCAGCTCCACGTAGTCGACGACGGCGCGCATGGTCGCGAAGTCGACGCTGGGCATGCCGTCCTCGAGCAGGGTCCCGATCCGCTCGCCGACGAGGACTTCGAGGGTCTCGGCCGCCTCGGTGCCCCGCTTCTCGCGAACGCTCTGGAGGCGCTGCTCCAGCAGGGAGGCGGCGACGGCGGAAGCAGGGATGGGCTCAGAGTGGCCGGCGACGGTGATGTGTTCCATGGTGCGTCCCAACGTATCGAGGATCGGCGCGCGATACGTCCCTGCGCGCCTGCCGGGCTGCTGCGACCGGCTCCACAGCAGAGTACCGGGATCGTCCAGCGCGACCGCGGACCATCCACGGGCGGCCGCCGCAGATCCCTCACCCCACCCTGGCCCCGGCACGAGCCCGCCTATAGGATCGAGGCGTACTCACCGCTACCAGCGTCGGCAGCGTTCCCCGCCCGATCTGTGCTGGAGCTGTTGTGACCTCGCATCCCACCTCGCCGTCCGCCCCGCTGAGTCCCGGCCGCCTGCGACTGGTCATCCTGGCCATGGCACTGGGCGCCTTCGCGATCGGGACCACCGAATTCGCCAGCATGGGTCTGCTGCCGCAGATCGCCCGCGATCTCGAGGTGTCGATCCCCCAGGCCGGCATGCTCATCACCCTCTACGCCCTGGGGGTGGTGATCGGTGCGCCGCTGGTGACGATCGCCGCCGTGAGGATGCCGCGCGCACGACTGCTGGTGCTACTGATCGCCCTGATCGGACTGGGGAACCTGCTCTCGGCGATCGCGCCGAGCTTCGCGGTGCTGGCCTCCGCCCGCCTCTTCGCCGGTCTCCCCCACGGGGCGTTCTTCGGCGTCTCCGCTCTCGTGGTCTCCCGGCTCTCACCGCCCGGCCGACGCGCCCGCTCCGTCTCCCTGGTCATGCTGGGTCTCACCATCGCGACGATGGTCGGCGTGCCCGCCTCGACCGCGCTCGGGCAGCACGTGGGCTGGCGCTCCGCCTACGTGATCGTGGTGGTGCTCGCCGCGGCCACCACTATCGCGATCTGGCGCCTGGTCCCCGAGCCCGAGGGCACCGGCATCGCGAGCTCGATCCGTGGGGAGCTCCGCGGCCTGCGCCGTGCCCAGGTGTGGTTCGGCCTCGGCATCGGCTCGATCGGCTTCGGCGGCATGTTCGCCGTCTACAGCTACATCGGCGAGATCGTCCCGGGCGTCATGGGGCTGGGCGAGCGAGCGGTGCCCGTCGCGCTGTTCGTGTTCGGCGTGGGCATGACGATCGGGAACATCGTGGCCGGGCGCCTCACCGACCGCAGCATCTACGGGACGATCTTCCTCGGCCTTATCGGCATGGCGATCAGCCTCGCCGTGTTCGCGCTCGTCGCCCACCAGGCCTGGGCCGGCCTGCTCCTGCTGTTCGCGATCGCCGTCACCTCGCAGTTCATGGGCCCCTCGCTCCAGGTGTTCCTGCTGGACGCCTCCCCCGAGGCGCCCTCGCTGTCCGCCGCACTGCATCACTCGGCGCTGAACATCGGCAACTCGCTGGGGGCCGCCCTCGGCGCCGGAGTGCTCGCCGCGGGCTGGGGCCTGCTCGCCCCGGCCTGGACCGGCGTGGCGCTCGCGGTGCTGGGGCTCGGCGTCGTGACGTGGTCCTATCGCGTGCACCTGCGTCAGCAGGCGCGGGCCGGGGCGGCCGTGGCCGAGGCGTCGGAGGTCCCCGCCGCCTGCTGATCCGGGCAGCGCGCCCGCGCTCCGGGCACGTGCCAGCACCCCCGCCTCGCGCTGGCCAAGGACTACCGTGGCAGGGCACGCGATCCCGGCACGTCGGGACCGCTCCGAGAGTGGGACGACGCAAGGAGGTCACAGATGGGCTGCACAACGCTTCTGGTGGGCAGGAAGGCCAGCGCCGACGGGTCCCCGCTCGTGGCGCGCACGGAGGATTCCTCGAACGGGTCCTTCGACCCCAAGCGGGTCGTCGTGGTTCGTCCCGAGGATCAGCCCCGCACCCACACCAGCGTGCTCGCGCACCGACGGGTCGAGCTGCCGCAGGACCCGCTGCGCTACACCGCCGTCCCCAACGCCCTGCCCGATGAGGGGATCTGGGGCTGCGCCGGCATCAACTCCGCGAATGTCGCGATGAGCGCGACCGAGACGCTGACCAGCAATCCCCGGGTGCTCGGCGCGGATCCACTGGTGGAGTACGTGCCCGAGAGCGGCACGCCCGGGTCGCCGGGCCACCGGCCGGAGGTACCCGGCGGGATCAGCGAGGAGGACATGCTGACCCTCGTCCTGCCCTACATCCGCAGTGCTCGCGAAGGGGTGCTGCGCCTGGGCGAGCTGCTCGCCGAGCACGGCACCTATGAGATGAACGGGATCGCGTTCTCCGACGTCGAGGACATCTGGTGGCTCGAGACCGTGGGCGGCCACCACTGGATCGCGCGTCGCGTGCCCGAAGACCATTACGCGGCGATCCCCAATCAGCTGAGCATCGATTCCTTCGACCTCGAGGACGCCGAAGGCGAGGGGCGCGATCATCTCGCGAGCCCGGACCTGCGCACCTTCGTGCAGACTCATCATCTCGACCTCACGCTGCGCGATGAATCGGCTGACCCGTCGGCCGCCCCGTCACCCGGTCCCTCCGCCGATCCAGCCACCGGCGCGCCGAGCACGCACGTGTTCAACCCGCGCGACGCCTTCGGCTCCCATTCGAACGCCGACCATCGCTACAACACGCCCCGCGCCTGGTACATGCAGCGCACCCTGAATCCCACGAGCGAGGACTGGGACGGTCCGGAGCCCGGCAACCGGCCGGATTCGGATGACCTTCCCTGGAGCCGTCGGCCGGAGCGGAAGCTGACGGTCGAGGACGTCAAGGACGTGCTCAGCTCGCACTACCAGGGCACCCCGTTCGATCCGTACTCCCCGCACGGCACCCGGGCGGAGCGTCGAGCGTTCCGCCCGATCGGCATCAACCGGCACAACGCGCTGGCGATCCTCCAGATCCGGCCCGACCGACCGGAGAGCTCGCGCGCGCTCCAGTGGATCGCCTACGCCTCGAACCCGTTCACCACGCTGATCCCGATGTTCACCAACGTCGACGAAGCCCCCGAGTACCTCACGAGGACGACCGGGCAGGTCAGCACGGACAGCTTCTACTGGACCTCGCGTCTGCTCGCGATCCTCGCCGACGGCCACTACGCCGAGACCATCGCGGACATCGAGCGGTACCAGCGCACGACCCTCGCGCTCGGCCGCGCCGCCGTGCACGCGACGGACGAGGCCATCGGAACCTCTGCCCGGGAATCGGCCGACGGCGACTCGACGTCGTCGGTCTCAGCACGGCTGGCCGAGGCGAACACGACGATCGCCGAGCAGATCCGGGCCGAGACCGATCAGGTGCTCGCTGCCGTGCTGCACACGACGAGCAACCTCATGACCAACCGGTTCTCGCGCTCGGACGGCTGAGGCAGACGCCCACGGTGCCGGCTCGTCGGCGCGCGGCCAGCGGTGGCTCAGCGGGTGGCCGTGCGCCGACAGGTCACCACGGGCTGGGCTTGTAATCCTTCACGAAGCAGCCGTAGAGGTCCTCGCCGGCCTCGCCGCGCACGATCGGGTCGTACACGCGGGCGGCGCCGTCCACGAGATCCAGCGGGGCGTGCCACCCCTCCGCCGCAATGCGCAGCTTGTCCTGATGAGGGCGTTCGTCGGTGATCCAACCGGTGTCCACGGCAGTCATCAGGATGCGGTCGGTCTCGAAGGCCTCGCCGGCGCTGGTGCGGGTGAGCATGTTCAGGGCGGCCTTGGCCATGTTGGTGTGCGGGTGGCCGGCGCCCTTGTAGCGGCGCGAGAACTGCCCCTCCATCGCCGAGACGTTCACGATGTACGCGCGCCTCGCCCCGGCCTGCACGGCAGCGCGCATCGAAGCCCGCAGCCTGCTGATCAGCAGGAACGGCGCGGTCTCGTTGCACAGCTGCACCTCGAGCATCTCGAGGGCCTCGACCTGGTCCACCGTCTGCGTCCACGAGTTGGTGGTCTGCAGGTCCGGCAGCAGGCCGCCCGCGTCGACCGCGGTCCCGGCGCGATGCTGCTCGAGGCTCGCGTTCCCGGCGCGCAGCGCGAGCGCCGTCATCGAGGCCGCGGACTGCGCCGCCCGAGCATGCTCGAGAGATTCCCCGTCGTGCTGGGACACCGACGTCGACTCCAGCACCCCGGCGATCGCCGCAGGATGCGCCTGGGAGATGCGGTCGAAAGCCGTCATCTCCGGCAGCGCGAGGTCGGTGGGCAGCGGAGCGTCCTCGAGCTCGACCAGGCCCGAATAGGCGCTGGGTGAGCGGCGCACCGTCTGGGCGGCGTTGTTGATGAGGATGTCCAGCGGGCCGGCGGCGGCGACGTCATCGGCCAGCGCCATCACCTGGGTGGGATCGCGCAGGTCGATGCCGACGATCTTCAGCCGGTCGATCCAGTCCGCCGCGTCCTCCATCTGGGCGAAGCGCCTCGCGGCGTCCTTGGGGAACCGGGTGGTGATCGTGGTGTGCGCGCCGTCGCGCAGCAGGCGCAGCGCGATGTACATCCCGATCTTGGAACGCCCGCCCGTGAGCAGCGCGCGCTTGCCGGTGAGGTCGGTGTGCTGGTCCCGCTTGGCGTGGGACATCGCCGCGCACTGCGGGCACAGCCAGTGGTAGAAGGCGTCCACCAGGGTGTAGTCCTGCTTGCAGATGTAGCAGCCGCGCGCCTTGTTCAGCTCCCCGGCGTAGGCACCCTTCGCCGTGGAGACCAGCGGGATCCCCTTGGTCTCGTCGTCGATCCGCAGCGGGGAACCGGTCGCGGTCGCCTCCACCACGGCGCGGTCGGCCTTGCGCTGCGCCCACGTCTTGGTGCCGCGGCGCGACTTCGCCAGGCGCTTCTCGAAGGTGCGCGAGGCGCGCTTGAGGGCGACGAGGTCCTCGCTGCCGTCGGCCAGGGCGGGCGCGGCCTGCAGCACGCGCAGGGCGGTGGCGAGCTCCTCGGGGGTGAACTCGGCAGGCGTGCTGGCGCCTGCGGGCGACGCGAGCGACGCGGGCGACGCGGGCGACGCGGGCGACGCGGGCGACGCGGAAGGATCGTGGTCTGGCACCGGGCGAGTGTATGACCGAAAGCCTCACAACCCCGCGCTGTAGCATCCCGCAGATGGCCAGAATCATGCAGGTCCAGGACAGCGTCGTCGTCGCCGCCGAGGCGATGGAGCTCTACGAGCAGATCGCCGACCCCTCGCAGATGGGCCGCTGGAGCCCCGAGAACACCGGAGCCAGCGTGCCCTCCCCCGGCCGTCCGGCGACCGTGGGCATGACGTTCGTCGGCTCGAACCACCGTGGAAAGGCCCGCTGGGTGACGTCCTGCACCGTCACCGAGGCAGACCCCGGGAAGAGGTTCGCCTTCGACGTCACCGCGATCGGGCCGACCAAGCCCCTCCTGAAGGGCAGCATCGCGACCTGGGCATACACCTTCGAACCGGTCGAGGGCGGCACCCGGGTCACCGAGACGTGGACCGACGGGCGCAGGCGCTGGCCAGATGTCCTGGCCGCACGGTTCGACCGGTTCGTGACGTCGGGCCAGCTGTTCTCCGACTTCCAGCGCGGCAACATCGCGCGGACCCTCGCCGCCCTCCAGGCCGACTTCGAGGGCAGATCGCAGACGAGGCCCGATCAGGCTGACGACGGCTGACGACGGCTGACGACGGCTGACGACGGCTGACGACGGCTGACGACCGGCCTACTCGAAATACAGCTCGTGGTGCAGTGCGCACCCGGGGTTGAAGGCGGCCGCGCAGTACGGGCAGTCCTCCGCCTGGAGGTACTTCGCGATGGTCAGCTCGCTCCAGCACACCCCGCACAGCACCGCGCGCTCGTGCCGCGACGAAGCGGGCCATGGGCGCGAAGCATGGCCGGCAGTCTCCTCGTGGCACAGGTGACACGGGTAGTACTCGCCGCAGCAGGCGAAGCGGAGCGCGATCACGTCCAGCGGCGTCCGATAGTGGATGCACCGCGTCTGCGCATCGACCGTCGGCCCGTGCACCACCGGCACCTCGCCCTCCGCCGGGTCCGCCCGATCTCCGGGCGCCGCCGGGTCCACCGGCCCCGCCGGGCCGACAGGGCCGACAGGGCCGACCGGTTCGACCGGGTCGACCGGGTCGGCCGGGTCGACCGGGTCGACCGGACCTCGCCGGGTCATCGCACGCCCCTCGCGGTCAGCGCATCCCCGAGCGCGTCCGCGTGCTTGAGCGCGAGGACGAGGAAGGGCATGGCGAAGTGGCGCAGGCTCTGCCCTCCGCCACGTGCCCGCTGCGCCTCGCGCACGTCCCGTGCCAGCCCTGCCAGCACGGGCAGGGTGTTCAGCGTGACGGCGAGGACGAGCGCCGCGCGCTGGGGGTCGATGCGCAGCAGGGCGAGCGGGCCCAGCGCCCGCTCGAGCGCGTCCAGCAGTTCGCTGACCGGGGTGGTCAGGGCCAGCAGACCGCTCAGCACCACGGCCGCCGCGACCCGCATGGTGTTCGCGGCCGCCTCCTCCGGCCCGAGGAACAGCAGCTGCCCGGCGACGGTCACCACGAGGATCCAGCGGGTGATGTACAGCTGCCGCACGAGCTCCCGCGGCCCGGTGCCCGGCACCGCGTAGCAGACCACGCACACCGCCGCGGCGATCGCAGCGCTGGTGTAGCTCACGGGCAGCAGGCACACGCCGAGCACGATCATCATGAGCACCGCGGCCTTCGGGCCGGCCGGCAGGCGGTGCCAGAGCCCGGTGCCGGGTCGGTACAGGGTCAGCATCGCAGGGCCTCCTCGTAGGTCGCGATGATCGCGTCGGGCGCGCCCGTGGCGATGATCGTGCCGTCGCGGACGAGCACCACGGTCTCGCAGCGCCGGGCGAGCTCGAGATCGTGCGTGACCAGGAGCAGCCGGTGCCCGGCATCGGCGAAGAGGTGATCGGCGATCCGGCGGGCGTTGCGGGCGTCGAGATAGGCCGTCGGCTCGTCGGCGATCACCAGTCCGGGGCGCCGCACGAATGCCCCGCACAGGGCGAGCAGCTGCTTCTGCCCGCCGGAGAGGTCGTGCGCGGAACGGTCCGCGAGCTCGACGAGACCGAAGCGCTCCAGGGCAGCCTGCACGCGACGGGCCTTCTCGGCACGCGGCAGCTTCTCCGAGCGCAGGGAGAAGGCGACGTCCTCCGCGACGGTGGGCATGATGATCTGCGCATCCGGGTTGCTGAAGACGACGGAGACGCCCCGCCGCAGCTGTGAGGCCTCACGCTCCGGATCGAGGCCGAGCACGCGGATCCTGCCGCTGGTGGCGGTGACCAGCCCGCCCGCCAGCCGCGCGAGCGTGGACTTGCCCGAACCGTTCTCCCCCACCACGGCGATCGTGCGGGCATCCAGCGAGCAGGTCACGCCGTGCAGCACGTCGGTATCGCCCAGGCGCACGCCGACGTTCTCGAGGTCCAGGACGCTCATCGGATCACCTCCACGACGGCGGCGATGCCCATGCCCCCGCCGATCGAGGCGGCGGCGACCCCGAGGGACCCTGCCGGGGCGGCTCCCCTGATCAGCCGGCTGAACAGCCGCACCATGGCGACCGCCCCGCTCGCGCCCCAGGGATGACCGAGGGCCAGAGCCCCGCCGTCGGCGCAGACCCGAGGATCGTCCTCGGCCAGGCCCACGCGGTCCAGCACCGCGAGCGACTGCGCGGCGAAGGCCTCGACGATCTCGATCGCGGTGAGGTCCTCGAGGCCGAGGCTCGCAGAGACGAGGGCGGCGTCGACGGCGGGAGCGGCGCCGATGCCCGGCAGCGCGGGGTCGCAGCCGACGACGGCGTGAGAACGGATCGCCAGTCCCGGGGCACGGCCCCGCGCGCACTGCGGGACGAGCAGCAGGGCTGCGGCGCCGTCGCTGATCCGGGTCGAGGTCCCTGCCGTGAGGGTGCCGCCGGGGAACAGCGGGGGCAGCCGTCCGAACGACGGCGCGGAGGCGCGCAGGGAGTCGTCGGCGGTCACTCCGCCGACGGGGACGAGCTCTGCGTCGAACCGGCCGGCGCCTTGGGCGGCGTGTGCACGTCGATGGCTGCGGGCGGCGTGCGCGTCCTGGCGGGACCTGCCGATTCCGTCGGCCGCAGCGAGGGCGTCCGCGGCGCGCGGCATGTCCGGGTCGGGCCAACCGTCCGGGGTGAACGGTGCGCGGTCGTAGGGCACGCCGTCCCTGAAGCGTCGCGGCGCGGTCGAGGCACTCTCGACGCCGCCGGCGAGGAAGGCGCGCTCGTCCCCGGCCTCGATCGCGCGCGCCGCGTCGATCACGGCGGCGAGGCCGCTGCCGCACTGGCGGTCCACGGTCTCCGCCGGCACGTTCACACCGAGTCCCGCGGCGAGGGCGGCGACCCGGGCGGGATTCCCGCCCGGGCCCAGGCAATTGCCGAGCACCACGTCCGCGATGACGGGCTCGGTCCCGAGGGCGGCCGACGCCTCATGCACGGCGGCGCGCAGGACCGGCGCGGCCAGCTGCTCGACGCCGTGGGCGGCGAGGGCGCGGCTGCGGGTGCCGATCGGGGTGCGCCGCGCAGCGACGACGACGGCGTGATCACGCACAGCGCCTCACCTCCCCCGCCTGCACGCGGCGCAGCGCCTCGGCGCGAGCCGGCTTGCCCGACTCGGTGCGCGGCACCGGGCCCTCGAACCAGATCCGGGGACGATGCGACGAGGTGAAGCGGGTGGCCGCCAGGGAGCGCAGCGCGCGGGCCGTGGGGACGGCGGCGCCGGGCTCCGGCTCGATCATCGCGGCGACGAGCGCGCCGATGCCGTCCGTGGGCAGCCCGAGCACAACGGCGTCGGCGATCCCGGGGAGCGTGCGAAGGCCGGCCTCGACCTCGTCCGGGATCACGGTGGCCGAGGCGGCGAGGATCGCCGCGTCCCTTCGCCCGTGCACGGTGAGCACGCCGTCCTCGAGGGTCGCGAGGTCGCCGACGCTCATCCAGTCTCCGTCGGTGCGCACCGGGCCCGGGCCGCCGAGGTATCCCAGCGCCAGGTAGGGCGAGCGGACCCACAGCTCGCCCTGACGGATCTCGAGCTCGGCACCGGGGAAGGCACGGTGCCCGTCGCCGGTGTCGAGCGCGACGAAGGAGAGCTCAGCCGCGCCGTAGTAGGAGACCACGCGGACCCCGCGGGACTCGGCTTCGGCGCGCAGACCGGCCGGGAGGTGCGAGCCGCCGATGAGCGCCGTGCGCAGGTGAGGGAGATCGCCGGCCGCGAGGACGGCGCTCAGGGCCTGCGGCGTGCCGTGGAGCACGGTAGCCTCGGCGCGGTCCGCGCTGTCGGGCAGGACCGGTCGCGGGCCACCCGCGAGCGCATGCGCGAGCGAGAACAGTGTGAGCGAGGAGGCGGGCGGCGAGGGCAGCAGGATCCGCTGCTCGGCGTCCGCTCCCCCGGGGCTCGCGAGGAGCGCGGAGACGGCCTCGAAGGAGCGCTCCCAGGAGGCGGCGCTGCGCAGCACGATCCGTGGTGTCCCACTGGTCCCGGAGGTCTGCGTTGCCCAGGCCGCTTCCGCCGGGACGGGCCGGGATGCGGCGAGCTCACGCACCGCGTCCCAGTGCGCCGCCGGCCAGCGGTCGTTGCCCACCTGGGGCACGTCGCCGTCGGCGCGCACCGCCCGGAGACGGTCCAGCAGGCCCTCCCCCGAGCCGCCCAGCACCACGATCTGCGAGCTCACCGCTGCCTCTGCGCGGGCGCGGCGTCGGCCCGGCGGACCGAGCGCCGGGCGGGCTGCCACGTGCGGCGGAACGCTCGCGGGTAGGCGCGCAGCAGCGTGGCGACGACGGCGGTGGCCAGAGCGGCCTTCAGCAGGTCCCCAGGGAGGAACACGAGGCTCGCCAGGACGGTCTGCTCGAGCGGCAGGCGGGTCACGAGGCTCTGCACGGGGATGCCGACGGCGTAGATCACGAGGATGCCGCCGATGATCGCGCCGAGCGCGACCCGGAGCGCGGAGGGCTTGCGGGTCGAGGCGTGCACGATCAGACCGACCGCGAACGCGCCCAGGATCCACCCGAACATGTATCCGGCCGACGGTCCGACGAACGCGCTGAGCCCACCACGCCCACCGGCCAGCAGCGGCAGGCCCGCGGCGGCGAGGGCCAGGAGCACGATCATCGACAGCGCGCCCAGGCGCGGACCGAGCACGGCGCCCGCGAGCATCACGCCGAAGGTCTGTGCGGTGATCGGCACACCGCCGAACACGTTGAAGCTCCCGGGCAGGCCCAGCGCGGCCACGAGCGCGGCGAACACCGCCACCCGCGCGATGTCCTGCGCGTCCAGCGACCACCGCCACCCGTCGGTCCCGTCGGTGCTGTCCTGCTTCTGGGTCCTGTCGGCCATCTGACCACCTCTCTCCTGAACAGCGTTCACCTGAACGCCGTTCATCACTATAGTGAAGAGATGGCGACTTCAGGAACTCCCCGCAGACGGAGCCGTGAGGACGTCGCCGAGATGGCCCTGCAGCTCCTGGACGAGTACGGGCTCCCCGACCTGACGATGCGGAACCTGGCGACGGCGCTCGGCGTGCAGCCCAGCGCCCTGTACTGGCACTTCCCGAACAAGCAGGCGCTGCTCGCCGCCGTCAGCGCGCGGATCCTCGCACCGCTCGCGGAGCTCCCGATCGAGGACCTGGGTGCCCTGGGTGTGCATGAGGCGGTGCGCGTGCTCGGTGCACGGCTGCGCGACTGCCTGCTCACCTACCGGGATGCCTCGGAGCTGGTCTCCAGCTCCCTGTCCCTCGGGCTGGTCGGGTCACCGGTGCGACCCCAGCTGCTGGAGGTCGCACGACGCCACGGCGTGCCCGATGCACTGTCCGAGGTGGCCGCCGAGGTGCTCGTGCACTTCACCGTCGGCTACGTCTTCCACGAGCAGCAGCGCCGCACCGCGGACTCCCTCGGGCTCCTGGACGCACCGGACTCCCTGAACCCCGACGATGCGGTCGCCGCCACGAGCGACGGGGACAGCTTCGCCAAGGCGCTCACGATGATCGCCGACGGTCTCGACGTCTCCGTGACGCGGGGCGCGGGGCCGCACGGCTGACGGCGCTCAGCTCATCGCACGCGGAATCACCATCGGCGCTTCAGTCTCGGGATCGGGCATGATCCGGCAGGGCAGCTCGTAGACCTCTTCGACGAGCTGCGCCGTGAGGATCTCGGCGGGCGGTCCGGCCGCGACCACGTCGCCGTCCTTCATGACGACCAGGTGATCGGCGAAGCGCGCAGCCTGGTTGAGATCGTGCAGGACCACCACGACGGTGCGGTCCAGCGTCGAGCGCAGCCGCTCGAATAGCTCGAGCAGCCCGTACTGATGGGTGATGTCCAGGAATGTCGTCGGCTCGTCGAGCAGCAGCACCGGGGTCTCCTGGGCGAGGGCCATAGCGACCCAGACCCGCTGGCGCTGACCACCGGAGAGCTCCTCGACGAGTCGGCCGGAGAGGTCGGCGATGCCGGTGGCCTCGAGGGCGGCGCTCACCGCGGCCTCGTCCTGCGAGGACCAGCGGTCGAACAGCCCCTGGTGTGGGTACCGACCGCGGGCCACGAGGTCGCAGACGCGGATGCCGTCCGGGGCGAGGGAGGTCTGCGGGAGCAGCCCGAGCCGGGTCGCGAGCTCCTTGGTAGGCACCCTGCGTATGTCCTGACCGTCGAGCAGGACGCTGCCGGTCGTGAAGGGCAGCACGCGCGCGATCGCCCGCAGCAGGGTGGACTTGCCGCAGGCATTGGGCCCGATCACCGCGGTGTACGAACCGCGCCGGATCTGCAGGTCCACGTTCTCGCAGATGACCTTGCGGTCGTAGCCGACGCGCAGAGACTCGATGCGCAGGGCCTCTTCGTCCGGTGCGGCGGGCGGGACGGCCGCGAGCCCGGCAGGCACACTGTCCGTCGGCCCCGCCGCCCCGGCGCCCAGCCGGCCGGTGCTCGCGACTCCCGTCGCCGTCTCGTCCACGGTCATCTCCTCGTGCCCTTCCAGCAGTAGCGATGTGGTTCTCCTCCGGGTGCGCGCGCTCATCGCCGCGCTCGGAACTCGACGGCCAGCAGCCAGACCAGGTAGGCCCCGCCCAGGGACACCGTCACGACGCCGACGGGGAAGCCCAGGCGCTGGGCGAGCACGTCGGATCCCAGCAGGACTAAGGAGCCGACGAGTGCGGAGGGCACCAGCATCACGCCGGACCCCCGCACCAGGCGGCGGGCGATCTGCGGGGCCGCGAGCGCGACGAAGGAGATCGGCCCCGCCGCAGCGGTCACGAGCGCTGTCAGCGCCACGCCGAGGATCACGGAGAGCGCCCGAATCCGGTTCGCGCGCAGCCCCAACGAACGCGCGGCGTCGTCCCCGAGCTCGAGCTGGCGCAGCGGGGCCGCGACGGCCACGAGCAGGACGAGCAGCACGGCGAGACAGAGAGCCATCGGCCACAGCTGCGCGTGCCCGAGGGCGTTGAGCGACCCTGCGCCCCAGACGGCGGCCAGCATCGCCGTGTCCACATCGACCATGAGCATCAGCCCGGAGTTCAGCGAGGAGAGCATCGCCCCGATGCCGATACCCATGATGATCAGCCGGAACGACTGCACGCTGCCGCGCCGGATCGCGAGCAGGTACACCACCGCTGCGGTCACGCAGCCGCCGAGCAGGGCGCCGGCGGCGATGTCCAGGTAGCGGGAGGATCCCAGCAGGAGCATCACCACGATCGCGCCGGTGTAGGAGCCGGAGGAGAAGCCGATGATGTCCGGGGATCCCAGGGGGTTGCGGGTGAGCGACTGGAAGATCGCCCCCGACAGGGCGAGCGCCGTGCCGCACAGGACGGCGAAGAGCATGCGCGGCAGCCGCCAGCCGACCACGAGCAGCCGGGTCTGCTGGTCGGAGCGGCCCAGGAGTGCGTCGATCACCTCGCCGATCCCCAGCGGAAAACTGCCCATCCCGAGCGAGGCGATGCCCAGGGCCGCCACCGCCACGGCGAGGATCGCGCAGACGATCACCGACCGCACCGGGATGAGAGCGGAGACGCGCCCGAGACGGGGTACGAGCGCCCGGTAGCCGTGCTCGAGGCGCACGCCCGTCGTGCCTGTCGTGCCCGCGCGGTGGACAGTGCTCACAGCCCGCTCACCGTCCTGCGTCGTGCGAGCAGGATCAGGACCGGCGCTCCGACCACGGCGGTCACCAGGCCCACGCGCAGCTCGCCGCTGGGCATGATGATCCGGCCCACGATGTCCGCGATCAGCAGCAGTGCCGGGGACACCAGGAGGGTGTAGGCCATGATCCAGCGCTGGTCGGGTCCGACGATCCAGCGCACCACGTGGGGGACCATCAGGCCGAGGAAGCCGATCGGGCCCGCGAGCGCCGTCGCGGTCCCGGCCAGCAGCGTCACGGCGACGATCACGCCTACGCGCACGATGCCGATCCGCACCCCGAGGGCGGCGCCGAGCTCGTCACCGAGCGCGAGCGCGTTCAAGGGGCGGGCGACGGCGAGGGCGATCAGCACGCCGACCGCGATGAACGGGGCGAAGGAGAGCACCACGTCGAGCTGGCGACCACCGATCGAGCCGACGCCCCAGAACCGCAGGTCGTCGAACGCCTCGCGGTCGCCGAGGATGACGGCGCTGGTCAGACCGCCCAGGACGGCGCTGATCGCGACCCCGGCCAGGACCAGCTTCGCGGGCGTGGATCGTCCGCCGCCGATCGAGCCGAGCAGATACACCAGCACCGTCACCGCACCCGCTCCGGCGAGCGCGAACCAGATGTAGCCCAGTGGGGAGGCCAGGCCTAGGAATCCCACAGCGAGGGTGACCGCGAACGTCGCCCCCGCGTTCACCCCGAGGATCCCGGGGTCTGCGAGCGGGTTGCGCGTGAAGGCCTGGATCAGTGCGCCGCACAGCCCGAGGGCGGGGCCGATCACGAGCCCGACGACGGTGCGCGGGATGCGCATCTCGCGGATCATGAGGTGCTCGGCGAGGTCGGAGTCGTAGGCGACCAGCGATTCCCAGATCGTGGCGAACGCGATGTCGCGGGCGCCGACGGCGACACTCGCTGCGGTGACGGCGAGCAGAAGCACGGCCATGAGAAGGAACCCGAAGGTCCTGGTGGAGGTGCTCCGGGCCAGGCCCGACGGGCCCTCCTCCCGCCCGCGCTCCGTCGGATCCGGGTGTGCTGGATCCTCGTGCGACGGATCCCGGTGCAACGGGTTCTCGCGCGACAAGGCTGGGAGCGCCGATCCCGAGCGCGACGAGACCTGCACCGCACGCCGTCCTGCCGTGCTGAACGGGCCCGCGGAGTCGGGCGGTGTCGTCGGTGCGGAACTCACAGTCCGACGGCCTCGTACATCCGCTGCACCTCGTCCACGATCTCCTCCTCGTCCAGCTCGCAGGCGTAGAGGGCGCGGAGGCGCTCGTGGAACTCCTCGCCGAGCGCGTCGTAGCGCTCCCGCCACTGCTCCGCCTTGTCGGTCCAGTACCCGACGCACTTGTACGCCTCGGCGGGCAGGCCCAGCTCGTGCCGGAGGTAGGAGCGGGCCTCTCGGGTCAGGCGGGTCTCCCCTGCCACCCACACGTAGGTGTCGTGCTCCAGCTTCTCGCGGCGCAGCGTCTCGAGCAGCTGGCTGGGCGTGGCCCCGTTGCCGGTGCCGCACAGCCACCGATAGGTGGTGGGGTCCTCCTCCCCGTGCTCCGTGCGCAGCGCGTTCTCCCGGCCTCGGAGCTCGACCAGCACGGTGGTCTCGACCTGGCGCCCGGTGAGCTCCGCGATCCGGAGCGCAGCGGGCAGGGCGGGCTCGTCGGCGATCAGCAGCTGACGGCGCGCGCTCTCAGGCCGCGCGTACAGCTTCTGCGGTGGGTTCAGCGCGACGCGCTGGCCGGGGACGGCCTGCAGGGCCCAGTCGGCGGCGAGGCCGCCCTCGTGGACCACGAAGTCGATGTCGACCTCCCCCGCCCGGTGCGCGCGGATCGTGTAGGTGCGCATCTCGGAGGGCTCGACGCCCTCGGGATAGTCCCAGCCGCGATCGGCGACGAAGGGCATGCGCACCTCGACGTCGGGTTCGTCGGGGAAGAAGATGCGCACGTACTCGTCGCCGACGCCGGTGGTCGGGTAGTCGAGCATGTCCGGTCCGCCGAGGCTGATGCGGATCATGCCCGGGCCGAGGCGACGCGCTCCGGTGACCTCTGCGGCATGGATCCGCGGCACGTAGGCACCCGTGGGATCCGCGATGGCATCGGCGCTCATTCCGCGGGCCTGACCACGGCGTCACCCTCGAGGGCCTGGGAGATGCCCTCGACGTAGCCCTCCTCGATCGCCCACGGGATGCTGAGGACGGACGGCCCGCTGGTGGCCATGCCCATGACGGGGTCCTCCGTGATGAAGTAGTGACCGCCGGCGATGGGGGCCCAGCGGGAGTACAGGGGGTGCTCGAGCGAGTACTGCGTGTCCTCTGCGGAGTTGGACCAGGCCACGAGCACATCGGCCTCGACGGTGTCGAGCTCCTCGAGGCTCACGGCGACGTTGAAGGTATCGGCGTCCGCACCCTCGCTCGCCGCGGCCAGGGCCGGGGAGTCGACCATCCCGAAGGCGTGCAGCAACGAGACCCGCGGGTCCCCGGAGACGTACACGCCCATCTCGGTGCCGCCGTCTGCCGCGGAGAGGGCGAGGCTGTAGATGAAGCTCGCGCCGTCGAGGCGGGGGTACTGCGCGGCCGCCTCCGTGATGCCCTTCTCGGTCTCTGCGATGAGGGAATCACCCTTCTCTGACTCGCCGAGCGCGGTGGCGACGATGCCGGTCAGGTCCTGCCAGGTTCCCGAGGACCAGGCCCCCTCGCGATAGGCGACCGTCGGCGCGATCTCGGTGAGCCGCTCGTACTGCACCTCGGTGATACCGGAGTGCGGAGCCAGGATGACGTCCGGCATGAGCGAGAGGATCTGCTCGTAGTCGGGCCCTTCCTCCTCGGTGAGGATCGTCGGCAGCTCGGCGGAGAGGACGCCCTCGACCTGGGTGCGGAACCACGGGTTGAAGCCCTCCTCGTCCCCGCCCCAGCTGGTGCTGACGCCCACGGGCGCGGTCCCGAGTGCAGCGACGATGTCATGGGTCATCCACCCGATCGTGACGACACGGGCGGGCTTGGCGGGGATCTCTGTCGTCCCGTAGACGTGCTCGAGGGTCACAGGGAACGCGCCGGCGTCTCCCCCGGACGTGCTGCCGCCGTCGGAGGCGGATCCGGTCCCCGCCTCGCTCGTCGAGCAGGCTGCCAGCAGCGGAGCGGCCGCGAGGCCGAGCAGGAACGAGGAACGGCGCATGGTGACCATGGAGCGACCTTTCGGAGAGGGGCCGGGCGAAGAGCCAGGATAGGTTAGGCAAACCTCAATAAACCTAGAGCGGTCCGCATGTCGAGAAGGGACACGACCTGTCGCGCAGCGGACATCCGCACCCCGAAGCCGGTGGCGTCGATCACGTCCGCCCGCCAGACGTCGGCCCGTCAGACGTCCGTCTGCCAGGCGTCGGCCCCTCGCGTCGGCAGGAAGCGATGCGGCGGCCGGCCCATCGTCCGATGGAAGGCGGCACTGAACGCACTCGCGGTCGCGTAGCCGACGCGCCGGGCGACCACCCCGACAGGGAATCCGTCACCCAGCAGCGCAACCGCCGCAGACATCCGCGCGCACGAGCGCCATTCGGCGAAGGTCATGCCGGTCTCGGCCCGGAAGGCCCGCACCAGGGTGCGCGTGCTCGAGGACGTCAGGTACGCCCAGTCCTCGAGGGAGCGGCCATCTGCCGGATCGGACAGGATCGCGCGAGCGATACCGACGATGCGTGGATCCCTCGGCACCGACAGGGCGAGGGAGACCCGGGGCTCCTCCGTGATCAGCTCGAGGCACACGCGCTGGGCCCGCAGCCGCTGATCCCTCGGCATGGCGAACTGTGCAAGATGGATCAGCATCTCCCGCAGCGCGGCGTTCGCGACCACCGAGGCCACCTGATCGGGAGCCTGGGGCCAGGCGTGAGGATGCACGAACAGCACCGCCAGTGCCGTCGTCTCCGCCCGGCTCGCCCCATGCGGCGTGCCGGGCGGGACGAACAGGCCCTGCCCCGGCGCGAGGCTGCGCTGGACCCCGTCGACCTCGAGGTCCGACGCGACGCCGCGGGCGGCCCAGAACACGGCGTGCTCCCGGTGGACGTGCGGGGATGGGACGCAGGAGGACTGCTCGTCATCGGCGGACACGTACCGCAGGAACCTCGTGGTGAGCAGGTACCCCTCGGGGATCATGCTCCCGCGGCACGGAGGCGCAGGGTCAGCGGGCGCCGCCCCCGCGTCGGGGCGCGCCGGAGGTCGGTCCACGAGGTCGGTCACGGAGGCTCCAGAGAGATGCGGCCCGCACGGGCGGGCGGAAGGCGGGAAGGCGACGGGCAGGCGCTGGACGCCCGGCCCATCACCCAGGAGGTGAAGTGAGGTGATCCTAAGTCACAGGTGTCCGCTGCTCGACAGTCCTCGTCACCCGCGCGGCGCCTGCCACACCTAGCGTCGACAGGGTGCAGAGCCTCCTCGAGCGTCCCCCGTCCCTGACCGTCGCCAGCATGCTGCGCGTGGCCCTCGCACGCGACGGCCGCGATCGCCGCCTCGCCGCGTGCACGGCGGGCCTCATGCTGCACCAGGCCTGCGAGGCCGCCGTCCCGATCCTCATCGGCGTGGTCATCGACCGTGCCGTGATGCCCCGGGACGGTGCCGCGCTCGTGCTCTGGCTGGGCCTGCTCGCCGCCGTCTTCGTCGTTCTCTCGCTCAGCTACCAACGGGCCTCGCGCGGGATGGTCGCCGTGTACGGCCACGGGGAGCACGATCTGCGTCAGCTCACGGCCTCGCGGGTGCTGCACCACCGCCAGCACACGCCGCGCCCCACCGGAGAGATCCTCTCGATCACCACCAGCGACACCTACCGGGTCGCCGGGGTGGCCTGGAGCGTCGCCGCCCAGGGCGCGACCGTCATGGCGCTGCTGACGAGCACCGCGGCGCTGCTGGTCATCTCGCGCCCGCTGGGACTCGGCGTGCTCCTCGGAGCGGTCCTGGTGCTGTGGGGGATGAAGGCCCTCGCTCGCCCCCTCGAGCTGCTGGGGTTACGGGAGCAGGCGTCGG
This sequence comes from Brachybacterium sp. JB7, assembly GCF_003335205.1. Classification (NCBI taxonomy): domain Bacteria; kingdom Bacillati; phylum Actinomycetota; class Actinomycetes; order Micrococcales; family Dermabacteraceae; genus Brachybacterium; species Brachybacterium sp. JB7. The sequence goes on along the minus strand of NZ_QPGN01000003.1, from coordinate 28,075 downwards.
CGGCGTCCGCGAGCGAGGTCGCCACCGATGCGATGGCCGGCCTGCGGGTGCTGCAGGGGCTCGGTGCGCAGCGCGAGGTCGTGCGCCGCTACCGGCGGGCCAGTGCCGCCTCCCGCGACGGCGCCGTCGCGGCCGCCCGATCGCTGCTGACCTACCAGGCGGTCTCCAGCACGGTCTCAGTGCTGTACATGTCCGTGCTGACCCTGGTCGCCGGATGGATGGCGGTCACGGGGCGGATCACCCCGGGACAGCTCGTGACCGTCGTGGGTCTTGCCCAGTTCCTGCAGGGGGCGCTCGCGCACATCGGCACGTTCGGGGCGAACTGGTCGCACAAGCGGGCCTCCGCCGCGCGCCTGCACGCGCTGATCGCCGAGGACTTCGTCCTGCCCGAGGGCAGCGGCGCCGCGTCAGGTCCACAGTCCCCGGCGGTGCTCGAATGGAAGCCCGACGCGTCCGGCACGGCGGGATCGCTCTTCGTGCGCGCGGGGCAGATGGTCGGTGTGCACGTCGAGGGAGCCGCCCAGGCCCGCGAGATCGCCGCGCTCCTCGCCGTCCGCGTCGCCCCGGACCCCGGGGAGCTGCTTCTCGACGGGGACGACGCGCTGACCCTCGGGCCCGCCAGGTACCGCGTGCGAGTCATCGCTCCCCCGCACGACGCCGCAGTGTTCACCGGCACCCTGCACGAGAACGTCTGCCTCACCGGCGGACCGATCGATCCCGGGCTGGCGTCGGCGACCGCCCTGGACGACGTGATCGACCACGTCGGGTCTCCGGAGGCGCCGGTCGGCGAATCCGGGCGACGCCTCTCCGGCGGGCAGCGCCAACGGCTCCTGCTGGCCCGTGCGCTGCACGACGACGCCGAGGTCGTCGTGCTCGATGAGCCCACGACCGCCCTGGACCCCCTCACGGCCCGACGCGTCGCCGAGGGCCTGGCACGCCTGGGCCGGACGCTCGTCGTGGTCACCGGGGAGCCTCCGCTGCTCGCGGCCTGCTCCCACGTGCTCGATGCCCGCACGGTCGCTCCCCGCGCCCTCCGCACCGAGGTCGCCGCATGATGCCTGGACCCTCGCTGCCGATCGCCGATCCGTGCTCCACCGCCCGCACGGTCCTGCGACTCCTCGGGCGGCGATGGGGTGTCCTCCTGGCCACCACGGGGCTGCTGCTGGCCGGCTCGGCCGCTGCACTGGTCGTCCCGCCCGCCCTCGGCCGGATCGTCGACCACGTGATCGCGGGCGGCGGTGCGGGCGGCGTCGCGCTCGTATGCCTCGTGGTGCTCGCCGCGGGGGTCATCGCCGCCGCGACCTCCTGGGCGGGCGGCCGACTCCTGGTGGCGTGCCTGCAGGACGCCCTCGCCGAGCTCCGCGAGGACGTGTTCCGAGCGGCCGTGGGCCTGGACGCGGGGGTCGTCGAAGGAGCGGGCAGCTCCGACGTCGTCTCCCGGGTGACCGGAGACGTCGAGGCGGTCACCGACGCCGTCTCCGGGGTGCTGCCGCGCGTCGTCGGGGCGCTGTTCACCATCGTCCTGACCGCCGTGGGACTCGCCGCTCTCGACCCCTGGCTGGCCGCGGCGGCCCTGCTCGCCGTCCCGCTCCAGACGCTCTCCTCCCTCCGCTTCCTGCGGAGCTCCCGACCGTTGTACGTGCACATGCGGCACCAGGAGGCCGGCCGGGGCCAGGCCCTCATCGAGACCGTGGCTGGTGCGGCGACGGTGCGCGCGCACGGCCGGGCGGAGGACCGGCTGCACCTGATCTCGCAGCGCAGCCTCGATGCCGTGGCCACACAGCTCCGGCAGGCCGCCGTGCGCAACTGCTTCTTCGGCGGCCTGAACACCGCGGAGTTCATCGGTCTCGCCGCGGTGCTGGCGGCCGGGTACTGGCGGGTGGACTCCGGAGTGCTGAGCGTGGGTGCCGTGACGGCCGCCGCCCTATTCTTCCACCGCCTCTTCGGCCCCATCGGCGATCTCCTGACCAGCATCGACGATCTGCAGAGGGCGCACGCGGGGCTCGAACGGCTGGTCGGGGTGCTGCAGGTGGCGCGTCCCGTCCCGGCAGCCAGGGAGATCGCCGACGCCGCGGTCGAGATCGATGCTCTCGTGCACTCCTATCCCGGGCAGGTGGGGACGCGCCGCGCGCTGGACGGCGTGGATCTGCGCCTCCCCGCCGGGTCCACGACGGTGCTGGTGGGGGCGTCCGGGTCCGGGAAATCGACGCTCGCGCGCGCGGTCGCCGGGTCCCTCGCGCCCGTCTCCGGCACCGCCCGGATCGGCGGCGTCGACCCGGCCTCCGCCCGGGCAGGTTCCCGACCCGCCGTGCTGCTGGTGACCCAGGGGGCGCACCTGTTCACCGGCTCCGTCGCGGACAACCTCCGGCTAGCGAGCCCCGAGGCCACGGACCTTGAGCTGATCGCTGCGCTCGAGGCCGTCGGGGCGCGCTGGGCGACAGGCACGGACGCCACGGGCGGTCTTGCGGGTATTCCCGGGGCTGCTCTCGACGAGGCACGCATCCAGCAGATCGCCCTGGCGCGAGTGCTGCTCGCCGACCCTCCCGTGGTCGTGCTCGACGAAGCGACCGCCGAGGCCGGCAGCGATGGCACGCTGGACCGTGCCATCGCCGCGGTCGTGGCCGGCCGCACCGCTCTGGTCGTCGCACACCGCCTCCTCCACGCCGAGCATGCCGACCTCGTCGTAGTGATGGAGGACGGCCGAGTGGTCGAGAGCGGTGGGCATGCTGAGCTGGTGGAGGGCGACGGACCCTTCGCGCGGCTCTGGTCCGCCTGGCACGAGGACCGGCCGTCGCACGCCGAGTCCCCGAGCGCCGGCTGATCGGGCCCTCGTGGTGCGCGGCGGCTCTACCGGTCAGGAACCGTTCGTGGCCCTCGCGCTGACCGCGATCGGAGCGGACTCCTCGCCGGCCAGGTCCACCTCGACGCCCTCGGCCGGCCAGTCGTAGCCGCCAGGAAGGTCGGCGCCGCTGAGCGACACTCGTCCCTGCGGTCCGGAGAGGAACACGTAGCACGTGCTCTCCTGCTCGACCGCGCGAGCCCAGCTCACGCCGGGGATCTCCAGCTCGCCGAGACCACGCGATCCGGCGAGGTGCGCCTTGTGCTTGGCCATGAAATCGCCGAGCGCCTCGAGCGCCTTCACCTGCAGCTCCGGCAGGGTGCCGTCGGCCCGCGGGCCGACGTTCAGCAGCACGCGGCCGCCCTTGGACACGGCGTCGACCACGTGGCGAACGGCCTGCGCACCGGACATGTACTGGGAGGCGTCCTCGACCTGGTTGTAGCCGAAGGACAGCCCGATGCCGCGGCAGTTCTCCCACGGCTGACCCTCCGGGATCTCCCCGGCCTGGTACTCGGTGGTGACGAAGTCCTGGTGGGCGCCGGCGAACCGATCGTTGATCAGACCCTCGGGCCGCTGGGCATAGAAGTGCGCGAGCAGCTCCCCGAGCCCGCCCTCGTCGAAGTGGAAGTTCTCGTCGGGCCAGCCGATGTCGTTCCAGAACACGTCGGGCTGATAGCGGTCGATGAGGTCCCGCACGTGCGCGCTGCAGTACGTCCCGTACTCGTCATCGCGCGGTCGCAGCCTGTCGCCCACATCGTCCCCGCTCACCAGCGGATCCGTCGGCCGCACGTGCCAGTCCAGACCGCCGGAGTAGTACACGCCGAAGCGCAGCCCGGCATCCGTGGTGGCGCGTGCGATCTCGCCCACGAGGTCCCGGCGCGGGCCGCGCTGCACGGTGTTGCGGTCCCCCGTGCCCGGCGCATCCCACAGGGTGATCCCGTCGTGGTGCTTGGTGGTGGGCACGACGTAGTCGGCGCCGGCCCGGCGGAACAGATCCGCCCACGCGGCAGGGTCGAACTCGGTGGGCGCCCACTGGTCCAGGAAGTCGTCGTAGGGGGCGCCGCCGTGGACCTCCTGATGGTGCTCGGCAGCGGGCGAGCCGTCGATGCGGATGGTGTTGAAGTACCACTCGGCATAGGGATTGTGCGCGAACCAGCCGAGGTCGCTCTCGACCGCCCCGAGCTCGGCGGTGGGTTCCGCCCAGGCGGGGACCGAGTAGGCGCCCCAGTGGATGAAGATGCCCAGCGGGGCATCGCGGAACCAGTCGGGCAGTCGCTGCGGGAGGGCGTCCCAGGCCGTGGAGGTGCGCATGTCTAAAGGCTTGCACGAGCCGCTGCCGACGACAATGCCCGCGAACGCACGAACCCGAATCCGACGAGAGCGCCTGCCACCACGGTGAGCAGGAGACCACCGACGCTCACGCCGCTCTCGAACTGCTCGGCCTGCTGGGCAGACCAACCGGACGTCGCAATGCTCCCGGAGAACAGCGCAGCCAGAACCGTTCCCGCCAGGGCGATGCCGACCCCGTTGGCGACCTCCGTGGTCGTGTCGATGAGCGCAGCGCCGATGGATGTCCGGTCATCCGGCAGACCGTTCAGAACGCTGACGGCCGAGACGACCCCGACCACGCGGAGGCCGCCCGCGACCAGAGCCAGCGCGATCGCGATCCAGACGTAGCCGAACCCGTTGAGCAGGCCGTAGACGGCGAGTCCTGCCACTACTGCCACCGCTCCCATCCAGGCCGCACGGCTGATCCCGACCCGCTGGACGAGCCGATTCACGAAGGGGCCCAGCGCCAGCAGCACGACAACCTGCGGAAGCATGCCCAGGGCGGCCTGGGTCGGGCTCCACCCCCAGGCGAGCTGGAGCTGCAGAGTCACCAGATAGCTGAGTCCTGCCGTCGCCAGTCCCGCCGCTGTCTTGAAGGCCAGGCCGCTTGCGACGGAAGGGCGCGCGATCAAGCCGAGGTCCAGGAGCGGATGCTCGGCAGAACGCTCTCTGATCACGAACAGTCCTGCCATGATCACCGCCGACGCGGCGATCGCCCACGACTTCCACGCTCCCGAACCCTCCTCGACGAAGACCGTCGGCGCGAGAAGCGCCAGCGCGATCGTCGTCGTGGCGAGCAGCGCGCCGAGCATATCGAGCGGGTCATGGTGCAGCTCGGCGGGATCGTCGGCCGCGATGCCTCCCCGGATTCCAATGATGGCGAGGAGCGCGATTGGCGCATTGACCAGCAGCAGCATCTGCCAGGGCGCAACGGTCAGCACGAGGCCGCCGAGCACGGGGCCGAGCGCGAGTCCCACGAGACCGACGGTCGAGATGAGGGTGATAGCTCGGACTCGCAGGCTCTCCTCCTCGAACAGACGGAATGCGAGAGCCATCGAGCCCGGAGTGGTCATCGCCGCCGCGACGCCCATCAGCATCCTGACGACGATCAGCTGTTCGGCGGTCGTCACGACCGCAGTCGCCATGCTCGCCGCGCCGAGCAGCACGAGGCCGATGAGCATCATCCGACGTCGGCCGAAACGGTCTGCGAGCGCGCCGAATGCCAGCATTAAGCCGCCGAAGACCACCGCATAGCTGCTGGTCACCCATTGCAGAGCGATCGTCGATGCCTGCAATTCCCGCCCGATCGTGGGCAGTGCGAGGTTGAGGATCGAGTTGTCGAGCATCTCGACGAGGAAGACGGCGGACAGGCCCGCCAGGGCTATCCATGATCCTCGGAGAGACGGAGTAGAACGCTGTTCGTTAATCACGAACGCTGTTCTATGTGGCGAACAGTGTTCGTGTCAAGGTATGGTGGCGCCATGAACTCGGAACCCCAGCGGCGACGTGCGGCCCGGCGCGCGAACAGCGACAAACCGTCCGCTCCCCGCAGGGCTCCGATCACCGTGGATCGGATCACCGATGCCGCACTCAGCATCGTCGCCGCTCGCGGCTACGACGCCCTCACGATGCGGAGCGTGGCGACCGAGCTCGGAACGGGCCCCGCGTCGCTCTACGCGCACGTCGTGAACAAGGCCGATCTGGACGAGCTGATCATCAGCCGCCTGTGCAGCGAGATCGTCCTGCCCGATGTGGCTCCGGGCCTCTGGCGGGAGCAGATCACCGAGATCTGCGCCCAACTGCGCGACCAGTACCTGACTTACCCCGGCATCTCACGGGCCGCCCTCGCGATGGATGTCTCGGACCTCGAGATCCTGCGCATCAACGAGGGAATGTTCGCCATCCTCATCGCGGCCGGTATCGCGCCTCAAGTGGCGGCATGGACCATCGATGCCCTGTTCCTCTATGTCGGTGCTTACACGCTGGATATCGCTGCCGCACGCCAGGGGTCGGACCAGGACGACTGGCGGCACAGCACGACGGACCGCGCTGCGCTGATCTCCCGGTTCGCCGCTCTGCCGACAGACCGTTTCCCCCACATCAGCGATCACGCGACCGAGCTCGTGTCCGGAACTGAGCACGAGCGGTTCGATTTCACGCTCGAGCTGCTCCTCGGGAACCTCGCGTAGGTCCGACAAGTACGGCACGGGGCTGCTCACTCGCGCGACTGAGAGGTCGGCACGGCTCGTGGAGTCAGGACACGTCGGCCGCCGGGAACCGCCTGGCGCTGCGGGCGCGGGCCTTCTCTCGCTCGACGTCACGGTCCTTCGGCGGAGCGGAGGTCACCAGGTCAGCCAGCAGATGCTCGGGGGGTGGGCGATCTCGGCCACGATGCAGCGTCGGCGATCCTCAGCGCCATGCGGGAGAATCTCCCCATGCCTGCTCCGCTCACGATCACCGAGGATTTCCAGCGCGCCCTGGATGCCCTCAGCTCCGGCCGCCACCTCTTCCTCACGGGCCGCGCAGGCACGGGTAAGTCCACGCTGATCAGGCACTTCTTGGAGACCACCGACAGCGCCGCGATCACGGTGGCGCCCACGGGCATCGCCGCACTGAACGTCGACGGCTACACGATCCATCGCCTGTTCTCCTTCCCGATCGGGGCGAACGAGGAGTTCGTGCGCTCCCCGCGCTACTACCCCGGGCGCTTCGCCTCGACCCTGGCCGCGCTGGATGTGCTGATCATCGACGAGGCCTCGATGGTGCGGGCGGACCTCTTCGATGCTCTCGCCGCCGCGCTCGAGCGCTTCGGGCCGCAGCCGGGCGAGCCGTTCGGCGGGGTGCAGCTGGTGCTCGTGGGCGATCTGTACCAGCTGCCGCCGGTGGTGCACGACAGCGAGGCCGCGCATCTCGAGCAGCGCTACGGCACCCCGTTCTTCTTCTCCGCCGACGCCTTCGACCGTTCCGCAGTCGAAGTGGTCGAGCTGACCACCGTCTTCCGCCAGCAGGGCGATGACCGCCTGGTGGACCTGCTGAACGCGGTGCGCGAGGGCGCGCTGCTGGAGGACGCGCGGGAGGAGCTGAACGCCCGGACCGACAAGGACTTCGAGCCACCGATGGAGGAGTTCTGGCTGACGCTGGCGACCACGAATCGCATCGTCACCTCCCGCAATCGCCAGATGCTCGAGCGCCTCCCCGATCCGGTGCACACCCTCACCGCCCAGATCAGCGGCGAGACCGACGGCTTCGAGCACCCCACGGACGTGCAGCTGCAGCTGAAGGTCGGCGCGCAGGTGATGATGCTGAACAACGATCCGTGGGACCGCTGGGTGAACGGCACCCTGGGTCGGATCACCGCTCTGGGCACGGACTCCGACGGGCCGCTCGTCGAGGTGCTCCTGCGGGACGGGCGCAGCGAACAGGTGCGCCCGCACACGTGGGACGTCACGCGCCCCTCGGTCGACGGCGGGCATCTGATCCACGAGGTCATCGGCACCTTCACCCAGCTGCCGATGAAGCTCGCCTGGGCGATCACCATCCACAAGTCCCAGGGGCAGACCCTCGATCGTGTGGTCGTGGACCTCACCGGCGGCACCTTCGCCAACGGGCAGCTGTACGTGGCGCTGTCACGGTGCACGAGCCTGGAGGGCCTGGTGCTGCGACGGGACGTGCTGCCGCGCGACCTCAAATCCGATACCCGGGTGCGGCGCTTCCTCGCCTCCCCCACGGATCCCAGCGCGCCGGCCGAGGCGCTCGGCGAGGTGTACCTGGCGGCGCTGACGGTGGGCACGATGGGCGACAAATACCGCCCGCGACCGGTGGAGCTCGCGGTGGTGACGGACGACGGCGATGAGGCCACCACCGTCGTGAACCCCACCAGCGACCTCTATGCGGCACGCACCGAGTTCGGGCTGACCACCCGCGACGTGCAGCTCGCCCCGGTGCTCGCCGAGGCCTGGCCCGCCCTCGCTCCCCTGCTGGCCGGGCGTGTGCCCGTGGGCCCCCGCGTCGACGAGCAGCTGGCCTGGATCGACTTCGAGCTCAAGCGCAACGGCGTGGTGGACCCGATGCCGCTGGGCATCGACCTGCCCACCGCCCAGCTCACGGCCGACGAGCGCTCCGCGCTGAATGCCCCGTCGGCCCTGGAGCGGGCCCGGGCCGTGCGGGACGCGGTGCAGCGGCTCCGCGCAGGGGCCACCGGCCCCTCCGCGTGGCAGCCGCCGGCCGGCACCGCGTTCCCGCCGTTCACCCACGGCACCGGCTATCTGCTGGCCCGCACGCACGGGGAGAGCGGGACCGCCGGCCCCGAGGGCTTCGTCGTCGGCGGGAATCTCTCGGCCGACGACGACCCCGCGCAGGTGCTGGCCGATGCCCTGCGCACCGCCTGGGAGCGGGTCATCGATCGGGACGACGCGGTGGTGGAGAGGCTGCGCGGCGCCGAGGAGCACTTCGGTGTGCGCGTCCTCCCGGAGGACCTCGTGCTCGAGGGCCCGCCGACCGCCGCCGACGTGCTCCGGCCCGGCGTGCGCGTGTGCTTCACGGGAGAGGTGGTCCACCCCGAGCACGGCTATCTCGACAGGTCGACGATGGAGCGCTTGGCGGAGCAGCGCGGCCTGCATCCCGTCGCGAACGTCACCAAGACGAAGACCGATGTGCTGGTCGTCGCCGAGCGCGGAACCCAGTCCAACAAGTCGAAGAACGCGGCGAAATGGGGCAAGCCCGTGCTGGACGCAGAAGAGTTCCTGACCTGGGCCGATGCTGCTCACTGAGACAGATTCCCGGGGGTCGTTCCGAGGGGACCCGGCCGCGTGCGAAGCACCTCTTCACGCCCTCCGTGGCCGTGTCGCGGCCATCTCACGAGCGGTGTTCGGCGCGGGCCCACCGCGCGGCGCGGAGTAGTGTGCAGCGAGATTTCGATCGACGAGGAGTGCCTCGCCGATCGTCCGATGACCACCCGGAAGGATGTCGACCATGGGTACAGCCCGCGTCAGCGTGCAGGAGGCGTGGGATGCCCTCGCCGAAGGCAACGAGCGGTTCATGCAGGGCGAGCTGCGGCACCCCGAGCAGGACGCGGCGCGACGCAGTCAGCTGACCGGCTACCAGGCCCCTGATGCGGCGTTCCTGGGCTGTTCGGACTCCCGTGTCGCCGCCGAGATCCTCTTCGACTGCGGTCTCGGCGATCTCTTCGTGGTGCGCAACATCGGCCAGATCGCCAACGAGAACACCGTCGCCACCATGGAGTTCGCCGTCGCCGAGCTCGGTGTCGCCGTGATCGTGGTGCTCGCGCACGGCTCGTGCGGCGCGGTGAAGGCCGCGATCGACCAGACCACCGCCCACCCGAGCACGGTCACCCCCGCGATCCTGCGCGAGCTCGAGCTGATCCAGCCCGCCGTGCAGCGCGAGTGGCTCGCCAGCCACCAGGACACCCCGTACGTCGACATCACGAAGATCGACGCCGACGCCGTGGGCCGCCGCCACCTCGACGAGACCATCCACGCCCTCATGCGCTCCTCGCGCGTGATCAGCGACGCCGTCGCCGCCGGCGAGCTCGGCATCGTCGGCTGCCAGTACCAGCTCGAGGAGGGCCGCGTCGCCCCGATCACCTCGGTGGGACGCCTGGACATCGGGCGCTGACGGACGACGGCTGCCGGTCCTGCCCGGCAGCCCGGTCCCTGTCCCGATCGGGCCCCGCCATCCGGTCGGCCTGCCGCGCCTTGCATAATCCTGGCCAAGCTCGGAGACTCGCAGTTCATCACTGTCGAGCCGAACGAGGTCTCCATGTCCCAGCAGGTCCAGCGCACGGTCGAGCTGCTCGACAAGTCGTTCCCGGCGGGCCTCGTCGGCCGCCCGATCACCGCGCTGGAGGCGCCGCTGGCGGATTTTTCCACCCCGCTGCTGGTGCTCGACGAGCAGGCGATGGCGCACAACCTTCAGGTGATGGCCGCGTGGACCAGCGAGCGTGGGCTCGAGCTGATGCCCCACGGCAAGACGACGATGGCCCCCGTGCTGTGGCGTCGTCAGCTCGACGCCGGCTGCACCGGGATCACCGTGGCCACCGGCTGGCAGGCCGATGTGGCGCTGCGCGAGGGCATCCCCACCGTGCAGCTCGCGAACGCCTGCACGGATCCGGCATTGCTGCGCCGGCTCGCTGCACACCTGGCCGAGCATCCCGAGCAGGAGCTCGTGTGCTGGGCGGATTCGCTCGCCACCGTCGACCTGCTGGAGCGCGAGCTGCCCGACGGCTCCCGCCTCGGCGTGCTGGTCGAGCTCGGGGCCGACGGGGGCCGCACCGGTGCCCGGGACGAGGCCACCGCCGTCGCGATCGCCGAGCGCATCGCCGCCTCCACCACGCTGACCCTGTACGGGGCCGCGGGATACGAGGGCGCGCTCGCCCATGACCGGGCTGAGGAGTCCCTGCGGGTGGTCGGCGCCTACTGTGACGCTCTCGCCGCGCTGGTGGAGCGCCTGCGCCCGCTGATCGACGGGACCCCGTGGGTGAGCGCCGGCGGCAGTGCCTACTTCGATCTGGTCGCCGCGAGCTTCGAGACGCTGACCGACGTGCGGGCGATCCTGCGCTCGGGCGCCTACATCGTGCACGACTCCGGTTTCTACCGGGGCATCTCCCCGCTGGATACGACGCGCGAGGTCGCGACGGAGCAGGCCCTGCTGCCTGCGATGCGCGCCTATGCCCGGGTGGTCTCGATGCCGGAGCCCGGCCTCGCCCTGCTCGACGCCGGCAAGCGCGACGTCCCCTTCGACGAAGGCCTGCCCACGCCGGTTGCCGTCGCGAGCCGGCTCGGCGGCGCGGAGCGCCCGTTCACACCCGAGGCCGCCGCGGAGATCACCGCGCTGAACGACCAGCACACCTTTCTGCGCTACACGGGCGATCCGGGCATCGCGATCGGTGACGTGGTCACCCTGGGGCTGTCCCACCCCTGCACAGCCTTCGACAAGTGGCGCCTGATCCCCGTCGTCGACGCCGACGGCAGCACCGTGCTCGAGGCGGTCGAGACCTTCTTCTGAGCCGCCCGCCCGCTACAGGTCGGTGAGCGGGCGTCTGCAGCGGGCAGCCGGGAGGGCCGCCGGACCCGCAGCTCAGAGGACTTTCGGAGCACCGCCGTTGCCGTCCGTCACCAGGACCTCGCCATCGCGCAGTCCCCAGAACGGCTCTCCTGCCGTGGAGTAGCGTGCCGCGACCTCCCCGAGCAGCGCAGTCTCCGGATGTTCTGGTGACTCGAGGTGCGGGACGACTGGTCGATCGAGGATTCCCAATCCGTCGTATCGCACGGTGCCGTGCTCCGCGATGCAGTCCTCCACGGGGTCGCAGTGCTCGAGCCCCGCGAGACTCGGGGCGAGCACGCACGCACCGGCGCTGAATCCGGCGTAGACGAACGCATCCTGGCGCAGGCCCTCGATGATCACCTCGTCCAGGCCGGAGCGAGCCATCGCCATGCGCGCCGTGAAGACATTCCCTCCGCGGATCCACAGGAAGTCCGGCTCTCCGACCTCGTCAGCGATCGTGTCCGGGTCGTGCTGGCGAAGATCGAGGTCGGTCGCCAAGAGTCCGAGCTCGGCAAGCTGCGCGATCTGTCGGCGGGTATCAGCTCGGCGGCGTTCCTCGTCGTAGCCGTCCAACGCATTCGAGACCACTCGCCCCCGCCGCTGCCCGCCGACCAGTCCCGCGAGCACGTCGCCGTGGAGACCGATCTGGTACGACGACAGATAGAGCCTCATGCGATGACCTTTGCACGATCCTGCGCGCTCCGCACCTGAACACCGCCGACGGACAGGCGGTCAGTGTGAGCGTTCCTGCTCGTGGCCTCGTGGGAGGAGTGCGAGCACGCCGGCGAGCAGCACCGCGAGGAGCATGACGAGGTTGTGGCCGTATTTCGCCGCTGCCGTCACCTCGCCCGCCAGCGGGTAGTAGGTGAAGGCCAGCAGCCCGCGCTCGAGGAGAAGTCCGAACGCGACGGCCGCCATCTGCCGCCCCGTCCACCAGGACCGTCGGGAGGCCACGAGCACCCCGGTGCCGAGCGCCGCGGTGACAGCGATCGACAGAGCGGTCCCGAGCCACGTCGGCGGCATGAGATCCGGAACGAGCCCGGCGACGAGGCCCACGATGATCGCCATCCAGATCGGGACCCGTCGGCGGCCATCGGGAGACTCGTCCGGCGAACCGGCCCCTCGAGACCTGCGCCCGCACAGCACGGCGATCCCCACCAGAGCGGTGACCACCACCCCTGCGCCGAACAGCTGGGCCACGCTGCCGGAGTGCGAGGACTCGTCCCCGAGGATCATCAGCGCCGCGAGCAGATAGGCGAGCACGGCGATCGTCGTGCCGACCCGGCCGAGCCAGGGCGTGCGGGCCCGCCGTGGGGACCAGGCCTCGGCGAGCGCCATCGGTGCCGCGAAGCTGTAGACCAGGTGGCCCATCAGGAACGAGTAGGCGTTGAATCCGCTGAAGCCCAGCGTGGGGATCAGTGTGGGCTCGCGGTTCTCGGCCCAGCCCGCGTACCCGCCGTAGTCGGCGGAGAACAGCGACTGGTCGATGAGGCATGCCTGGATCACCCCCAGCGCCGCGAACAGGCAGAGCATGCTCGGCCAGCCCCAGCCGAGGCGTCGTGCGAGGTCGCGGGCGAGCAGCGCCGGCGCCCCGTAGAGCGCCGCGAAGAACACCAGGGAGAACGCCACGCCGCCGAGGTCACCGGTGGTCTCGGCGTACGCGGCCAGCAGCTCTGCACCGATCCCGGTCAGCGCCAGCACCGCGAGGATCTGGACGGTGCGGCCACCGCGATGGGTGGGGGCGTCTCGTCGGGCCCTCTCGGGGAGGTTCTTCTCGGAGCGAGGCATACCCGTCACGCTAGGGACGCGCTCCCTGCTCCGCATCGGCCGCGTGGCGGGTTCGCAGCTTCTCGCGCATCAGCCGATTGGACCGTCGAGCCGGCAGCGCACGGGGCGAGCCGGACGGCACAGCCCGCCCCACTCCCCCGGGGTCAGCCGCGGCGGATCTCGTCGAGGTAGCCGTAGACCGTCACACGGGAGACCCCGAGCCGGGCGGAGACGAGATCGGCGGCTCGCTTGATGCGGAAGGCGCCGCGCTCCTCGAGCAGGCGCAGCACCTCGATCCGCTCGGGCTTGGTCAGGACCGGCACGGGCTTGCCGACATGCGCGATGGACTCGTCGACCATCTCCTCGAGCACGCTCGAGATATCGGGACCCACCAGCTCCTTCGGCCGTTCGGCGACGTCCTCGCGGGCCGTGGGCAGCAGGGCGTCCAGAGCGGTCATCGCGGTCTGGACCGGGGTCAGATCGACGTTGATGCAGAAGGCGGCGATGACGTTTCCGTCGTGGTCGCGGTAGTAGGTCGAGGAGCTGATCAGCTCGCGACCGTCGGCGGTGCGGCCGCGGTAGCCGTGGGCATCGTGGTCGGTGCTCTGGTCACGCAGCACCTCGACACCGAGGTTCGTCGACGGTCCGCCGACGGTGCGACCGCTGAGGTGCCCGTTGACGATCGCGGCGACGGAATGGTCGAGGTCGCCCCGGCTCAGGTCGTGCAGCACCACCTCGCAGTGCGAGCCCACCACCGACGTGATCGCTTCCATCAGCGGGGTCAGCGCGCGGTAGGCGTCCTCGAAGGTCGCGAATCGGGCCCGGGGCAGCCCTTCGGCAGCCGTGCTCGCCGCCGCGCCCGGCCCGGCGCTCGGAGCCATGCCCGCCCCCGTCTCCGACTCGGCAGCGGCGCCGGTGCTCGGCTCGGCGCTCGACGTGGTGCGTGCGGGGGTGCTCGGTCTGGTGCGCTCGGCCGTCATGCCGCCATGATGACACCCGGGGTGGACATAATCTCTGTCAACCATGTATACAGTCAGTCAATCAATGCTCGTCGAGGAGGACAGCATGTCGTCGACATCAGGCGTCACCGTGCAGCCGGACGCCCCGATCCCCGGAGATCAGGGCCCCGCCGCCACGCTCAGCAGCACCCAGAAGCGCACCATCGCGGGCGGCGCCATCGGCACGCTCATGGAGTATTTCGACTACTACCTCTACGGGCTCGCCTCGGCGGCGGTGTTCCCTGCCGTCTTCTTCTCGTCGGACTCCGCCTTCGTCGCGCAGCTGTCGAGCTTCGCGACCTTCGCCGTCGGCTTCCTGCTGCGCCCGATCGGCGGGCTGGTGTTCGGCTACATCGGCGACCGCTTCGGCCGTAAGCTCACCCTGCTGATCACCGTGATCGGCATGGGTCTGACCACCGCCGCGATCGGCCTCATCCCGTCGGACGCCGCGATCGGTCTGGCCGCCCCGATCCTGCTGGTCATCGCGCGGATGTTCCAGGGACTGTTCGTCGGCGGCGAGATGGGCGGCGCGGCGACCATGGTCGTCGAGCACGCCCCCGTCGGCCGCCGCGGCCTGTACGGAGCGCTCCTCATCAGCGGCGCCGGCGTCGCGAACGTCGTCTCGGCCGGGATGATGGCGGGCCTGGGCCTGGGGCCGGAGTCGTTCTTCATGACCTGGGGCTGGCGCATCCCGTTCGTGTTCGCCCTGGTGCTCGCGATCATCGCCGTGTTCCTGCGCCGCCACCTCGAGGAATCCGAGGAGTTCACCCAGCACAGCCAGGACATCGCCGACGATAAGATCGCAGCCCCCTCACCCCTGCGCGAGGTGCTCCGCCACCCCAGGAACGCGATCCTCGGGATCCTCATCGGGTTGCCCCAGTCGATCGCCGGCTACGTGGTGCTCACCTTCGGCCTGGCCTTCATGGTCTCCGGCGGGGTGCCGCCGCAGGTCGGATTCATCGGCACGATGATCGTCGGCGCCCTACAGATCGTCATGGCACCCGCCTACGGCATGCTCTCGGACCGCATCGGCCGACGCCGCGTGTACATCGCGGGCTGCATCGGCTTCGCCCTGCTGGTCTGGCCGGCCTTCGCCCTGTTCGGCACGCACGTCCCCGTGCTGATCTGGTTGGGCATGATCGTCGGCTTCGTGATCCCCGGCATCGCCATGCAGGGCACGCTGCAGACCATGCTCACCGAGATGTTCGACGTCGAGCAGCGCACCACGGGCGTGAACATCGGCTACCAGCTCTCCAACACCTTCGGCGGCGGCCTCGCCCCGCTGATCGCCACCGCGCTCGTGGGCTGGGCGAGCGGTTCGATCTGGCCGGTGATCGTCTACGTGGTGGTGATCTGCACCGTCGGCGCGATCGCGACCGCCGCGGCGAGCCTGCGACCCGATATCGCGAACCCCGACCGGCTGAACGCTCTGCAAGGATCATGACCATGGCCGTTCCCGATCCTCTCCGTCCCACCGCCCTGCTGATCCGCGGGGGCCGCGTCGTCGAGGACGGCATGGTCACACCGGCCGACGTGCTCGTCGAGGGCGAGCAGATCACCACCGTCGGCCGGATCGATCCGGACCGTGCGGCGGGCGCGCAGGTGCTCGAGGCCGATGGACGCCTGGTCATGCCCGGCTTCGTGGACGCCCACTCCCATGCCGAGGGCGCCGTGTTCGACGAGGACGTGCAGCTCGCACTGCTGCGCCAAGGCGTGACCAGCGTGATCGGCGGGCAGGACGGCGTCTCCTACGCCCCCGGCGACGGTGCCCACGGCAGCAGGTACTTCGCGGCGATCAACGGCCCGCACCCCACCTTCCGCGGCGGTTCGGTGGCCGATCTCCTGGCGACCTACGACGACACGACGCCCCTGAACGTCGCCTACCTGGTGCCCGCCGGCACCGTGCGCCACCAGGTGATGGGCAGCGCGGACCGCCCCGCGACGTCGGCGGAGATCGAGGAGATGACGGCGCTGGTGGCGCAGGCGGTGGCCGACGGAGCCGTCGGCCTCTCCACCGGGCTGGACTACACCCCGGGCATCTACGCCGCGGCCGACGAGATCGCGGCCCTGTGCCGCCCGCTCTCGGCGGCCCGCCTGCCGTACGTGACGCACATGCGCGGCGGCTACGAGGAGAACTCGCAGGTGGGGATCGAGGAAGCGGCCCGCATCGGGCTCGACGCCGGCGTGCCCGTGCACATCTCCCACTTCCACACCCGGGCCGACGAGGCCGCACGGCTGATGGCCTGGCTCCGGGCGCAGGCGCTGGACGCCAGCTTCGACGCCTATCCGTACACGCGAGGCTGCTCGATCCTGGGGATGACGCTGCTGCCCCCGGCGGTCAACGCCATGGATCCCGCCGAGGCGACCGTGCTGCTGCGCGATCCGGCCCAGCGCGAGCAGCTGCGCCGGGAGTGGTTCCCACAGGTCGCCCACAACCCGAGCCTCGGTCCGGAGTGGCCGGTGCTGATCACCATCGCCCATACCGTCGCCCCGGAGTTCGCCTGGGCGCACGGCCTGACCCTCGCCCAGGTCGCCGCGCGCCACGGCACCGATCCGATCGATGCGGCGCTGGATCTGCTGGCCGCCTCCGCGCTCGAGGTCAACGTGGTGATGGCGGTGCGCGATCAGCGCCCCGTCGAGGACCTCGGCCGCCTCATCGCCCATCCGGGGCACCTCGGAGGGTCCGACGGGATCTTCGTCGGCGCCCACCCCCATCCGCGCTCCCGCGGCACGTTCGCGACCTATCTCGCGACCTATGTGCGCGACCATGGCTTCCTCACCTGGCCGGATGCCGCCCAGCATCTCTCCACCGGAGCGGCAGAGCGGTTCCGGCTCGGCGCCCGAGGCCGTCTCCGTCCCGGTCACCTCGCCGACATCGTCCTGGTCGACGAGGACGCTGTGGGTGCGTGCGCCACCTACGACGACCCGACCGCCCTCGCCGTCGGCATCGACGACGTGCTCGTCGCCGGCAGACCCGTCCTCGCCGGAGGCCGTCTCACCGGCGAGCATCGCGGCCGCGGCCTGCGCGCCGCCTCCGCCCCCAGCCCCGACAGCGCCGCGGCCCCTCACGCACCCGGTGGTGGGCACGACCACAGCTCCGACGGCGGGCATGTCCCCGCTCCGTCGGCCCCGCAGGGCGCAGACCCTGCACCTGCAGTTATCAGCACAACCCATCAGGGAGAACGATGAGCCACAAGGAAGCCCTCCACACCACCAGCGCCCCGCAGCCCGCAGGCCCCTACAGCCAGGCGATCGTCAGCGGAGACCTGCTGTTCACGGCCGGCTTCGGGCCGCAGGACCCGACCACCGGGGAGGTCTCCGAGAACGTCGGCGAGCAGACCCGCCAGGTGCTGCGGAACATCCAGGCGGTGCTCGCCGAGCGCGGCGCCACCCTGGACGACGCCCTGAAGACCACCGTCCACCTCGCCGACCTCGCCGATTTCCAGGAGTTCAACGAGGCCTACCGCGAGTTCTTCTCCGAGCCGTTCCCGGTGCGCACCACCGTCGGCTCGCAGCTGGCGAACATCCGGGTCGAGATCGACCTGGTGGCCCGTCTCCGCGACTGAGCGCGTCAGCGCCTGAGCCCGTGCTCGGCTGAGCCCGTGATCGGCTGAACGCCTCGGCATCCGGCACGCCGACCGCCTGCGGGCCCCTGCCCATGTCACCGTGGCAGGGGCCCGCGGCCTCGCCATGGCAAGAGCTCGTCGCCTCACCGCGGCGGGGGCCCATTGCCTCACCGCGGCAGGGGTCCGTCGTCTCACCGCGGCAGGGGCCGGGAAGCGCCATGCTCTATCGTCAAGAGCCAGGGCGCCACCGGGCACCCAGGAACGGAAGCACGTGCTGCCACATCACCACGACCAGAGCGGGTCGATGACCAGCCCCGCGCCCACCCTCGGACTCTTCGGGTTCTCCCGGAAGACGGATGAATGGCGGGTGCCCCTGCACCCGGCGCATCTCGAGCGGATCCCCCCGGATCTGCAAGGCCGGGTGCTGATCGAGGAGGGCTACGGCGAGCGCTTCGGCGTCCCCGACTCCGAGCTCGCCCCGCACGTGGCCCGGGTGTGCACCCGCGCCGAGCTGTTCGAGCAGGCCGACATCCTCGCGCTGCCGAAGCCTCAGCACGAGGACATCCGCTCCATGCGCGAGGGTCAGACGCTCTGGGGCTGGCCGCACTGCGTGCAGGACCGCACCCTCACCCAGCTGGCCATCGACAAACGCCTCACGCTGATCGCGTTCGAGGCGATGAACCACTGGAACGCGGATGGCTCCTTCAACCTGCACGTGTTCCACACCAACAACGAGCTCGCGGGCTACAGCTCGGTGCTGCATTCCCTGCAGCTGCTGGGCTCGACGGGGAACTACGGCCGCCGCCTCACCGCCACCGTCATCGGGTTCGGCGCCACCGCGCGCGGGGCGATCACCGCGCTGGGCGCCCACGGCATCACCCAGATCCGCGTGCTCACCAACCGCGCCGTCGCCGCGGTCGCCTCCCCGATCCATTCGGTGGACATCGTGCAGTTCGCCCATGAGGACGAGCCGTACATGAGCGAGGCCATCACCGACGAGGGCCGAGTCCCGCTGGCGCCGTTCCTCGCCGAGAGCGACATCGTGGTCAACTGCACCCTGCAGGACCCCAACGCCCCGCTGCTGTACCTCAACGAGGGGGACCTCGAGCAGTTCACGCCAGGAAGCCTGATCATCGACGTCTCCTGTGACGAGGGGATGGGCTTCTCCTTCGCCCGGCCCACCTCCTTCGTCGAGCCGATGCTCCGCCTCGACAACGGCGTGTACTACTACGCGGTCGACCACAGCCCCTCGTACCTCTGGAACTCGGCGAGCTGGGAGAACAGCTCCGCGCTCCTGCCCTTCCTGGAGACCGTCATGGCGGGTCCGTCTGCCTGGGCGAGCGAAGAGACCATCGACAGCGCGATCGAGATCCAGGACGGCGTGATCCGGAACCCCGCCATCCTCGAGTTCCAGGACCGCGAAGCGGCCTACCCGCACCGCTGACCGTCGTGCGCGGACCAGAACCTGCAGGACCACATCGGGGAGCTCTCCACGTGCAGCGCGGACTTCCGGCGGCGCTGGGCCGCGCACAACGTGCGATTCCATCGCACCGGCGTGAAGCGGCTGCACCATCCGGTCGTCGGCGATCTGACGCTGAGCTTCGAGGCCATGGCGCTCTCGTCGAACTCCGAACAGGACGCCACCAGGGCGATGTCCAACTCCTCGAGAGCGTCGACCACGTCCTCATGCTGCCGGGCCGGATCGTGCAGCGGAAGGGTCCACCGTTCCACGTACTCCCAGTGCCTCCCTCGTGCGCCGTCCCGCGCCTAGCGTGGCCGCATGACCACTTCCGATCTCACCCTGAACAACGACGTCGTCATCCCGTCCATCGGCTTCGGCGTCTTCCAGACCCCGGCGGAGCAGACGAAGGAGGCCGTCGTCAAAGCCCTGCGCGTGGGCTACCGGCACATCGACACCGCCGCGGCCTATGGCAACGAGCGCGGTGTCGGCGAGGCGATCGCGAGCTCCGGCATCCCGCGCGAGGAGATCTTCGTCGAGACGAAGATCTGGATCTCCGACTACGGGTACGAGGAGACGCTGCACGCGTTCGACAAGGCGGCCGGCAAGCTCGGGCTCGACACGATCGATCTGCTGATCCTGCACCAGCCGCTCACGAGCGATTTCGACCGCACGATCCAGGCGTACAAGGCGCTGGAGAGGCTGTACGCCGACGGCAGGGTCCGGGCGATCGGCGTCAGCAACTTCATGGTGGAGGATCTGGAGCGCCTGTTCGCCGCCACGGAGGTCGCTCCCGCCGTGAACCAGATCGAGATGCATCCCTACTTCCAGCAGCGCGACGTCATCGCTCTCGGCGCGGAGCGGAGCATTCTCGCTCAGGCCTGGTCGCCGATCGGCGGGGTCGTCGCCTACGGCACGGACGCCAGCAGCCCTCTGGAGGATCCCGCGGTCACCGGGATCGCCGAGGCCCACGGCAGAACGCCTGCCCAGGTGATCCTGCGCTGGCACGTCCAGGAAGGCCGCCAGGTGATCCCCAAGTCCGTGCGGCCCGAGCGGATCGCGGAGAACTTCGACGTGCTCGGGTTCGAGCTCAGCGACGAGGAGCTCTCCCGCCTCGATGCTCTGGAGACGGGCACCCGCGGCGGCCCCGAACCCGTGGACATCACGCTCGAGTCGTTCGGCAGAGACATCCCCGAGGCTTGAGCGACCCCGCGATGCTGGCCCACCGCGCACCGAGCTGCCGCCTGCCGTCGCTGATCTCGGCTTGCGGAGTTTCGTCGCCTGCGGGCACGGATCCGCACTATGGTTCCCGTGGGGACAGTACGAGGAGATCGGCAGCCGTTCCGGGCCCTCTTCGCGCGCACCGCGCACCAGCCATCGACGCATGAAGGACGTGAATCGCGCTATGACGCATCCATCCGACGGGGACCACCTCGAATCGCCGCACCCGGAGCAGAACAGCTCCGCCGACCAGCCCTGGGCCACCTCCGAGCAGCCGCAGTCACCGTACGGGGATGCGCAGGTGCCCGGTGCCGACCAGAGCTCCACCCCCTACGAACAGGGCTCCCCCGCGTACGGGCAGGGCTCTCCGACCTCCGGCCCGCAGATTCCGCAGGAGACCTCCTGGGCCCCTGCGCCCACGGCGCAGGGCGAGGCAGGATTCTTCCGCGCCCTGTTCGACTTCACGTTCACCCACTTCATCACGGTGAAGTTCTCGGCGTTCCTCTACATCGTGGCGTTCCTCGTCGCGATCCTGATGTGGCTGGGCCAGATCGTCGCTGCGATCCTGTTCGGCGTGCTGCTGGGCAGTGCGAACAGCTACTTCGACGAGGCGAGCTTCAATGCCGTGCCCCTGGTCCTCGCGATCGTGTTCGGGTGGATCCCCTCGGTGATCTCGCTGATCGCAATGCGCCTCGGCCTCGAGTTCAGCGTCGCGACCGTCCGCACCGCGCAGAACACGAAGACGATCGCCGAAGCGGCCACCACAACCCGCTGACGCCGTTCGCGCACCAGACGACGAGGGGCCCGATCATCGATCGGGCCTCTCCTGCGGTATGCGCAGCGCTCACTCCTGCAGTCCGGCGCCGATCTCCGCGAAGGTCTCGCGCATCGCCACATCGTTCCAGGACCACACGTCGTCTCCACGCAGCACGACATCCGCCCCACCGTCGCAGTAGATCGTCTGGCCCGCACAGTGGGTGTTCTCGACCGAGGTGAGCCAGATCAGCAGGTGCGCGATGCTCTCCGGCCCCTGGTGCGAGTTCAGCGGCATCGGCACGTACGCGTCGGTCATCGCGCGGCCGTCGTCACTGGCCAGGAGATCCTTCGTCATCGGGGTGACCACGGTGCCGGGCGCCACAGCGTTCAACGGGATGCCGGCTCCCGCCCATTGAGCCGTGGGGGCCTCACGGCGCACCCAGCGGGAGATGGCGCGCTTGGACGAGGGGTAGATGACGTTCGCGGTGCGGGGGTCATCCGCCATACGGGTCGCGATCTCGACGGCCACCCCCTCGTCTCCTGCGAGCAGTGCGTCCACCAGGGCAGGGACCACGGGCTGCATCGAGGCCATCGAGGAGACCAGCGCGACGCGAGGGGCCTCGGACCGGGTCAGCGCCGGCTGCAGGGCTTCGAGGAATTCCGTCATCCCGAAGAAGTTCACCGACGCGGTGATCGGCTGGGGGATCGACAGACCGGCGCAGGCGATCACCGCGTCGAGGGTGCCACCGGCCAGACGTGCGGCTTCCTCGGCCGCCGCGACCCTGCCCTCGGTCGTCGAGAGATCTCCGGAGACGTCGGCGCCCTGGAGGTCGACGCCGATGACCCTCTCACCACGGTCCGTGAGGATCTGGGCGGTCGTGCGACCGATTCCGGAGGCGGCTCCGGTGATGACGTACGTGCGAGGCATGGTGTGTCCTTTCGGGGTGACAGCCGCCCGCGGCGGGTGGCTGGGTGATGAAGCGTTCAGTCGGGTCGGCTCGACGACTCGGACGTCCGGCAGGGCGACTCGTCCTCGATTTCGGGACCGCCGGGTCTGCGCAGCAGTCCGTCGGTGAATCGTTCGAGCAGCGCCGACAAGGCGCGCACATCGGCCTCCTCCCAGCCCTCGGTGGCGGCGGAGAGCAGGTCTATTCCTGACGCGACGAGCTGCTCGTAAGTGCGCTGCCCCTCGGCGCTCAGGGCGATCCGTGCCGCGCGGCCATCGGCGGTGTCGCGAGTGCGCTCGAGCAGCCCCGCAGCGGTGAGCCGTCTGATCAGCTTCGAGGCCGAAGGGCGTGTGAGGTGCAGCTCGTCCGCGAGATCGCTGGGCCGTCCGGAGCCGCCGGCGATGCCGAGCACGTAGAGCGCGCGGACGCCCGTGGGGTCGAGGACGACTCCGCTCTGCGCCGTGATGCGGCGCTGGAAGTCGCGGGAGGACCACTGCGCCATGAGCGCGGTCAGGGCGTGCAGCATCGTGCGGCGCTGCTCGAGGTTCTCGGTGTCCATGAGGGGAACAGTACGCCCATATGATTGCCTGAGGAAACTATATTGCGACGCAGCCGACAGCTCCAGCGGGAGCGCTCCACATCTGGGGAGATCGGATCCTTCGGCCTCGAAATCCGGCTCCAGTTTCGGCGCGGGCGCTCCGGATCGCCCGGGATGCCCACGCCTCATGCCTCATCCGTCCGTCGGCGCCTCCCGGGCGGCCCTCGCCGAGGCGACGTCGTCCACGATGACGGCGATGTGCTCCATGCTGGCGATCAGGGAGCCGTACAGCGGCCACGAGCGGCGCGGCAGCTCGGTGTGATCCGCCAGGTCGACGGCGAGCGCGGAGAGCCGGTCCGCGATCGGCTCCACCTCGGCGTCGGGATCGGCGATCGCGCGGCCGGCGTCCCGGGCCACCGCGACCCAGCGCTCTCGGAACCGGTCGTCCCACTCGTCGTCCGCGTAGGCGCCCTCGCGCAGCGTGCGGGACAGATGCCGCAGGTGGGAGACGCCCTCCTCCACCCGGGCCAGGATGTCCTCGTAGGAGGCCTCCTCGGCATGGTCGGCCGCCACCCCCTGCCCACGGCGGGAGCGGCCGGTCGCACGCCGGGTACGCGGGTTCCCGCGTTCGCTCTCGCGCGCGAACCGCACCATCTGCCAGGCGCCGCCGAGCTCCTCCGACATCGCCCGGGTCTCCTGGACCCAGGCGTCGGCCCGCTCCATGTCCCAGGCGGTGGCGAACTCGTCGGCCATGTCGACCAGCACACCGCCCATCCTGCGGTTGATGCTGTCGACGTAGCGCGACGCCTGCTTCTCCCGGAGAGGCGGGACGATCAGGAGGTTCACGACGACGCCGACCCCGACGCCGAGGGCGATCTCCACGATGCGGTCCAGCAGCAGAGGCTGCTGCTCCCCGAAGCCCGCGCCCAGCACGAAGATCGCGGTGGTCGCGATCGCGATCCCCTCGTCACGGATCCACGGCACCAGGGCCACGAGCATCCCGACGGCCAGGGCGAGCGCGAAGGTCCCGACGCTCACCCCGAGCCCGACGCCGATGACGAAGGACAGCGCGACCCCGAGGATCGAGGCGACGAGGGTCTGCAGGCCGTGGGAGACGGACCGGTACACGGTCAGCTGCACCGTGAGCAGCGCGGTCCACGGCGCGAGGAAGGGCATCTGGGAGTCGAGCACGTCCCTCGACAGCCACCAGGCGACGGTCCCCGCGATCACGGCCTTGGCGATCTGCAGCCATCCGGTGACCGATTCCGGCTGCGCCGCAGCGCTCCAGAGGGTCCGCGCACGCTGCTGCACCGAGGTCGCCATGACCTGACGGTCTCACACCTCGGGAGCGGTGAGCTCCTCGGGCGGCGCCTCGGTGTCCAGGTGAGTGGCCATCGCGCGCAGGAATTCGATGATCGCCGGCCGGTCCGCCGGAGGCACCTCGCGGGCGATGGCGAGCATCCGCTCGTGCATCCCGCCCAGTCGCTCGCGCACCTGGGCGTGGGCGTGGTCCGTGGCCACGACGATGCGCGAGCGGCCATCGCGCGGGTGGGGCACGCGCTCGAGGTGGCCGGATGCGGTGAGGCGGTCCAGCAGCTTCGAGGTCGACGCGCCCGAGATCCCCAGGTGGCGGGCGAGCGCCTGCGGCGTCGCGGGGTCCTCCCCGACCTCATGGGCGATCACATAGCGGAGCGCGGAGAGGTCCGTGCTGTTCATCTCCATGCCGGCGCTGAGGCGCCGACGCAGCTCGTGATCCGCCGCGCGGAACCCGCTCAGAGCCGAGAGGAGGTCGACGGCGGAATCCTCGCCGTCGTACCAGTACGAACTGCCCGGCTCGCCCGCACTCTTGACCATCCTCCGATGCTACAGTCAAACTACATAGATAGGCTAAGCAGCTTCGAGGAGGCGACATGACCGCGACCGCACCGGCCGCCTACGCCGCGAGCGGCACCGACGCCGCGTCCGCCCCCGCACTCTCGCGTGCACCTGCACCTGCACCTGCACCTGCACCTGCACCTGCGAGCGGATCGTGAGCACGGCGGACCACCGCGCCGTGGATCGCGAGATCGCGCGGCTGCTCACCGGCGCCGTCTCCGCGCACGGCACCGCCCCGAGCACGGGTCGGCGTGACCTGTGGTCAGCCTTCGCGCAGGCCACCGACGACGGCAAGCGGTTCCGTCCGGCGCTGCTGACCGCGACGCATCGCGCCCTCGGCGGTCTCCGCGGCGAGGCCGCGGTGCAGGTCGCCGCAGCGCTGGAGCTGCTGCACACGGCTTTCGTCGTCCAGGACGACGTGATCGACGGCGATCTGATGCGCCGCGGCGTGCCGAGCCTGCCCGGCCGCTTCGCGCAGGACGTCCAGCAGCACGGCACCTCGGCCGCCGAGGCCCGCCGCTATGGAGATGCGGCGGGCATCCTGGCCGGGGATCTCGGCCTGCTCACCGCGTTCCGGGCGATCGCGCGCTGCGACGCGCCCGCCCCCGTGGTCGAGCGTCTCCTGGACCTCTTCGAGACCACCGTCCATTCCTCCGCGATCGGCGAGCTCGCCGATGTGCGCCTGCAGCTGGGCCCGACCGAGCAGCCTGGTGCCCTCCGCGAGGCGCTGGCCGTCGCCGAGTTCAAGACCGCCGTCTACTCGTTCCAGTTCCCCCTCCACGCGGGCGCGCTGCTCGCCGGCGCCGACAGCGAGATGCTCGGCGTCCTCGACGAGATCGGCGGCCTGCTCGGCATCGGCTTCCAGCTGGTCGACGACCTGCTGGGGATGTTCGGCGACGAACGACTCACCGGCAAGAGCGCCCTCGGCGACCTGCGCGAGGGCAAGCGCACCGCGCTCATCGCGCACGCGACCACCACCGCCCAGTGGCCCCAGCTGCGGCCATTGCTGGGCGAGCCGGACCTCGACGCCGCCGATGCGCGACGCGCCCGTGCGCTGCTCACCGACAGCGGTTCCCGTGCCTGGACCGAGGAGCTCGCCCGCTGGCACCTGACCAGCGCCGTCTCCTCCGCATCCAGGCACGGGCTGCCGAGCGCCCTGGTGCATGCGCTGAGCACGGTGACCGACGAGATCCTCCGCACCGCCGACCTCCTGCTCCCGCCCGAGTCGACGGCGACGGCGGACACGGAAGCGGGAATGACGGCGGATCGCACCCCTGCGACGACAGGACGCCCTTCATGAGCTCCCCCGACATCCGCGCCGACGCCCCCTCGGAGCCGCCGCTGGTCCTGGTCACCGGCGCCACCGGGTACATCGGAGGCAGGGTCGTCCCCGAACTGCTGCGCGCCGGTCTGCGGGTGCGGGCGATGGCCCGCCACGCCGACCGGCTCGACGGACGCCCCTGGCGGGGCGACATCGAGGTCGTCGAGGCCGACGTCATGGACCCCGCGACGCTGGAGGACGCCCTGGACGGCGTCGACGTCGCGTACTACCTCATCCATGCGATGGGCGGCGGGAAGGGGTTCGCCGCGCACGACCGCGCCGGCGCGCAGAACTTCGCCGACGCCGCCGCCCGAGCCGGGGTGCGACGGATCGTGTACCTCGGCGGCATCCACCCCGACGACGAGGAGCTCTCGCCGCACATGGCCTCCCGCAAGGAGGTCGGCGACATCCTGCTGGCGGGCCCGGTCCCCGCCGTCGTCCTGCGCGCGGCGGTGATCCTCGGTTCCGGCAGCGCGTCCTTCGAGGTGATGCGGCACCTCGCCGAACGGCTACCGGTCATGGTCGCCCCGCGCTGGATCCACAACCGCATCCAGCCGATCGCCGTGCGCGACGTGCTGCACTACCTCGTCGGCGCCGCCCGGCTCGAGGGCGCACCGAACCGCACCTTCGACATCGGCGGCCCGGACGTGCTCACCTACTCCGGTCTGCTGCGGGCCTACGCCCTTGTCGCCGGTCTCCGCCCGCGGCGGATCCAGGCCGTGCCCGTGCTCACCCCGCGCCTGGCGAGCCATTGGATCGGCCTGGTCACCCCGGTCCCCACGGGGATCGCCCGCCCCCTGGTCGAGTCGCTGATCCATGAATCGGTCGCCGCGGAGTCCGACCTCCGCGATCTCGTCCCCGACCCCGAGGGCGGACTCACCGATGTGGACCGTGCCATCTCCCTCGCCCTGACCCGGATCCGGGATCTCGACGTGAGCACCGCCTGGCACTCCGCCGCCCCGGCCGGGGCCCCGTCGGCCCCGCTGCCGGAGGACCCGGAGTGGACCGGCGGCATCGTCCGCGGGGACGAGCGCAGTCGGCACGTCGCGGCCGCCCCCGAGACGCTGTGGTCGGTCATCGAGGGGATCGGGGGCACGAACGGCTGGTACTCCTGGCGGCTCGGCTGGGTCGCCCGCGGACTCATGGACCGGATCGTCGGCGGTCCCGGCCTCCGTCGTGGCCGTCGCCATCCTCAACGTCTCGCCGTGGGCGACGCGCTGGATTGGTGGCGGGTCGAGCGCCTCGTACCGGGCCGCCTGCTGCGCCTGCGCGCCGAGATGCGGGTCCCCGGCGAGGCATGGCTCGAGCTCGGCGTGGAGTCCGCCGACGACGGCGGGTCGCTCCTGCACCAGCGCGCCGTCTACCATCCTCGCGGTCTGCTCGGGGACGCCTACTGGTGGGCCGTGTGGCCCTTCCACGGCATCGTCTTCGGCGGCATGCAGCGCAATATTGCGCGCGCGGCCGAGAACGCCGACGGCGCCGCGGCCGAGCCCCCGCCCGGGCGCACCTCACCGTCCCCCACGCCGTTCACCACCCGCCCCACCGGGCAGGGCATCACGCGACGACACGACCAGGAGCCGGACACATGACCACCCCGCACCGCCGGACCGCCCCACCTCGGGGAGCCGACACCGCGAGACGCCGACGTGCCGCCGACGGCCGCTCCCGCATCCTGCTGCGGCGCGCGGCGGTGACGGTCGCGTTCCTGGCCGCCATGGCCGGCACCGCGGTCGGCGTGGGCGCCTTCGGCGGGGACCCGATCGAGGAGGCCGCCGGCGGCCTCCTCGCCGCGGATTCCACCCATCTCGCCCCTGCCTCCTCGGCGTTCTCGATCTGGACGCTGATCTACGCCGGCCTCGGCGCCTACACCCTGTGGCAGTGGTGGGATCCTCGCGACGACCGCGGGATCGCCATGCCGGCCATCGCCTCCATGCTGCTCAACGCCGCCTGGATCCTCGTGATCCAGGCTGGCTGGGTGTGGGTCAGCGTGCCGGTGATCGCCCTGCTCCTCGCGGTGCTCGCGCTTCTGTTCCGCCGGATCACGGTGCATCCGCCCCGCAGCCTCGTCGAATGTCTCGTGGTCGACGGCACCTTCGGGCTGTACCTCGGCTGGGTGAGCGTGGCGACCTGCGCAGACATCGCCGCAGCACTGAAGGGCTCCGGTTTCCTGGGGCTCGGGGTCCCCGAGCTGTTCGCCGTCGTGGTGCTCGCGGCGGTCGCCGCCATCGGCATCGCGCTGACGGTGCTGGGGCGCCGCCCGCTCGCCGCACCGGCCGCGATGATCTGGGGGCTGGCCTGGATCGCCGTCGGCCGGGCGACCGATGCCCCGCACTCCCCCGTCGTCGCGATCGCCGCCGTCGTCGCGGCCCTCGTGATCGCGGTGGCG
Organism: Brachybacterium sp. JB7; assembly: GCF_003335205.1. Lineage (NCBI taxonomy): Bacteria > Bacillati > Actinomycetota > Actinomycetes > Micrococcales > Dermabacteraceae > Brachybacterium > Brachybacterium sp. JB7. The sequence goes on along the minus strand of NZ_QPGN01000003.1, from coordinate 11 downwards.
GCGGTGATCGG